>JBBSQW010000016.1:0-88686 GCA_038243635.1 Sphingobacteriales bacterium
ATATGTTGGTGGTTGATGTGTGCAAAAATGAAAAAAACTATAAAGTTGGCGATTTAATAAGTTTTAGGCTTAAATATATGGGCGTTTTAGGGATGATGAATTCTAATTATATCGATAAAATGGTGGTTGAAGATTAAATTGGTGAATCAATCATTTAAACCTTTTCCATCCATAATTTGAGGAATAGACTTTTCAACCCTCGTTTCGCGAGTCTTAGCTTGTTTGGGCTGTGAAAAGAAAAGATTGTAAGCTCGTTGCCTTCCCGGAGTTAATGCTTCGAAAGCTAATTTTAAAGCTTTATTTTGATCTAGCTTGTTTTGAAATTCTGCGGGAAATACTAAATCAATATGTTTTTTTAATGCTACTTTTAAACCTGCTTTTTCAATTTCAATAGCTCCAAAAATATAGGTTTTTAACGTTTTTTCGGATGCTAAAACTTCTTCTAGATTAGTGAATCTTATTTGGTGAGCGGCCTGTACGTTTTCCGTCTGTTGTATTAAAACCTTATTTGTATCGGCTAACAAAGCACCTTTGAAAAACAAAACAGCGCAGTATTCTTTAAATCCATGAATTAAAACCACATTTCCGTTGTTGAATGTATAACAAGGCTTTCCCCTTTAATATCTTCCACCAAAGCACATTCGAGAATAATTGATCTCAATTTCTCAGTTTCTGGTTTCCAGTTTTTAGCTTTGTCTAAAAATTTGTCAACTTTTGGATTCATTGGAGTAATGTGTTGGGTTTCTAAGGGGTTTTTTAGAAAGAGAGCTCAGAAAAAGCCAACCAGACTACGTTCTACGATCTGGTTGGTAAATTCGTTACAACTTATCCTAACATCGCTGTTATTTCAATTTCGATTAAAATATCTGGATCAATTAGTTTCGATACCTCAACCATTGTGGTAACTGGCTTAATTTCTTTGAAAAATAAACCGTGGGCCTTCGCTGCTTCTTCCCATTGGCTAATGTCAGTTAAAAACATACGCGTTCTTACTACGTGTTCTAAAGAAGCACCAGCATCTTCCAATACTTTGGTTAGTTTGTCTAAAATAGCTTTCGTTTGGTCGTACATGGTGGTTAATTCATTGCCATCCTCATCTTTTGAAGCTGTTGTACCAGCAATTTCAATAGTGTTACCTACTTTAACCGCTCGGCAGTAACCAATAATATCCTCCCAGGGAGATCCGGACGTAAAATTCTGTCTGTTGTTCATTTTATTTGATGTGCTGTAAATTAGAGTGCAAAATAGTTTTTTGGATTCGCTTTGTAAAGTATAAAAATCGGCAATTCTTTAAAGTGATTTTGAAAGGGTCAATATTGTGACTGGGATTTTTTACGTTTTGATAAAACTGTTATTAGACTACTCATCAAGCTGATAGCTTCGCAAAATCGTGGCATTTATTTTGGGCTAGGTTTTGATCTAGTTATTCGGTGTATTAATTAGGATTAAGTGTTGAAAAAATATTTTAATACTAAATAAAAAAACTAGATTTATATTCAAAAGGTTATAATCTTTATTTATGCTCAAACTATTAACGGCTGCTCAAACGCGTGAAGCAGATAATTTCACCATAAAAAATGAGCCGATTCAACCGGCAGAATTAATGGAAAGAGCAGCAAGTGCTTTTACAAGGATTTTTGTTGACAAGTTTCCTGATAGAAAAAAAAGTATTTTAATATTCTGTGGTAAAGGAAACAATGGTGGCGATGGATTGGTGATTTCTCGTTTGCTTTTTGACGAGGGTTATCATCAAATACAAACGTTCATTGCCGATTTTAGCGAGGAATCAAGCCAAGATTTTGATTTGAATCTGGAGCGATTGCAGGAAAAAGATGCTTCTATCTTTTACCTTAAACAAGCTACCGATATTGAATTTTTAGAAGCGGACTTTTTGATTGATGCCCTTTTAGGTTCGGGTTTAAATAAAGCCTTAGAAGGAGAGTGGCGTAGTTTGATCAAAAAAATTAATCAATTTCCGGGATATAAGATTGCCGTAGATATCCCGACAGGAATGCCCTGCGAAGGTGAATTGTTTGATGACGTTATTGTAAAGTCTGATTTTACGATTACTTTTCAACGACCAAAGCTTAATTTTTTGTTGCCAATTTCCAGCACTTACATTAAAGAATGGAAGGTTGCAAATATTGGCTTGGATGAAAATTTTATACAAAGCACCAGCTCCTCGTTTTATTGGCTATGGAAAGGTGGTGTACAACGGTTTATTAAAGCTCGCCAACCTTTTGAACATAAAGGTTTACTAGGACATGCCCTGATAGTTGCTGGTAGCGATGACACTATGGGAGCTGCATTAATAGCTGCCGAAGCTTGTGTTAAATGTGGCGCTGGTTTAACAACGGCCATGATTCCGCACTCTGGTTTACAATCATTAAACACCCGTTTGCCCGAAGCTATGTTTACGCAACGTGAGCAATATGAAACATTAGATTGGGAGAAATACAAAACCATAGGAATTGGTCCAGGTTTAGGAACAGGTGATGAAAGTTTATCGCTTTTAAAATCGGTACTCAAAAACTTTAAAAAACCAATGGTGATTGATGCCGATGCGATTAATCTTTTTGGCGAAAATAAGGAACTGATTAAGCTGGTGCCAGAAAACTCTGTTTTCACACCACACATGAAAGAATTTGACCGATTATTCGGTACGCATGATAGCTGGTGGAAACGTATTGAAACTGCATTAAAAAAATCTGTCGAACTAAAAGTTTATATCGTTTTGAAAAACAGATATACTATGATTTTTACGCCCGAAGGTGTTTGTTATTTCAACTCGTCTGGTTCGCCCGCAATGGCAAGCGGTGGGATGGGCGATGCATTAACAGGAATGATTACCAGTATGCTTTCTCAAGGTTACCCCGTTGAACGGGCAGTACAGCTGGCTGTATTTACCCACGGACTTGTTGGCGAACAACTCGCACAAAAAATGTATGTGGTTCCTGCAAGTGTTTTAATTAAGCAGTTGCCTTACGCTTTAAGGGAATTTTTTATTAAATAAAATGCTAAAAAAGAAGCTTCCAAACTTGGAAGCTTCTTATGTTTATTCTTATTCCTCAATCTTTGGTGCAGGTGGATCTTTCGGATCAACTAAAATACCTTTTTGTAGCAATGAGTGCTTTTTGCTATAGGTAAAGTAGATTACTAAACCTATCAACAACCATATCAATAACCGCAACCAATTAATCCATCCTAGACCATAAATCATTGATCCACATACAATTATGCCCGCTATCGGTACGTAAGGAACCCAGGGGGTTTTAAATTGTCGTGGTAAGTCGGGGTTAGTTTTTCTGAGGATAATTACGGCGGCACAAACTAGTATAAAGGCAAATAAAGTTCCTATACTTGTCATATCGCCTACAATATCTCCCGGTACAAAGGCTGCGAATAAGCCCACTAAAACCAAAATCAATAAATTTGCTTTATAGGGCGTTTTGTATTTCGGATGAAGATCACTGAACATCTTCGGCATTAAACCATCGGCACTCATGGCGTAAAATACCCTGGACTGCCCTAAAAGTAAAACCAAAATCACTGAGGAAAACCCAAACAAAATTGCTATCGTGACAGCTTGCCCTAACCAAGTATAGCCAATCATGTACTTATTAATCACGAATGCTACAGAAGCTTCTCTTCCGGTAGTTCTAAAATCTTCCACTGTTGCAACACCAGTTAATACGTGACCAAACAAAACGTACAAAATGGTGCAAATTACCAAAGAACCTAATATTCCAATTGGCATATCACGTTTGGGGTTTTTTGCTTCCTGAGCTGTCGTACTTACCGCATCAAAACCAATGAATGCAAAGAAAACAACACCTGCAGCACCCAAAATTCCCATAATTCCTCCATAATCGTAGGAAATCCCTTTGTCCACATAAGTGGTTGCTTCGGGAATGTAAGGCGTATGGTTTGCTGGGTTTATAAATCCCCACCCAATCACAATAATTAATATCACTATGGAAACTTTTACTACCACAATAATACCGTTTACCAATGCAGATTCTTGTGTTCCTTTGATCAATAAAAGTGTTAATATCGTTACAATAAATAATGCAGGCAGGTTGATGAAACCGGTATGTAAACCGTCTAAACTGGTTTCGAAAGGCGAGTGACTAATTTCATAAGGGATTGGTTTTACCCCAATCACGGTTACGAGTAAGTTGTTTAAATATTCTGTCCAAGCAATGCCCACCGTAGCCGAACCTACGGCATATTCTAGTATTAAGTCCCAGCCTATAATCCAAGCTACAAATTCGCCCATGGTAGCATAACTATAGGTGTAAGCACTACCTGCAATTGGGATTGATGAAGAAAGTTCGGCGTAACAAAGGCCAGCCAAAGCACAGCCAACAGATGCTACGATAAAGCCTAAAGTTACCGAAGGACCAGCATGTTGAGCAGCTGCAGCGGCTGTTCTAACAAATAAGCCTGCGCCAATAATGGCTCCAATGCCAAGTGCAACTAATGACGTTGCGGACAAGGTTCTCTTAAGACTTTTTTCTGATTCGGCAGCGTCTAATAACAGCTGATTAATTGATTTTTTTATAAATAGACTCATTTTAGGAAGAGGTTTTCTTTAAGACTATCACTTGATAATCAACATCTAAAATAAGTTTTAATTCGATAAATTATTTACTTTTTTATCGTTAAAACCATAAAGCAAGACGAGCAGGTTTAACTTAAATTAGGTCGGAAATACGAATAAATTGATTCGTCTTTATCTTATACAGCTTTGTATGAGAACTTAGCTCTGGTACAGTTACAGACTTCGCATAGCCAAAGAAAATAAATAAGTACCGAAATGTGTTTTTTTGAAAACAAAAAAGGGTCCCGAAAACTTCAGAACCCTTTTTTAAAAATTTGGTTTTTCTGCTATAAAGCTTCAGAAACAACTTCTTTAACTTCAGGTATCATCCTTTGTAATAGGCTTTGTATTCCAGACTTAAGGGTGATTGTAGAAGAAGGGCAACCACTGCAAGAACCTCTCAGTTCCACGGTCACAATTCCATCAACATAAGATCTATAAGTTATGGCACCACCGTCTTGTTCAACAGCTGGTCTCACATAATCATTCAAAATTTGCTGAATTTTGATTTCCGTTTCTGTTCCTTGGAAATCTAAATCTTCTTCCACTTCTTTGTCTTGTACGGCATATTCAGACTCTATAGCTCCTTTTACAAACTCCTTCAGTAAAGGTTCAATATCTGCCCAATCTGCGTCTTCGGTTTTGGTAACCGTTACAAAATTACTTGCAAAAAACACACCGTTAACAAAATTGAATTTATAAAGCTCAGAAGCAAATTTAGAATGCTCTGCACTTTCTCTAGTTGCGAAATCTACACTGCCATTAATTAAAAGCTTATTTACAATAAACTTCATTGTTGCCGGGTTTGGTGTTGATTCTGTATATACTGTAATATTCATTTTAATTCTTTTTTTGTAAAAGTACTTATCATTAAGATAAAGTACGCATGCTTAAGCCTGTTTTTACCTCTTGATGACTTTCTAAATACCCGTATAATTTGATGGTGAAATAGCCTTTAGTTCGGCTTTTATACTTTCGCTTACCGCTAAAGTTTCTATAAAATCACTCATAACTTGCGCATTTATTTGTGTGTTTGTACGGGTTAAATCCTTTAATGCTTCGTAAGGATTTGGATAATTTTCTCTTCTTAAAACAGTTTGAATAGCCTCTGCAACTACCGCCCAATTGTTTTCTAAGTCGGCTTGTATTTCTTTTTGGTTTAGTAATAATTTGTTTAATCCCTTTATGGTTGATTTTAAGGCGATAATTGTATGCGCAATTGGCACTCCAATATTTCTTAAAACGGTAGAGTCGGTTAAGTCACGTTGCATTCTGCTAACTGGTAACTTTGCTGCCAAATGTTCAAATAGCGCATTTGCGATTCCAATGTTTCCTTCCGAATTTTCAAAATCAATTGGGTTTACCTTGTGTGGCATTGCAGATGACCCTACTTCGCCCTCTTTAATTTTTTGCTTAAAGTAATTCATGGAAATGTAAGTCCAAAAATCGCGGTTTAAGTCTAAAATAATGTTGTTTATCCGTTTTAAACCATCAAACTGAGCTGCCATATAATCATAGTGTTCAATTTGAGTAGTGTTTTGTAAACGTTTTAACTTGAGGCTTTTTTCAACAAAATTGTTTCCAAAATTTTTCCAGTTGATTAAAGGGAAAGCAACGTGGTGGGCATTGAAGTTTCCGGTAGCTCCACCAAATTTCGCACCGTACGGAATCGCTTTTAAAAGTTCAATCTGGTTGTCTAATCGTTCAACAAAAACCATAATCTCTTTACCCAAACGTGTAGGTGAAGCTGGTTGACCATGCGTATGAGCAAGCATTGAAACATGCTTCCACTCTTTCGCTAAGTCGTTTAATATGTTTAGCAACTCTTGCAATTGTGGGTAATAAGTAACCATCATCCCAGCTTTAAAAGAATAAGGAATGGCAGTGTTGTTTATATCTTGAGAGGTTAAACCAAAATGGATATATTCTTTATATTCTGATAAGCCTAATTCATCAAATTTTCTTTTGATAAAATATTCTACAGCTTTTACATCGTGATTTGTGGTTTTCTCAATTTCCTTTACGGCTAAAATATCATCTTCACTAAGATCGTTAATCGCCAATCTAATTGCATCAAAATTATATTGAGCTAATCCTTTTAATGCAGGCAATGGCAATTCGCAAAGCGCAATAAAGTACTCAACTTCAACAAAAATTCTGTATTTAATTAAAGCGGCTTCAGAAAAATAAGCACCCAAATCTGCAGTCTGTTGATGATAGCGTCCGTCTATTGGAGAAATAGCATTTAAAGTCGAAATGTTCATTGTATGTTTTTGTGTGCAAAAATACGAAAATGAGTGGCTTTGTAAACTTTGTTGTTAGGTTTTGTGGGTATTACGCTTAAAACCCCGTAAGGAGCGGCAAATTAATTTCCTTATCTATGGAAACTTTGGAGATGATAAAAGTTTCCATAGTTTTACGCCGCAATAAAATAGCTGATGGAGAGGGTAGATAATTACATTTTAGATGAGGCAGAGAAGCTTTTTATGAAGTTCGGAATGCGAAGCGTTACCATGGATGATATCGCTAAACATTTAGGGATTAGTAAAAAAACGATTTACGCAAACTTTAAAGATAAAAATGAGCTGGTGCTAAATATAGTTTCCAATTTGCTGATCAAAGATGAGTGTAACATGAAAGAATGCCAAAGTAAAGCGGTAGATGCTGTTGAGGAGATTTTTTTGATGATGGATGTTTTAAAGGAGATGTTGGCGTCTATTAATCCAGTTGTTTTTTACGATTTAGAAAAATACCACAACGAGGCTTATAAAATGATGATGAACTTTCATGAAATAAGTATTTATAATTCGGTAAAAGCAGGTTTAGAGCGAGGCATAGAAGAGAATATTTTCCGGAAAGATATTAATGTTGATATCCTTGCCTCGTCTCGTATAGCGCATATTGGCTGGGTTTTTCAATCTGATTTAGTACGAAGTGGAAGATATAGTTTATACCAAGTTATCGAAGAAATTACTACGCATTTTCTTTTTGGAGTTTGCACATTAGGAGGACATATATTAATTAATAATTATACGAACAGAACTAAAGAAATTATATAAATGAAAACAAAAACAATGTTAATTTTAGCTGTTTTGAGTTCTACAGTTTCAGGTTTATGGGCACAAACAGAAACGCCTAAAACCTACGACTTTAGCTTAGAAAAATGCGTAAGTTATGCTTACGAACATCAAACGGCTATGCTAAACGCGGCAATAGACCAAAAAATAGCCGACGCAAAGGTTAAAGAAACGGTTGGGATTGGATTACCGCAGATTAGTGGAACTGCTGATTTAAGAGATTTTCTTAAAGTACCAACATCATTATTACCAGGGGAGTTTTTTAACCAACCAGGAACTTACATTCCCGTAAAATTTGGTGTAAAATATAATTCCAGCTTAGGAGCATCTGTAAGTCAACTAATTTTTGATGGTAGTTATCTGGTGGGTTTGCAGGCATCTAAAACCTATAAAGAGTTATCACAGAAAACATTTAACAGAACGCAGATAGAAACTAACGTAGCGGTTACTAAGGCATATTACATGGTTTTAGTGAGCAATAAGCAGTTGGATTTATTAAATGCAAACGTTTCGCAACTAAAATTGCAATTAGACCAAACATTTGCTTTATATACTAATGGTTTTGCCGAAAAAATTGATGCAGACCGTTTAACAGTGATTTACAACAACTTGCTAACCGAGAAACAAAATATTGAGCGCTCTTTAGGTGTAGGTATTACCATGTTAAAATTTCAGATGGGAATGCCAGTAACCGATCGTTTGGTTTTATCAGGAAGTATTGAAGACGTTAAATTAGATAAAACTGCTTTTATTACAGATACTACGGTTTACGCAAACAGAATTGAATATTCTTTGGCGCAAACAGCTATAAAATTGAATCAGCTTGATTTAAAAAGATACAGGTCTCAGTACTTACCAAGTTTCGCGGCTTTCGGTTCAGGTTCTTATAATTACCAAAGCAATAATTTTAAAGATTTATACGATCAAAGCTTTCCAACGGTTGTGGTTGGTTTGCAACTTAACGTACCGATTTTTAGTGGCGGACAGCGTTATCAAAAAGTGAAACAAGCAGAATTTGCAGTTCAAAAATCAAAGAATGATTTATTTCAGGCAAAAAACGCAATCAACTTAGATATCGAAAACAGCATTACCAATTACACCAATAGCATAAACTCTTTAGAAAGTCAGCAAAGGAACTTGGATTTGGCCAACGAAGTATTAAGGGTTACTAAAATCAAATATGAGCAGGGCGTAGGTTCGTCCATAGAGGTTACGCAGGCCCAAACATCGCTCAAAGAAGCTGAAAATAATTACATCAACGCTTTATATAATGCGCTAGTTAGTAAAGTAGATACCGAAAAAGCAACAGGATTAATTAAATAGAGATTCACATTTTTACAATAGATAAAACAAAGAAAAAAGTATTAATAGCATCGTTGGTCCTGTTTTTAGCAGCTTGCGGAAGCAATCCGAACGATAAAAAAGCAAAGCTCGAAAAATTAAAGAAGGAGCAAACTAAAATCAACGAAAAAGTTGCTGAATTGGAGGCCGAAATAGGTACGCAAAAGAAAGAAGTCTCTAAAGATGTTGAAGTTTACACCGTAGAGCGTAGCACTTTTAGAAATTACATTGAGATACAAGGTAAAGTTGATGCAGAGCAAAATGTACAGGTTAACCCCAAAGCGATGGGTATAATCACCAAGGTTTATGCAACAATTGGCCAAAATTTTTCTAAAGGACAAGTGCTTGCGCAGATTGATGACGCCGTTTTACGCCAGAATATTGCACAATTACAAACTTCTTTAGATTTAGCAAACAACCTGTTTGGCCGTCAGAAAAACTTATGGGACCAAAAAATTGGTGCCGAGGTACAATTCTTAAATGCAAAAACTCAAAAAGAAGGATTAGAAAAGCAAATTGCTGTTCTAAAGCAGCAGGCATCTATGTACAAAGTTAAATTGCCAATTTCTGGCACTGTTGATCAAATGGATTATAAAGTAGGCCAAGCGGTACAACCAGGAGCGTCGGGAATTAGAGTAGTAAATGCCGATGATTTAAAAGCTAAAGCACAAGTTTCTGAAGCTTATGCTGGAAAAATTAACCAAGGTGATGATGTTTTAGTGATTTTACCTGACGCTGTAGATACCGTGAAAGCCAAAATATCTTTTGCATCAAAGACCATTGATCCCATGAGCACAAGCTTTAATGTTGAGGTGAAATTACCGAGCAGAAAAAGCTTTAGACCGAATATGATTTCCATTTTAAAAATTGTGGAATACACCAATTTGAAAGCGACAACGGTTCCAATTAAAGCTTTATTAAAATCAGAAACTGGTGATTACTTAATGGTTGATGAAGCTGGAAAAACCAAGAAAGTGCCTGTAGAAGTGGGTAATATCTACAATGGACAAGCTGAGATTTTAAGTGGAATTAAGGCTGGAAATAAAGTGATAACTGTTGGGTTAAACGGTTTAAACGAAGGTGATGCAGTAACAATATAATTTTTAGTCGGTTATTTATCCTCCATTAAAAGTACGCTAAGTAAAAGATTTAGATAAAGAATTTAAGCCCTCAAGCTGGGCTATAGAAAATAAAATAGCAGTATATGTATTACCCTTTATGCTATTGGTAGCGGGTTATATTGCCTATTTAAATTTACCAAAAGAGAATTTTCCAGAAATATCTATCCCGAAGATTTTTGTGCAAACGGTTTATCCGGGAACGTCTCCGGGTAACATGGAGAATTTGGTGACCAAGCAATTTGAAAAGCAAATTAGATCTACGCAAGGCTTGAAGAAGGTAACTTCAAACTCGTACCAAGATTTTTCTATTATCACGACCGAGTTTAACTCTAACGTTGATATTGTGGTTGCCAAACAGCGCATTAAGGATGCGGCAGACGAAGCGAAAAAAGATTTACCATCAGATATGCCAGATGATCCGGTGGTTATGGATATCAACTTATCTGATCTGCCGATTATGTTTTTAAACATTTCTGGAGATTTCGATTTGAAAACAATTAAGCGTTATGCTGATGATTTAAAAGATAGGATAGAAACGCTTCCAGAAATATAGGGAGTTGACATTGTTGGTGCTTTAGATCCCGAAATGCAGATTAATGTTGACATGAAAAAAATGGCAGCTGCTCAAATTGCTTTCTATGATATTCAACAAGCTATAGGTTATGAAAATAAATCTGCTTCAGGAACTGATTTTAATCCGGGAGAGGTAAATAAAAATATTGAGAGTGCTATTGGTGATTTTAATGCGCCAGATGGCGTAGTGATTAAAATGGGCGGTGCACAAGAGGAGCAAGCAGAAACTTCTGCTTTCTTGGGTATGGCATTAGGTATTGCATTTTTTTTAATTCTGATTATTTTAGTAATTCAGTTCAATTCTATTGGTAAACCATTGATTATTTTAAGCGAGATTGTCTTTAGTGTTATCGGTGTGTTATTGGGTATTACCATTTTTCAAATGGAAATGTCGGTAGTGATGATGGGCGTGGGCATTGTAGCACTTGCTGGAATCGTGGTGCGGAACGGGATTTTACTCGTTGAGTTTGCCGATTTAATGATTGACCAAGGCATGACTCCTTACGATGCTATTTTAGAAGCTGGAAGAACCAGAATGATACCAGTAATTTTAACAGCAACTGCCACCATGTTAGGATTAATTCCTTTGGCTGTGGGTTTAAATCTGGATTTTACTACTTTGTTAAATACTGGAAATCCACATATTTACTTTGGAGGAGATAACGTAGCGTTTTGGGGACCATTATCTTGGACTATGATTTTCGGTTTAAGCTTTGCAACCTTTTTAACACTGATTTTAGTGCCATCCATGTACTTGATTAGATCTAAAGTAAAGGCAAGATTGGCTAATTGGAGGAAAAAAGAACCAATTAAGTTATTGGAAGAGTAGTACTTCTATAAACCTGAGTTCGATAATTATTTGGAAATTGAGGTATTGATTTTAAGTAACTTATATATAGTTCCATTGCGTCGGGCTTTAGCCCGATGACAAAATCTGTTAAGTATTTGGCTTTAGCCGAAACCTGTTGTTGATTTCGGCCAAATTATAATCAGTATTGGAAACGGACTAAAGCCCGTTCCGATAGAGCTCTTTTTGCACTCATTAATCGAACTCGAATTATAATAACAGAAAACGCCCGGCTGGAGATTATCCAGTCGGGCGTTGTTGTTTGCTGTATTTTTTAAAGAACCGTATTTTTATTCGCCCATTTTCTTTCCAGTCATTTTTGAAATTTTTATTCGATAGACAACGGTGACCCCGGTTGAATATACATCACTTGTAAATTCACTAATGAATTGTGGCTTTTTATTTTCCTTTTTACTAATTACCCTTTTAACACCTTCCGCAAATTCATGCAATATGAATTTTGCTTCTGCGCCATGCATTTCCTCAAAAGTGCCGTGAACCAATACAGAACGCCATTGATCAACATTAATGATCTCGTTAACCTGAAGTGAAACATTGGCATTTTTCCGCATTGCTTCAATTTTATGGCCTTCACTTGAGTATGCCAAAATAGCATCTTTTTGATCATAATAATAAGTAATTGGAATTGTAAATGGCCTATCATCAGCGATGAATGCTAAATGACCTATATAATTCTCATTTAATAAACTGAGATTTTCTTTGTTTTCTGGATTTTTCATAACGAAGGCGTTTAATGGTTTAACTGATTATTCAAATGTATTGAAACTTTAGTAAAACATAAATGACCGGCATCATAGTGCTTTGCGTAAAAAATCAGGTTTAGCCAAAGGCATCCTTGTTAGAACCGCGTTACTTTGCTGTTAATCTAGCGTTTAAATTTCCAATTGTTGAAATATCAGGCTTAGCCGTAAAAATTCCGGTTTGTGAATCGCTACGCATTCCTCTCACAAATAAATAGATAACCCCACCAAATTGGTACTTATAATTAAAGTTTAGCAAACGACTTTCTAAGTATTTTTTAACTGCTAAGGAGTAAATCAAGTATTGCAGATGGTAATTGTTTTCGTTCATAGCTTCATTCAACTTTGGTTGATCGTAATCTGCTAAAGAATCGCCCAAAAAGTTCGACTTCCAATCCAAAATATAATATTTGTTGTTGTGCTCAAAAAATAAATCAATTTTTCCATTCATCACACCCTCTAAAATGGGAAAGGGTTTTGCATCAACTAAGACCTCTTCAGTACTCAATTGACTTAAATTTCCGGGGATAAAGTTCTCTACGTTAAAGTCGAACTCCAGCTCGGGGATGCATTTAAATGAATTAATATCAGCTAGTTTAAACGCTTCCTCGTCCAGTTGGATGGTTGCACCCATAACATGATTTAACATTTCCGTTAACATGGGCTGGTAAACATCATCCTGATTAGGTACAAACCTTTGGATAGCTTGTTCAATTACAATTTGCCACTTTGTTTGATCATGAAAATGGATATTTTCAAAAATAAAGTGGAGCATATTACCGGTTTTAGCTCCTTTACGTAATTGGTTGAAAATGAAATCATCGTAATTTTTCAGATCAAGTTGTGATTTTAATTTGATGCTCATCGGATGATCTGCCCGAAGCATGGAATAACTCATCCTTCTCCAGTTTTCTTGTGATAGCTTAAAGTGTATTGGTTTTGAAGATGTTTCAGTATTGTTGCTATTGGACTTATTATATTTATATCCAGCGGGAATATCCAACTCGTCACTGGCTTTAAATCTTATTAGGTTAGTTTCTTTCTTTTTTAAAGCATCTGTAAAGAAATTAAGCGACGAAGTTTTGTAGTAATTACTCTTATAAACATAACACTTCGAAACTGCTCTGGTAATTGCAACATAAATTAATCTTCGGTTTTCTTGTTCTGCTTGTTTAATGACTTCTAGCCTTTCTTCGTCCGTTAAATCTGCTTTTTCGGCCGAAATATAATCTCCATTTTGACTTCTAAAACTGCAGTCTGTATGTTTGGTATTTGCAACCAAGTCTAAGGTTGGCGCAAATACAATTTTGTACTCTAGGCCTTTGCTTTTATGAATGGTGACAATCTTAATGGCATCTTCATCGTTTTCGATCCGTTGTTCAAACTCATCGCCATCGGTTTCCATTCCTTCTATTCCACGTTTTAACCAGCTAATTAGTTCTAAACCGTTTAAGTTTTTACGGCTTTGGGTTTTGTGCAATAGTTCAATTAACTGATAAAGATTGGTAATGGTTCTTTCGCCATCGCTCTTTTCTGCATTAAGCAACCGGTTTTCTATGGAGAAATCTTTAATCCAGGCTCTTAACGCGGCGTAAATACCGTCCTTATCCCACGCTAATTTGTAACTTCTAAAAAGTTCGACGATTAAATCATGATCTAATGCTAAAATATTGTCGACGTTAAAACCCGTAAAAGGAGATAGTAAGGCTTTATTGATATTTGCCCGACTGATGTCTGTAATCGCTTGTAAAAAGTAAAGTAAATAAAGTGCTTCTTCGGACTGTAAAACTTTTCCATCGTCAATGGTAATTGCAGGAATTCCATATCTGGTAAGTAGCCTTTTGATTTTGATTCCAGCTTTCTTATTCCGGATCAGTATCCCAATATCTTTGGGTAAAATGCCTCTTACTATTCCATCGGCTTCAATCTGAAAGTTTTTATCATTAAATAATGCAATGATTTGCGCAGCAACCGCTTCGTATATGTCATCGTTTTTCGGACACTCAATAATTTCAACAGGTACAGTTGGGAGGTTATTGTATAAAAGATTTCCTTTTTTATTATTGCTTGGAGATTCTACTTCTAAATAATTGATACGCTGTTCAAGCGATGCGTTGCCAAAATGGAAAGTGTCAAAGTCTTCTTTAGGCTTAAAAAACGTGTTTATTGCTTCAATCAATCTTGCAGATGATCGATAGTTTTGGTTCATTCCGTATTTTACATCAACGGCATCTTTAGCTTTAAAATAGGTGTAAATGTCGGCTTTTCGCCAAGCATAAATAGATTGTTTAGGGTCGCCTATGTAAAATAAAATGGTATTTGTACTAAAAGCTTTCTCAAAAATCTCATATTGTAAACGATCCGTATCCTGAAACTCATCTATAAAAACGGCTTTATACTTTTGTTGTAAGCACTCAACCAGTTTACTGCTTTTTCGTTTAACCAAAGCATGATGCAGTTTTGAAATTAAATCATCAAAACTGATTTGATTATAGCGGTTCTTGTAATAGTTAACACCTTCCGAAACCTGTTGAATTCCGTTACATGTTATTTTTACAATTACTTTTTTAGTGATTGCCGATTTTTGCTCTTTTAATTCTTCTAATTCAACTAAAAGGTCTGTAAGCTCGGGTAGTGTTTTTTGTACGTTTGCTTTGTCACGTTTGCTGTTAACAACTTCAATAAAACTTTGTGCATCGTTAATGTAAGGCAGAAGTTCTTTTCTGCAATAAGCGTTTCCTTCACATTTCTTCGCAATATCATCTCTGTTGTTTATAAAGAAATTAACGATGCTTTCCCAATGTGTATCAATATCCTGCTGTTTTAGGTTTAGTTCTTTGGCAGAATCCTCATAGTCAGCATCACACATTGTGTAGCTTTCCCCAACATTATAGTGGTAATATATTTGTCCTGAAAGATGACTGCTTACTTTGTTTTTGATGCCGTCTTTAGATAGTCCATCTTTAACCAATATTCCTAAAATTGCTGTTGGGATGGTAGTAACGAATTTGCGCCAAAATTTATTGGTTTCATCTTCTAAAATCGCGGAACCGTCTTGCATTAAATCTATACCGAAAAGCTGGTCGGTTTCAAATGCAAATTCGCCCAAGGTTTGCTGGCAAAAACTGTGGATGGTTAATACCGATGTTTCATCTAAAAACAAAACCGCTTCTTTCAAAATTTCTTCGATTTCTTGCGGACTTTTATCGTTTACACCTTTCACTAAAGCGGTAATAGTACTGTCTTTGATGGTTTCGCCTTGAGCTACTTTATACGCCAAACGTACAAATAAGCGGATACGCTCCTCCAACTCGGCAACGGCGGCTTTAGTAAAAGTCACCATTAAAATTTCTCTAATGGCGATGTTTTTCTCCAGCAATAAACGCAATACTAAAATGGCAATGGAGTAGGTTTTACCAGTTCCGGCACTAGCTTCAATTAAGTTGCTACCAGAAAGTTCTACCGTACTTGCGTTAAAATCTAAAAATTCTTGCGTCATAGTTAATGATTGAATTTTGAATGAGAGAAGGATAGGATGCGTAATTAATTTAATGAGGGAATGATAGAATTTTGAATGATAGGTTGCCTTGTAAAGGTCTCAATGTTGTCTAATGTCTCAAATCTCATATCTCAAATCTTTTTTATCCGTAATATGTAGGGAAAATTTCCGCTAATGGACTTATAATCTTGCTGAAGTTTTCTTTGAAACTAATGAATACTTCATTTTCGTCTTGCTCATGAGCTGCTAATTCATTGTCAAAGAAGCCATCTTTATACTTTTGTAAAATGTAAGGATCGTTACAAGGAAACAAGTAGCTGTTTAATTTGTCATCTACTGCTTTTTTAAATTTCACAAAAGTTATTGCTTCAATATCTTTGGGTTCAATCTTAAAATCAGGATAAAAAGCAAGAATTTCGTCATGCCCTCTGATGTATAAATCACTGAGCTCAATTAATTTATTTTTGGCTGTAGCCTCATCAATCTTAATTGCTTTATGAATGGTTGCTTCTTTTGTGCTGATAAAGTTTAATTCTAGGTTTAAACCAGATGCTTGTATAAAGAGGTATTTTAAATATGCTTCCAGTAGATATTTGGTCTCGTTTTTAGACCAAGAAACTATGACCATTTTATCGCGATAAACTCCATCAATTTTGCCAGAAAAGCAGGTGCTAGCTAAGTTTAAGTTAATGGTTATGATTTCCTCCTCGTAATCACCGATACATGTTCTAAATAAATCTCTAATTTCTGCTACAGTTTCTTCTGTGTTTTCAAAAACTACGCTCGCCATGTTTTTAAGTGGCAAAGCACCAGTTTTTAGCATTCTTTGTTTTAACGGATCCTGCTCATTTTTATCTGTTAAAAGAAGATCGTGTTTAAGACTCCAGCTTTGTAAACTATCTAAACCAAATATTTCAGTTTCTGCTAAAAGAGAATCTTCTGAGTAATAATTAACGGATAAAACTTTGTTAAAATAGGATTTAAAAGGATTCTTGAAAAAGTTCACAAACTCTATGATACCAATATTAGCAAAACTCAAAGCGTCTTTTGTTTGAGTAATCAAAAACTCACGCTTTACTTTGTTTCCAGTTTCTATGTAATTGATTTTACCATCCTTATTATTTGCTGGACTAAAACTATGTAAGGAATGTTTTTGGATGATTTCTTTACTTAGCTCATCACTTTCGGGAAATTTAGCCTGTAAATAATCAATCAATTCATCAACCAACGCCGACGGCGGAATGGTGCCATTATCTTTTACACTTTGCCCTATATAACTGATGTATAAATAGTCTTGTGCAGAAAGTAAAGTTTCTAAAAATAGGTGTTTATCGTTTTCTTTTACGTTTCTATCGCCCTTACGGGGATTTTGAGTAATTAAATTAAAGTTAACCTGGTTTTCTCTACGTGGAAATTTATCGAAATTTAAACCTAACAATGCAACTATCTTAAACGGAATACTTCGCATTGGAATTAAAGAACAAAATGTTATACCACCACCAGCAAAAGAACCAGAACGTACGGTAGCGCTAACTGCTCCTAAAAAACTGTGACTAAACAATGGGTAGCTAATTTCATCCGTCACTAAATCGTTAACGACGTTATACTTCTCTAATTGCTTTATTAAAACCGTGTAATCCTCGTCCGCGTTTTCGCCAGGATCAAAAACCAAATCAATGAGTAAGCGCTCCACATATTTTACCCAATCACTAATGTTTCTGTTTTTCTCCCGATCGGTAAGCGTCGCAATTAAAACTTCCACAAAATGGACAAATTTAATCAACTCGTACGAGGCGCTACCTTCTACCATATCCAAAGGATACAAACTATTATCGTTGGTAAAATATTCCTGGTCGCCACTCATGCAAATACCGTAAATGATGCGTTGCAGACCGTAATTCCAGCTTACATAAACGCTGTCATCCGCAGTTTCTCCGTTTACACCAAATCTAATATTTGCTCGGTTCACTACTTTTCTAATCAAAGCTAAATCAGTAATTCCAAAACGCTTTCTGATGTAACCAAAATCTAACAGCTGTAAAACTTCTTCGGCTTTTAGGTTTTGCAGGTTCATTTCCATCAAAGCAATTAAAGCCGCAGCAATAGTGTCGTTGGTACTAAAACTTTCATCGGCAATGCTGAAATAAAATTGGTAAGGCGCATTCCTAAAAACTGCTTTGATATATGGTGCGTAGGTGTCAATATCACTCACCATGACCACAATATCTCGTGGCGAAAGTAATTCGTTTTTCTGGTCGACAAGTCCGACCAAAAAATTATAAAGAGCCTCCACTTCACGGGCTGGCGTGTAGCAAGAGTGGATGCTTAGCGAACCATCGTTAATATCTTTAAAGCTTAGTTCTTCTCGCTCTGCATCACTTAAATTATAAAAAATATCACCCTGTATTTTATGTAATAAGCTATTTTTTCTTGGTGCAAGCAACGCAACTTCCTCGTAATTATTAATCAGTTCATCGCTTTTAAAAAGCATGGAAAAAGTATGCTGAATTACTTTACCCCAACTCGTTAATAGGTTATTGCCTAAGTTGCTATCCGCTTTTTGCATAAACCCTTTTCGCTGCAAACGATAAGCTTGTTTTTCGCTTAAATCTTCGAACCAATAGATATTTGGCGACGGATTAATGAGGTAGTAGGAGAAGTCGATGATATGGCCAACCTCGTGGAAAATATGCAAGTGAAAATCTGTAGTTACCGATAAACCAAAAAGGAAAACAGCAGGCATTTTGTTTTTTAACTGTTGTTGCTTTGCGGGGTCTTTTAATTGCGTTAAAATATAATCACCAATTTTAGTTTTATCGGGAATATTATTGTTTGTGAGTTGGTTTGCCTTTACCCAAAGGTGCTGTTGCCAGTCATCAGGACCAATATTGTTCAATCCTTCCTGATTCCATTTTTGGATAAGTTCTTGACGGTAAATTTGATATTGGTCAAATAAATCGGCAATTTTTTCTGCTAACGCGATGCGCTTTAAATCCTTATCAGGAGTGTCTTCTGTGTAGTAAGAAGCGATGTATCCAAATTTTTTGATAAAATCTTTCTCACCTAAAATCTTGAAGATTAACCATGCTAAATTTTCTGGCGTAAGCGGTTGCAGAAAATCGCCACCTAAGGCCGCGTAAATTTGATTAACTAAATCATTTGGCTTTAAAAATTTATAATTAGCAGCGATGCCTAAATTTTCTGCTAGTTGTAAGCGCAACCAATTATTCATTCCCTCGGTTTGGGTAACTAAATAATAAGGTTTAAAAACAGAAGTGTTTTGCTGTTTTAAGTCATCGCAAAAATATTTTGCTAATATGGATAGAGAGTTCGAAACCTGTAAACGGAGTGCCATAATTTAATCTACTAAGTAAATAACAAGAAAAATTAAACCACATAGATACATAGATTTTAGCTGTTCAACAGACCACATAGTTTCACTGAAGCAATGCTTCAGCCGACTCTGTCGCCCTAGAAAATCCCTTTTGTGAAATTGAATGTCTATGTTCCTATGTGGTTTAAAAAGTGTCATATATTAAATTAATCAGCTAAGAATCTGCTACTTATGCCCGATGCTCTTTTAACCTGAGCATTAGCCGCATCTAAAATAGAATTTGTGGTTGCTTGTAAAACCACTTTGCTTTTTGCCCGTGTAACGCCGGTGTAAAGCAATTCACGAGTTAAAATATTAATGCTTTCGCCTTCAGGTAAAACAATTAGCACTTGTTTAAACTCAGAACCTTGACTTTTATGAATCGTCATGGCAAAAACTGTTTCGGCACCTGCTAACAAGCCGGGCAAAAAGTCTCGTTCTGTACCCTCGTTTGGTTCAAAGTAAGCCCTTAACACGCCTTTATTATCCGTTCTAATAATGCCAATATCTCCGTTAAACAAACCCAATTCGTAGTTGTTTTTATTCATAATGATTGGACGGTTTTCGTAAAATTCTTTATCCAAAATCAATAAGTTTTTCTTTGCCAGGTATTGTTCAATTTTTTTATTGGTCACGTATAAACCATGTTCGCCTTCGCGGATGGCACATAAAACACGCAATTGATTAAATTTTTTTAGTGCTTCTTTAACATCCGGTTCCTTAATATAAGCTTCATAACCTAATACAAACGCTTCAAAAACCGATGCGTCAAAATCCTTGTCAATGAACACTCGTTCATCGTTATTTAGCTTTATAAAATCGTTTAGTTTTTCAACGTTATTGGTAATAATGGCATTACTAAATTTACCAATACCTTCTTCACTGTTAAACCGATGGCTAAATTGTAATTCCACAATATTTTGAAAGAGTGGATGTTCTGATTGTTTTGGTTGAGTTTTTATTTGCGAAGTTGCATCTGTAATAAAAGAATTGATTAAAGTCTGACGCTCCGAATTAAAAACATTCAATTCCACTTGTGCCATACACAAATCTCCAAATAAACTTCCAGCTTCTACGGATGCTAATTGATTTTTATCGCCCAGTAAAATCACTCGAGTTTCTTGTCCAACGGCGTCTAGCAGTTTCGAAAATAAGGCGACATCAATCATGGAAGATTCGTCCACAATAATCACATCATAATTTAAGGTGTTGTTTGCATGATGTCTAAAATACGGCGAGTCTGGAATGTAACCCAATAAACGATGCAAGGTAGAAGGCTGTATTTCTTGAAACTTTTGTTTGATGCTTTCAGAAACGTTTAACTTTGCATTTTTTAAAGATTCGGCCATTCTTGCTGATGCTTTGCCTGTTGGTGCTGCCAATCCTACTTTTAAGTCTGGATTTAAATCAAACAGAATGGCTAAAATATTAGCGACTGTGGTGGTTTTTCCAGTTCCGGGTCCACCGGTAATGATACTGAAATTGTTGATATAGCTGTTTATTGCAGCCACCAACTGCCAATTTGTAACGCCAGGTTTATTTGAAAACAATGAACTTACAAAGTCTTTAACTGCTAAAAGATTCGAGATTCTTGTTGTTTCTGTGGCTTTTTCGCTAGCGACAAAGGTTTTTATGCGGCCTAATATTTTGCTTTCGTAATTGAAATAACGCTGTAAATACAAGCGATTTTGGTGTAAAACAAACGGTTGTTTTTCGTCGACATTTTTTGTCACCAATTTATTGTTTGGTAGATTCTTTATCGCCTGTTCAATATCTAAAAAATAGGAGGGAAGCTCGGTGGCTTTGATTTCTGCATCGGTTAAGTCTACACAAATGTGACCTTCTGCTAGTTTTTTAGAAACCAAATAAGCCAATGGTTTTAGCGATTCGCTTTTAAAGAAAGAAGCAAATTGCTGATGTATATCGTTGTAGGTTTGCATTATTGGTTTTTTTATAACGTTAAAGATTTGGGGCGTTCGGGCGGGCTTTCCGCTCATACTACACAAGGCATTATTCATAGGCCGGTATCCGCTTTAATCCCTAACGCAAAAGCTAATCTTTTTAGATTTTCAAGATATGAAAAAACTCTATTCTACTTGACCATTGTGGAAAGCTTTTTATAGAATTTTTAGCCGATTTCTCATGGAAATGCTTTCTATCTATTTTTTCTTTCTAACTTCATCGAGTGGTATTACTTATTTAAAAATTCGAATTACTCACCAAAACTCTTTGCGTAAAACAGATTAATGGACAAACAAATTTTATTGGATTTAGTAAAAGAACGAATGCATTTTGGGAAGCACAAAGGCTGGTTGTTATGTGATTTGCCAGTTTCTTACCTCGAGTGGTTTGCATCAAAAGGTTGGCCGCCAGGTAAACTCGGACATCAATTAGCAACGATTTACGAGATTAAGATTAACGGATTAGAAGAGCTGCTGAAACCTTTTAGAAGAGGTTAGCCTACACGTTCTTTTTTAAAAGAAAAATTCCGCTGAGAGAAATAGCTAAAAAGCGTTACAACCAAAAATGTTAGCATGTACGAAGGTGTTGGGTACCATCCTAAAAGGTCTACAAACAGCTTCATGAAAATATAATTTAGTAGAATACATACACTAACCACTGAAAAATACCTAATCAACTGAATTCTCTTCAGTAAATAAGAACCTCCAAAAACCACGTAGGTGTTTAGGTAAAACCCAATTGGAAAAGTAATTCCAAAAGCTACTAAAAAAGAGAAAATGTGCGAACTAATGGCAACGTTAGGTAGTATATGAACAATTTGTTTTCTTACAATAAAATTTTCGGTGACCGCAAAAATAACGAAGTTTAAAACGGCATTTCCACCGCCACATACTGCATAACGATAGGTTTGCAAAGGCATCAGCTTTTTAAATAGCGGATAAAAGCTATCGATTATGAATAGAAGGAATTTCTGAAATTGTGTATTCAATCTGCTAATCATCAAAAAAATAATTGTTTCGCTTTAAAATGAGTTTTTAGGTTGTTCGCTTTAAACTTCTGTTTGCTAATATGACACTAATTAAAACCAATACCGAACATAATAAAAATGGCGCTCCCGGAAAGTGAATTGGTGTGTCATCGGCAGTAAAGTAAGAGAAAATCCCTGTCATTAGCGGTGGTGCAAATATAGTGGTTGCACTCATTAAACTTGTTAAAGCGCCTTGTAATTCACCTTGTTCGTTACCGGGTGCATGACTGCTAATGATACTTTGTAAGGCGGGGTTTGCAATTCCACCTAAGGAATAAGGGATAATGAACGCAAACATATAAATGCCGTTTGGTGCAAAAGCGAACAGTAAAAAACCAATGCTGTATAAAGTTAAACCGATGTAAAGACTGTTTTCTTGTCCAAATTTCGGTATTGCCCATCTAATCAAACCGCCTTGCACAATGCCAACCATTAACCCAATAAATCCTAAAGAATAACCTACCCAAGCCTCGTTCCAGCTAAATTTCTCCATTCCATAATAAGACCAAACGCTTTGCAAACCATTGTTAGCGGTGTAGATCAGGATTAGCGTTACAATTAAACCGCTTACGGCTGGGTACTTTTTTAATGCCAACAACGAACCAATTGGATTTGCTCTTTTAATATCAAATGGTCGTCTGGATTCCACAGGTAAGGATTCAGGCAATACAAAAAATCCGTAAAGGGTATTTAACAAACTTACGCCAGCAGCTGCAAAAAACGGAATACGAGAACCAAACTGACCTAATAAACCACCGATAACAGGCCCCAAAATAAACCCCAAACCAAATGCGGCGCCAATAATTCCGAAGTTTTGTGCTCGTTTTTCTGGAGTGCTAATATCCGCGATATATGCCGAAGCGGTAGTAAAACTTGCACCGAATATTCCAGCAATAATTCTTCCCACAAAAAGCCACCAAATGGTTGGTGCAAGTGCTAAAAACAGGTAGTCAATTCCAAATCCAAATAAGGAAAGTAAAAGAACCGGTCGTCTGCCAAAACGATCGCTCAGATTACCCAGTATTGGCGCAAAAATAAACTGTGTGAACGCGTAAGCAAAGGTTAGCCAACCGCCATAACTTGCTGCTTGACTTAAATCGCCATTGATGAGCTCTTTGATTAAAGTCGGCAATACCGGAATGATAATTCCTAAGCCGGTAACATCTAATAATAAAGTGATGAAGATAAAACCTAAGGCAGCTTTGCCATTTTTAGCCATTTAATGCGATCGTGGTTTTTGGTTGTAAAGTAGTGTAAGTAATATGCCCAAATTTTGAGGGTTTGGGCATATTGCTTTTTAGATGTATTTATTACCGAATTTCTGTTTAACATCGGCAACTACCTGTTTAACGTGTTGCTCTTTATCTCGCGGACAAATCATCAAAGTGTTGTTTGATTCAACCACGATAAAGTCATGCAAATCCTGTAAAATCACGAGTTTATCTTTCGGTACGTTAACCATGCAGTTAGATGAATTGTACATCATCACACCTTCTTGGTTAATTACCGCATTGCCTACATAATCTTTATCTGCGAGTTCATAAACAGAAGCCCAAGTGCCTAAATCAGACCAGCCGAATTCAGATGGCATAACGTAAACATTGCTTGCTTTTTCCATAATCCCATAATCAATGGAAATATTGGTGCATCGCTGAAAAGCAGATTGTATAAATTCTTTTTCTGAAGCAGAGTTATAATGGTTTTTCCCACTTCTAAAAATCTCGCTCATTTCTGATAAATGCTTATCAAAGGCCTCAATAATTGCAGAAACACTCCAAATAAAAATCCCTGAATTCCATAAAAAATCGCCACTCGCTAAAAAAGTTTGGGCAATTTCTAAAGAAGGTTTTTCGGTAAAGGTTTTAACTTTATGTAAATTATCTTCGATACTTGCTTCCGAGTATTGGATGTAACCGTAGCCCGTATCTGGACGGGAAGGTTTAATGCCCAAAGTAATTAAGCAATTGTGTTTTCTGCTGGCTTCTAAAGCTTTATCAATAGCGGTTATAAAATTATCTGTTTCTAATATCAAATGGTCTGATGGAGCCACAACAATCTGTGCATCAGGGTCTAATTGTTTTATTTTATAGCAACCGTAAGCGATACAAGGTGCAGTATTGCGCATAATTGGCTCGCCAATAATTTGGTTGTCGGTTAATTCTGGTAATTGTTCTTTAACTAAATCAAAGTAACTTTCATTAGTAAGAATATAAATATTTTCGACAGGTAATATTTTCTTAAACCGTTCAAAAGTATTTTGGATCAAGCTTTTTCCTGTCCCTAAAACATCTAAAAACTGTTTTGGGTAGGTGGTTCTGCTCACTGGCCAAAATCTACTTCCAATACCACCTGCCATTATCAGGGCATAATTATTTTTTTCCATAGGTTAATGTGTTATATAATGCCTTCGCGTAATAAGTCGTGTAAATGAACAACGCCTTCGTATTTATTATTTTTTGTAACGATTAATTGGGTAATGTTAAATTGCTTCATCTGGTTAAGCGCAACAACTGCCATTTCGCCTTCATCAATAGTTTTAGGATTTCGGTTCATAATATCAACGGCTTTCAAATTTTCGAAAGATTGATGTTTTTCCATCATCCTCCGTAAATCGCCATCGGTAATAACGCCGCTAAGTTCAAGATTTTCTACTATAGCCACAACCCCTAATCGCTTTTTGGTAATTTCTAATATTGCATCCTTAATAGATGCGTTAATACTGATCTCTGGTTTCTCATTAAGCCTGCTTAAATCAGCTACTTTTAAATATAATTTTTTCCCTAAAGCTCCGCCAGGGTGATACTTCGCAAAATCTTCTTTAGAGAAAGCTCTACATTCTACCAAACAAATTGCCAAAGCATCCCCCAAAACCAATTGTGTGGTGGTGCTTGTGGTTGGTGCTAAGTTATTAGGGCATGCTTCTTTATCTATACTTGCATCTAAAACATAATCTGATTGTTGCGCTAAGTACGAATCTTTTTCGCCAACAATACAAGCTAACGGATTATTACCTTGTTTGAGTAAAGGAATTAGCACTTTTATTTCCGCCGTGTTTCCGCTCTTAGATAAACAAAGCACTAGATCATCCTTTTGTATAATGCCTAAATCGCCATGAACAGCATCTGCAGCATGCATGAAAATAGCGGGGGTGCCAGTAGAGTTAAATGTTGCAACAATTTTTTGAGCAATGATGGCGCTTTTTCCAACACCAGTTACAATCACTCTGCCTTTTATTTTTAATATTTTTTTTACCAGCTTTTCAAAATCACCGGTTAATTGAGTAGACAATTGTTTAATAGCCTCTGTTTCAATGGAAATTGTGCGTTGTGCAATCTCTAAAATTTCTTTAGATGACTTCAAATTGTAAAAGTTTATAATTAAATATATTTATTTCACAAAAATATGTTATTTTGATTGCTAAAATCAGCATGAGCTGTTTTTTTTGACTACAAAAATGCAGATTAAGAAATCTTTAATAGACAATTTACAAACATTTTTTGGTTTTGATAATTTCAAAGGAGACCAAGAAGCCATCATAGACAGTATTTTAGAAGGGAATGATACGTTTGTAATCATGCCAACCGGCGGCGGTAAATCCATCTGTTATCAGTTGCCAGCTTTAATGAGTGAGGGCACCGCGTTGGTGATTTCTCCGTTAATTGCGCTGATGAAAAATCAGGTTGATCAATTAAGGGCATTTGGCGGGCGAGAGAGTATAGCGCATTTTCTAAACTCATCTTTAAATAAAACCGAAATTGCTAAAGTAAAGCAGGATGTGCTTTCTGGCGAAACAAAATTACTATATGTAGCCCCAGAATCTTTAACTAAACTGGATAATATTGAATTTTTAAAACTGTTAAAGATTTCTTTTGTGGCGATTGATGAGGCCCATTGTATTTCTGAATGGGGACATGATTTTAGACCAGAATATCGGAAAATACGTCAGGTAATTAATAATATTGATGATAGTATTTCTTTAATAGCTTTAACCGCCACTGCAACTCCTAAAGTACAATATGATATACAGAAGAATTTGCAGATGACAAATGCCAATCTGTTTAAATCATCTTTCAACAGACCTAATCTTTATTATGATGTACGCCCGAAAAACAACGTAATTAAAGAGATTGTTAAATATATTAAGGGTCATCAAGGGAAATCTGGAATTATCTATTGCTTAAGTCGTAAAAAGGTTGAAGAAGTAAGTAATGCCTTGTCAATCAATGGTATAAAGTCTCTTCCTTACCATGCGGGATTAGATCCAAAAGTGCGGGCAGATACGCAGGATAAGTTTTTAATGGAGGATGTAGATGTGATTGTAGCTACGATTGCATTTGGGATGGGAATTGACAAGCCAGATGTTCGTTACGTAATTCACCATGATATACCGAAAAGTATGGAAGGCTATTATCAGGAAACTGGTAGGGCAGGCAGAGATGGTGGCGAGGGCGTATGTGTTGCTTTTTACTCAGAGAAAGATATTGATAAGCTGGCGAAGTTTATGAAAGATAAGCCAGTTTCTGAACGCGAAATTGGTACGCAGATACTAAAAGAAGTTATAGATTATTCGGAATCTGCAGTTTGCAGAAGGAAGCAGATTTTACACTACTTTGGCGAGAATTTTAATGAGGTTGGATGTAACAATAACTGCGATAACTGTAGGGCGCAAAAGCAATATTTTAATGCTGATGAACCTTTAACCAAGGTTTTGAATATGATCAAAGAATTCGGCGAGAAGTTTGATGATCATTATATAATTAACGTATTGATGGGCCTTGAAACGGCACAAATTCAATCGTATAAGCATCACCAAACAAAATACTTTGGCTCAGGAAAAGAGCAAGGGATTTTATTGTGGAAATCTGTTTTACGTCAGGCATTATTAGACAATTACATTGCAAAAGATGTAGATAATTTTGGTTTATTGAGGCTTGCTAAGTCTGGTCAAAACTATTTAGAAAACCCTCACACCCTTCGTTTCATTTTAAACAGAGAGATGGAAGCTATAAAAGATGATGACGATGATCATGGTCAGCAGGGCGGGGCAGTAGATACGCAACTTTTGCAAGTATTGAAAGATTTGCGAAAGAAGCTAGCGAAGCAGAAGGGTCTTCCTCCATTTGTTATTTTTCAAGACCCTTCCTTAGAAGAAATGTGTACGCATTATCCAGTAAACATGGATGAGTTGAAGCATATTTCTGGCGTTGGTAACGGTAAAGCAACGAAGTTTGGGTCAACCTTTATAGACGTGATTAAGAAATACGTGGAGGACAATGATATTGACCGTCCAATTGACTTTGTAGTGAAAACTACCGCTAATAAATCGGCTTTAAAAGTTTCTATTATTCAAAATATTGATCGTCAGATATCGCTGGAAGATATTGCAGCATCAAAAGGCATCTCTTACGAAGACATTTTAAAGGAAGTGGAATCAATTGTAGGTTCTGGAACTAAACTAAATTTGAATTACTTTATTGATGAAGTTATTGATGACGACAGGCAAGATGAGGTTTTTGATTATTTCAGAAGTGCAGATGTTGATTCCATTGACAAAGCTTTAGAAGAATTAGGAACTGATGATTATAACTTTGAAGAAATTCAGCTGATGCGAATCAAGTTTATGTCCGAGATGGGGAATTAGGGTTGGCATAGCGCTGAAAGCTAAAGGCTTAAAGCTGATTTAACATAGAAAATCGGTTTGTTAGAAAAATATCTTTAGTGTGGAACGAAGTGAAATATCAAACTTTGAGTAGCGTCATGTCGAACGATAGAGAGACACCCCCAAGTTGTTTACCTGTAATTAGTTGGTTCATCTAAGGAAAAAACAGATTTCTCCTATCGTCGAAATGACGGAGCGCAGGCAGCAATTTGATTATTTTAAAATGAATAATAACAGCCAAAAAAATATAAGATCACTCATTCAATAAGCATTCACTCCTTCACTCATTCTATCATTCAAAATTCACTCATTAACAAAATGAACATACCAAAACTAAAAAATTCCGATTCTAATAATTTCTTTTTGATGGCTGGGCCTTGTGCTATTGAAGGTGAAGAAATTGCTTTACGCATCGCTGAAAAGATTGTTAAGATTACCGATAGACTAGCTATACCCTATATTTTTAAAGGTTCTTACCGTAAAGCAAACCGTTCAAGGTTAGATTCTTTTACCGGAATTGGCGATGAGAAAGCATTGAAGATTTTAGAGAAAATTGGAAAAGAATTTGGAGTTCCAACGGTAACGGATATTCATGAAAGTGGGGAGGCCGAAATGGCCGCTGCTTACGTAGATGTTTTGCAGATTCCTGCATTCTTATGTAGGCAAACAGATCTGTTGATTGCTGCTGCTAAAACTGGTAAAGTGGTTAACGTTAAAAAAGGTCAGTTTTTATCTGCGGGTTCTATGAAGTACGCAGTTGATAAAATCACGGAAAATGGTAATCCAAATGTGATGTTAACTGATAGGGGCAACACTTTTGGCTACCAGGATTTGATTGTTGACTTTAGAGGAATTCCTGAAATGCGGGCGTTTGGCGTACCCGTAATTATGGACTGTACGCACTCTTTGCAACAACCTAACCAAGCGTCGGGTGTAACAGGTGGTAAACCAGCTATGATTGAAACCATTGCTAAGGCAGCGATTGCTGTTGGTGCGGATGGATTGTTTATAGAAACTCATCCTGATTTGGCGAACGCAAAATCTGACGCGGCTAATATGTTGCAATTGGATTTGTTGGAGGGTTTATTGGAGAAGTTGATTAGGGTTAGACAGGCGGTTATTTAATTTTACGCTATTATCCTATTATAGGAAGCCACCTTTGGGTGGCTTTTTTTATTGGCTCTGATCTAGGAATTGGCTCAAGCCTTAAAGGTCGTCATCATCACTATCAGAAGATTATTGAAAAAACAATATTATCCTCAAAGTGAATTTGCGTAATATGGAAGATTTTGTGATGGGTCTATTATCTAAAAGCTGGTTTTTAAAAATGATTAAGCCTATTTCGCTGAAGAATCGAGGTCTTGATATTTCTAGAGATGCTTCTGAAAGAAATTATAAGCACAAGATCGGAGTTTGTTTTGTTAAATAGGAAACTAATTCGCCAAATATTCTCAACCCAGCGTCACAATTAGCTTTATTCTTGCTTATGCAACAAAGTTCTGCTATCATCGGTGTTAACCATTAAAATCAAAAATCATGTTTAAAAAGCTGGTTGCTATTGAGCCTTTAAATTTAATTACGTCTGCTGAGGAAGCGCTTAAAAGTTTTGCCGAAAAAGTTGTGATGTTCCACGATGTACCTGCCGATGCCGATGAAATGGCCCTAAGAATAGGAGATGCTGATGCCGTATTGTTAAGTTACACTTCGCAGCTAGGTGCTGAGGCTTTAGATAAATGCCCTAATGTAAAATACATTGGTATGTGCTGTTCTTTGTACGCTCCCGAAAGTGCAAATGTGGACATTAAATATGCTGAGGAAAGAGGGATAGCCGTTACTGGAATTCGTGATTATGGTGATGAAGGCGTGGTGGAATACATTGTTAGCGAGTTAGTGCGTTGCCTTCATGGCTTTGGTACTTCAAATGATGGTAAAGCAAGACGACCTTGGGACGGCGTTCCTCGCGAAATCACAGGTATTAAAGTTGGGGTTGTTGGTTTAGGCAAATCAGGAGGAATGGTAGCTGATGCTTTAAAGTTTTTTGGAGCAGAGGTATCTTATTTCTCCAGAACCAGAAAACCTGAGGAAGAACAAAAAGGTTTTAAGTTTTTGCCTTTAAAAGAGTTATTAGCGCAAAACGACGTGGTCATTACTTGTTTAAATAAAAACACCGTTTTATTACATCAAGCAGAATTTGAAGCTTTAGGAGATCGAAAAATTTTGTTTAATACTGGCCTTTCGCCAGCGTGGGATGCAGAGCCCTTTGCAAAGTGGATAGCGAATGATAACTTGGTTTATTGTGATACGCTAATTGCTTTAGGCAATGATTATCTTTTAATGCATCCACATGTGAACTGTATGCGAGTTTCTGTTGGGCGTACTCGCCAGGCTTTTGATCGCCTGAGTGAGAAAGTATTAGCCAACATTGTGGATTATATTAAAAAGCAATAGGAGAGGTTATATTCCTCAACGTGTTCACCACGCTCCATCCAGCAATTTGGGCTGTTGAGCTGTAAACATCAATCACTGCATGGACTTGGTCATTTTTGATCTCTATGCGGTGATCATCACCTACAAAACCCGGGGTTGAAGTCATAGAAACTTTCATTTGCTCTGGGCCAACAGATGCTAAAGAGGCTGCCACAGCGACGTTTACCCGAGTTGGGAAAAGCCCTATCGCTTCCACAGCATCTCCTTTAAAAACTTGTCTTTTCTCAGTTTGTAAACCATCATCATAAACAGACGTGTTTTTTAACGAATTTGGTCCTTTTTGGGTATCGAAAGTAGCAGTGCAATTTCCCATTAACGCTGCAGTGCGCAAAACATCGAAGCCACCAATCGCTCCGGAAGCTAAGTGCATTCTTGTACTGTTTGCTCTAGCAACGTTCTGAATCTCTTCGTAGAAATCTTGATCTGCCAAAGCTCCAATAGATAAGGTTACGATAGAAGAACCATTGCTTAAAGCGTTTATCGCGAACTCTATTAAAGAAGCTGGAGAAGCTGTTTCTACAATATAGTTTGGTTTTAAAGCCAATAGCTCTTCCATAGAATCACAAGCCTTTGCGCTAAAACCAATTGCTTTTTTGGCTATATGAACTGCTTTTGCTTTAGTTCTGGAATAAGTAGCAATGAGCTCATAATCTAATAACAAATTTTGGTTTAGTGCGTCAACAACAATGGCTGCTAATTTACCGCAACCAACAATGGCTAAAGTATATTTCTTCATAAAAGGCAACATACTTTTTTTTAGAGAATTGTCAAAATTGCTACTGGGTATAAAAATCTTGTTACGATATTTTGACGATTAACGCTAGCTTGAGAAACTAGATGCTTTCTGCGTATTCTTTGAAATTTTCTAAAATAGCCTGCTATTCCGCTTTTTGCATTTCTATATTATTCTCCTTCTCTGGCTCAAACTCTTCCACAACTTTTATTAATGTGCCGTCTTTGATAAATGAAACGCTCATTTTTCGGCCATCCTCCATGATTGATTCAATGCGCTTAAGCTCTTCAACGTAAGCATATGTTCCCGAAAAGTCAAAACTAAAACTACCGTCTTTCGCTGCCATGGTTGATGAGAACTTTCCTTCTTTCATAAGGTCATTTTCCGCTTTTAGGCAATGCCAATCGTCCGAAGCAAAATTCCATTTAACAATGTGTTCTGGCTTTATCCACCTATCCCAAACTTTAGCTAAGTCTGCATTTATAGTCGTTTCTATTGTGATCATATTTACAAAAATAAGTATAACAAAGAATGGGTTTAACAAAAAATAGATTTACCGAGCGATAGTCACTTTTCGTGAGTAAATTTTGCTGCCCGTTTTGATTGTGAAAATATAATTTCCGGGTGTATAGTCTTTTACCGTAATTCCATCGGTCAACTTTCCAATAAAGTTTGCTTGCTTACGCAGATAAACATTTTGCCCAAATACGTTAGTAACTGTTATTTCAACACTCTCTCTTTTTGAAAGCTCAAAACTATAGTTTAGAATATCGAGTGCCGGAACCGGAAAAACTTTAAAACTTATTTCGGCTGGATTAGTAGGGGCAATGTTGGAGAATATATAATTAAAATTGGCGGATTTAGAATTGCATCCAGAAAGAGTAAAAGCTTCAACTTGGTACACGCCAGACACCGCTGGATTGTAAGTTTGGCTTGTTGCACCGCTAATCACGGCATTATTCAAATACCATTGATAATTCTTTGCCACACTAGCGCTCAAAGTAGCTCCGCTTTGGGTAATTGTTGGTTTTCCTAAAGTAACTGCCTGTCTATTGAAATTAGAACATCCCAGCGATCTGAATAGCATGTTATAAAAATAGTAATACGATGAAGCAATGACTCCATTAGTTTCTGAATAAGCACCAGATAATTTGATAATATCATTCCCTAAAGTCAACGGTATATTGTTTACACCGCTATTGCTTCTAAAAATAGTTGCCCCATTAAAATCTATACCGATATAATAAGTGCCAGCGGCAGGAAATTCTAACCCAATTTTAAACATTTTCCCTGGGTCGTTAACATCATCATTAATCAAATTAGCAGCAGATTCTACGTCTGCGGTTGTTTTTGTGCGTGTTACGTCTATTGTTCTCGAACTCAATATTAATCCGTCGGCTGTTTCAACCGTAAAGGTAAGTTGCCCGCTTTGACTAATATATAACAAAGCGCTATCTAATACCATTGGCGCAGCTACGGTTATAATAGGCTTGGGGCCAAAGTTTCCAGAATAGTTTCCACCAGCATAAACTTTTTTGTTTTTTGCTCCAAAATAACTTTTGAAATCATTTAACCCTACATAAAAAGTGTTTGCTGTAGGTTTTTTATCCGTAAAAGTGTTGTTGCCAATTTGAAAAGGTAAAGTGTCGTTTGCAGCGCTGTACCAGTAAAGTGTCCCGTCGCCACTGCCATTAAGTTGATAATAGCCAGGAACATTATCACAAGCAGAAACGCTTAAATCAGCTGGGTTTTGCGGACTTGTTGTGGTAACCGTTTTATTAGAAGCATTATTTTTGGAAATCACATCACTGCTGTACGCAGTTTTAACATCGATTGTAAACGTAGTGTTAACTTGCAAATCAACACTCGTAGCAAAGGCGAAATCAGCTTCGGCATTAGGTTCAATGGTACCGATGAAAATTTCTGTAAAAGTTTTTATAACCGTATTATTACTCGATAAAGTAAATACAACTGGTATATTGCTAAGCGCCGCACTCCCAAAGTTTTTAATTTTAACCGAAAAGTTTGTTGTACTTGTAGCGCACAAATTAGCTAATTGATCATTAATTGCAATAATACCTACATCCGTAGTTGATTTTATAAAGTTGATTTTATAATCCTGCGTTTCACCTTTTTCATAAGCTCCGCATGAGGAAACATCATCTGGATTGTTAGTTTGGTTTAGCACAACACGTAATAAGCTGGTATTTCCAGCAATTACTCCTTCGGGTACCATTATAATTCCGGTGAACGTTCCATTAGTATTATACACCCTAGATTTTGCAACAGCCTCGTTAAGGTCATCAAAGTCACCATCTCCATTCCAGTCTGCATAAATCGCAACAATCTTATCAGCGTTTAACCCACAGGTGCCTAAATTTATGGTAAAAGGGTAAGTTTTACCTTCCTCTAAATCAGTGGTTAAATTAGTGAAGTCGCTATAAGTTCTACAACTAACTGTTACACTATTGTTTATACTACCTAGTTGTACTTTTTCGATGATAGCGTCATTGTTAGCTATTGGGTAAGAGGCACAGTATGCTTTTCCACCTACACCAGAAACGATGATCGAATACTTTTGTGGGCCTTTAACCAAAGAACCCTTGTGCGATACTTTTAAGATATAAGTTTGACCAGGTGCAGCATCTGGAATATAAATTTGCTCTACATTATCTATAATATTATCTGCTGTTGTAGCAGCAGTAACCGGACTTAGTGGGTTTAATTTAAACGGAAAATATGTTGTTACATCTTTAGTCAACCTCAAATCTAAATCGTTAACTAGTTTCGGCGTTCTGTCATTTATAGTTCCATCTGGTTTTATTGCTCCTTCAGGGTCGGTCCAGCAAATTGTGGCTTTTAAAGGTCCGTAACCGGATGATGTTATTTGTAGATTATAAACTTCTCCTTGGGCTAATGTTCTTTCGCTAATAATACTTTTTGCACCATTCAATTTAATCAAGTTTCCAGCGCTTTCCACGTTCAACAGTCCCCATCCAAAAATATAATCCGGTCCTAAAGAAGTTCCCGCTTCATCCGTAGTGTTAATCGCTAATCCTTTTAAAGTAGCGGAACGCATAAAAGCACCGCCATTAACTTGGGCATAATACTCTTGTAAAAGCACCAAAGAACCACTCACGTTTGGCGCAGCCATAGAAGTCCCACTCAACGTAGTGTACGCTTTCACGTTATCACTGCTGGTGGAAGTAACGTTTACACCAGCAGCAACTAAATCAGGTTTTATTCGGCCATCATCCGTAGGCCCCCAACTGCTAAAACTGGCTACTATAATGTCTGATGGTTTATTTGCACCGTAAGGAAGGCCGAAAACAGCTCCAACTGTTAAAATATTTTTGGCATTTGCGGTAGTGGCAATAATGTCATAGCCATTATTTGAGCTAATTCCAGCCGGTCTTTTTCCTTTGCTTACAAAAGTTGAGCTACTTGCACTTTCATATCCGTAATAATCCTCACCAACGGCAGGGCCATTTAAGTTTCTGCTATTACCAGCAGAAGACACTGGTAAATAGTAGGGAGCATTATAGCAGATGATATCCCAGTCTCGAGCACTATCATCATAAAAACCGAATTTATAATCCTCTGTGCTGCCAGGTACACCATAATATTCCCAACGTGGCGGATTTGTATCTGTATTATAATCCCAACCAGCTATATAACCGTAAGAATGGTTTGATATTAACATGCCGCCAGTTGCAGCCTGCGTCATCTCCGCAGCATCGTTGTTAAAATCCCAAGCATATAATTTTTGTAAACCCCAAGCCATGCCTCTTGTTTTAAGATAAACGCCTTTGGCAATCATTGTACCGGCGACGTGGGTTGCATGCAAACTAATGCTTGCAGGCTTATCTTTTTGTTCAATGCGATTCAAAGAAAATTCTTGGTGGTTTAATAAGATACTTCCGCCATCCCAAATGCCTACTTTACCAATTAGGTTATTGCTAGAACCGTTGATGTTTATACCTAAACTACCTCCGTTATAAAAACTATTAGTTCTCGTTGTTCCCGCGGCGGTTGTATTGTCAAATGTTTTAAGGTATAATGGGAAGCCAAGATCATCCAATCCTTGCAAGGATATAACTGATCCATCTTTTTGCATCCGGAAAATGGGCCAATTGTTTTTTTTGGCCATCGCAAATGCTCTTTCTCTGTTAAGTTCTCTTTTGGTAGATAAATTAACAGTAAGCTGATTCAACGTTTCAGTCTGTTTTTTTGTAACTAATATTTGGGGTATTTGTGCAAAACCTGTTTGACTAACTAAAGCCACTATCAAAAAAAGTATTACGTTTCTTAGCATATAGGTTTTAAAGCTTTAGGTTTTGAGTTTTATTCTAGAACTCAACTTTCCAACAAAACTTATTAGTTAATCTCGATAAGTTCAAATTTGTTTTAATTTATTCCAAAATAGCTTTAAAAGCTTTCTTTTTCTTTTATCCAAACAAATAGCTCGTCAATTGGCCTTTCTAAAACTTTACCAAAATTGATTTCATATTTATCGGTTACTTCTTTTAAAATTTCTTGAAAGTGGAAAGCTATGGAGCCTACAAAGTGGCAGTTATGTTCTTTATAATTAGGGTAGCTGAGGATGTGGCTTTGTACAAATTTATCAAAACCAGTATATAGCAGATTTTGAATGTAAGGATGGTCGTAACAAATACTCATGAAAGGCGCAAAAGAAGCCAGAAAATGATTTGGCATTGCTTTATGATAAAGGTTTTTAATCACCGTTTCTTTATCTAACCTATATTCTTTATTAAACTCTTTCTGTATATCCTGTGGTGCTCTTTGGTACAAAAAATCAGTAATTAAGATTTTACCAAAGTACGTTCCAGAACCGTCCTCGCCTAAAACATAACCTAAGCCAAGGTTACTTGGGAAATCTTCTTTGCCGTTGTAGAACGAAATAGCAGAACCAGTACCCAAGGTGGCGCAAATGCCAGGTGCATTTTTACAACATGCAATTGCCGAACCTAAAGAGTCGTTTTCTACAGAGATAAAAGCATTTGTAAATCGAGTGCTTAATGCGTTTGATACCAACTCTCTTCGATCTGGACTTGTACAGCCAGCGCCATAAAAATGAATTTCTGTTACTTGGTCAGCAATGTTATTGAAAGGCTTAAAATTGTTTAAGCTTCTGATAATCTCTTTTTCAGACCAAAAAAAAGGGTTTACACCTCCTGTAGTGTGTTTTTGCTCCGTATTATCGTCTAACTGTAAAATCCAGTCGGTTTTAGATGAACCGCCATCTGCAACAAGTAGCATTTTAAATTGTTTTTAACAAATCAGACGTCAAAGGTTTTCCTAAGAAATCAGTCACATTATTAAATTCAATAACTTTTTTATGATCATTTGGATCTAAAGAAGAAGATAATATAACGATTTTGACGCTTTGTTTATTTGGAGATTGAATCTCTTGAAATTCTACTAAAAAATCGAAACCCGTTTTAATAGGCATTCTGATATCTAGAAAAATTACTTCGGGTAGGGTTTTATTGTTTTTATCTAACTCATGCAAATAATTAATTGCAGATTCGCAAGATTGTTTGATAACAATTTCCTCCGCGAAATCACAGGTTTTCAGAATTTTCTCATTGATCATATTATCAATGAAGTTATCGTCAATCAGTAATGCGCTTTTGTATTTGTAATCTGGCATAGATAAAAAATTATATACAAATATATAAAAAGTATGTGTTAAACTTTTTTTAAGTCATGTATTCTTTTATAAAGTAATGGTGCCTGTAATTTCTTTTAACGTAATTTCACTTATTTTAGCTTGATACAAAGCATTCGCATATCGGGCCGTTGCATCCATGTAGTTTCTTTGTGCTTCCCTAAGTTCTAAAGGCACAATACTTCCTAATCTGTATTTCTCTAAAGTAATTTTCAAGTTTTCTTCTGCAACTTCTACATTTTTTTCTTCTAATGAAATTAACTGCAAGCTGGTTTGGTAGCTTTGGAAACTAATTAATAACTGCGCATCAACATCTTGTTTAATACGTTCAAAGTCAAGGTCCGAGTTATCTAATAATAACTTGGCGTTTTTCTCTGAACGGGTTTGTTGCCAACCATTAAATATGTTCACAGATGCAGTTACACCGTAATTAAAGCCTCTGTTATTGGATCGTAGCGCAAAACCTGTTGGTGGCGAAGTGGTTTTAGCAAAGTTGTAACCCGAATTTAGCGAGATTACGGGATACCGATTCGCCTTTACCTGCTTTACATATATTTCTGATATCTTTTTATTGATTTCAGCAGTTTTTAAATCCGGATTTTGGCTATCAATTAATGATTTTAGCGTTTGATAAACCAAGCTTTTATCAATCAATATGTCTTCATCTATTTTGAAACTGGTTTCCAGGTTTCGAGCCATCAGCTGGTTAAGGTTTACTTTTCCAGTTCTAATGCGATCTTCTTGCATCAATAGTTGTGTGGTGTCAGCATTTAAATCAACTTTGGCAGCTAATAATTCTAGTTTAGAGCCTTTACCTAAAGTATGCCTAGATTTTGCATTGTTTAAACGGATGGTCGATACTTCTAAAGCAGTTTCTATTGCTACCAACTGTTTTTTTTGCGATGCAAGGTTATAATAAGCTTCCACAACCGAAGCGATGGTGTTTTGTACAGTTACTTGTGCATTTAATTCTCCAAGTTTTTCAAGTTCTTGTAATCTATCATACTCTGCAAACATTTTGAAACCGTCAAAAACCTTCCAATTTAAACCAACACCATAATTTAAGTTTGTAGTTTTTGCATTGTTAGCTTCACGAGTCTCGCCGTTTGCTAGATCTACTTTAGACGTCTGGATATTATTAACATCATTTAAGTTACCAGTAATATTGGGCAAAAAACCAGCATTCCCATAGCTCAAATCGTTTTTCGCAATGGCACTTTCGTTATTACGGAGTTTGATGCTGTAATTGTTTTCAAGTGCAATACTGATGGCGTCTTTTAAATTCAGTTTTTCTTGTGCGATTAAATCGCCAAAAGGCAAACAAAATAATAAGAGACTATATAATAAGGTCGTCTGTTTCATTTTAAGCATTTTTTTCTGCGAGTTTAATTTCCCTATCTGCTTTTTCAGCTCTAGATTCTTTGTGTTCTTTAGACCAGTAAGAGTAAATGGCTGGAATTACGAATAAAGTAAGTATCAGGGAAAATAAAGTTCCTCCAATAATTACAGTACCCATGCTCATTCTGCTTTTTGAAGCGGCACCAAATGCCATCGCAATCGGCAGCGCACCCAATGCAATTGTTAAACTAGTCATTAAAATAGGGCGTAAACGCGATACTGACGCTTGTCTGATGGCTTCGGCTACTGGAACTCCTTTTTCTTTGAGTTGATTTGCAAATTCAACGATGAGGATTCCGTTTTTGGTTACCAAGCCTATGAGCATAATGGTTCCAATCTGACTAAAAATATTCCAAGATTGACCTAATAGCCACAGCGAGAAAAACGCTCCAGCAACTGCCATTGGAACCGTTAAAATAATGATAACGGGGTCAATAAAGCTTTCAAATTGAGCTGCTAAAATCAGATAAACTAATAATAAAGCTAAGCCAAAAGCAAAAGAGGTATTTGAGTTACTTTCCGCAAAATCTCTGGATTCCCCAGCTAAATCTGTTGAAAAACTGTCATCTAATATTTTGTCTTGAGCTTCTCGCATTGCTGCGATGCCATCGCCAATTGATTTCCCAGGAACAACTGCGCCCGAAACTGTTGCAGATACAAACCTGTTATTACGGAAAAGTTGTGGCGGACTGCTTTTTTCTTCAACGTTTACCAAGTTGTCTAACTGTATTAGTTTGCCCGCGGCGTTTCTTACGTAAATAGAACTTAAATCATAAGGGTCGTTACGTTTATTACTATCAAACTGACCAATAACTTGGTACTGCTTGCCATCCATAATAAAATAAGCAAACCTTTGCCCACTTAAAGAAAGTTGTAAAGTTTGTGCAACATCTAAAACCGAAACGCCTAAATCTTGTGCTTTATTTCTATCGATAGAAACGTAAAGCTCAGGTTTATTAAATTTGAGATTGACATCCGTGTTCGTGAAAATTGGATTTTTCCCAATTTCATCCATAAACAACGGAAGTTTCTCTCTAAGTCTTTCAAAATTAGGAGCTTGTATTACAAACTGAATAGGTAAGCCTCTAGATCTACCTACAGCAATAGTTGCTTGTTGAATTACAAAAGTTTTTGCGCCATTAAGTTGCTTCAAATCTTTGGTTAATTGCGTGGCAATATCACTTTGTGATCTTTCACGTTTACCGGCATCTTCTAACCTTAACCTAAAGAAACCAGTATTTGATGCGCCCGAACCCGAAAAGCCTGGAGAGGTTACCGATAAACCTGCTGCTATTTCTGGAATGGAATCTTGGATAAGCTTATTTACCTGCAACATGTAATCATCCGTATATTCAAAGGAAGAACCTTCTGGAGCGCTAATGGATAAGGAAAGCAAGCTTCTATCATCTAAAGGTGAGGTTTCTTTAGGTAACACTTTCCAAAACAATACAATAACGCCAATACAAACAATTACGATAGGGAAAGCCAACCATCTTTTGTTTAAGAATTTCTCTAACCGCTCTTGGTAACTGCTGTTCATTTTCTGAAAAAACGGTTCTGTTTTAATGTAGAATTTAGACTTTGCTGTTCCTTTAATAAGGTATGCGTTAAGCATCGGCGTAAGCGTTAAAGAAACAAAGGCTGAGATAAGTACAGCAGCACCAATTACAATCCCAAATTCCCTAAAAAGCCGCCCCACAAATCCTTCTAAAAATATGACGGGTAAAAATACCGCAGCCAACGTAACTGAGATGGAGATTACCGCAAAAAAGATTTCATTTGCTCCTTTAATAGCTGCTTCAAAAGGCGACATACCTTCCTCTACTTTTTTATAAATATTTTCTGTAACCACAATACCATCATCCACCACCAAACCGGTGGCGAGTACTACGGCCAATAAGGTTAGTACGTTTATGGAAAACCCAAATAGGTACATGATAAAAAACGTAGCAACTAAAGAAACTGGGATATCAATTAAAGGTCTAAAAGCAATACTCCAATCCCTAAAAAACAGATATATAATTAAAATAACCAGTACAAGCGCAATACCCAGTGTCTCTGCCACTTCAACCACCGAACGTTTTATAAAAACGGTATTATCTAAGGCAATATTTAAAGTGAAATCGTCTGGTAATTCTCTTTTTAGCTCCTCGTAGCGTTTATAAAATTCACTGGCAATATCAAGGTAATTGGCACCCGGTTGCGGAACAATAGCAGTTGCTACCATCGGTGTTTTGCCAGAACGTAAAACTGTTTCTTCGTTTTCTGGTCCTAATTCGGCATGCCCAACATCTTTTAATCGAATGATATTTAGCCCATCGTTCTTAATAATTAGGTTATTAAACTGATCTGCATTTGATAGGTTACCAACTGTTTTTACTGTCAATTCTGTACTTTGGCCTGTGATTTTCCCGGATGGAAGCTCTACGTTTTGTTGATCTAAAGCATTTTTAACGTCGAGCGGAGTTAAAGCATAAGATGCAAGTCTATCGGGGTCTAGCCATAAGCGCATTGCGTACTTCTTTTGTCCCCAAATTTGAACTGTAGAAACACCTGGAATAGTTTGAAGCCGTTGCGCAATTACGTTTTCCGCGTAATCACTTAGCTCCATTATATTCCGCTTATTACTCTGTATCGTCATCGAAATAATGGCGTCGGAGTTTGCGTCGGCTTTAGAAACTACCGGTAATCCATCAATATCTTTAGGTAAACTGCGTGATGCTTGCGATACCTTATCTCTTACATCATTTGCGGCTTCTTCTAAATCTTTATTTAAGTTAAACTCAATAGTGATAGAGCTTGAACCTTGGTTACTGGAAGAAGAAATGTTTTTAATTCCATCAATCTGGTTAATGTATTTTTCTAAAGGCTCAGTAATTTGCGATTCTATAATATCAGAGTTTGCTCCTGGGTAATTTGTACGTACAGAAACAACTGGCGGGTCAAGAGAAGGATATTCCCTTACACCTAAAAAGGCAAAACCAATAATTCCAAAAATTAACAATAAAAGGTTAACTACAATGGCTAAAACCGGTCTTTTTATACTGGTGGTGGATATACTCATGCTATTTTTTTATTTCGTTACCTAACCTCACTTCAACAGGAGTGCCTGCTTTTAATGCCATTATTCCACTCGTAATTACGGTGTCTCCCGCGGATAAACCTTTGCTAACTAAAATTTTATCAGCAGTTCTAACGTCTGATACAATATTTACAGGTTCTGCTTTGCCATCTTTCAATACAAAAACCTGTTTACCATTTAAAATCGGCGTTACCGCCACAGATGGAATTAATAAGGCATCTTTAATCGACTTAAGGGTGATATTTACGTTGGCAAATGTTCCTGGAATTAAGTAATTGTTGCTGTTTTCTGCCAAAGCTTTAATAACCAATGTTCTGGTATTGATATCAATAGCGGGCTCTTTTGCATAGATCACACCTTCAAAAACCTTAGAAGTACCAGCAACGGTGAAATTTATTTTTGAACCATCGTTAACCATTTGGGTGTATTTTTCTGGTATAGAAAATGAAATTTTAACTGGATTGATGCTCACTAAGTTGGCAATTACCTGAGTAGGGGTAACGTAAGCACCATTAGATACATTTCGCAAACCAATTTTTCCCGAAAATGGCGCTCTGATAGATGTTTTAGCAAGTTGGGCCCTAACCAGTTGCGTTTGCGCTTGTAATGATTTCAACTCCGCCTCGGCATTGTCAAACTCTTCTATACTTATCGCCTCCGACTTTAGTAATTTAGAAGCTCTATCTGCCGTTTCGTTTGCTAATTTCTGTCTTGTTAAAGCTTGTGCGTATTGCGCTTGTAGTTCGCTATCATCAATTTTTAATAATAACGTTCCTTTACTAACAGAGGTGCCTTCTTTAAAGTTTATACTTTTAATAAGTCCTGATATTTCGCTACGAATCTCCACTTGTTCGTTTGCTTCAATACTTCCAGAAACACTCACCTCGTCAGAAAAATCTTCGTTAATAGCAACAATACCATTTACGATTACTTTGGTCGAATTTTTAGAAACTCCAGCACCATTTACGTTTGTTTCCTTGTTTGCATTTATCCGGTTGTAGATTAAATAAACTAACAACAATACGATAGCTGCATATACAATGTATGTTATCTTCATAATTTATATTTTTGATTTGGTATAGTCTACAGTAATATGGTGCTCACTATCAATATTTAAATTAATTTCTAATTGCCTAATAACTTCAAAAAAAATCGTTTTGTTTGCATCGCTGATGTTGCCTAAAGCTAAGTCGTTAGTTTTCTCAATGGCTAGGTTAATTTCGGGAATGTATTGATGAGCTTTTTCTGTGAGTTTAATTAAATGCTTCCGCCGATCTTCTGCGCTGGTTTCCCTGTAAACAAAACCGTTGTTTGATAAATAATCTATCATGCTCACCATAAAAGATTTGTCGACATGAAAATACTTTGCTAAATCTTTTTGGGTCAAGCTTTCTTTGTGCTCAAAAATATGGATTAACGCGTAGTGATACCGTTCTAAAGGAATATTCTGGGTAAAATCAGCAAAGGTACTTAAGTACTTTTTGGTGATCATTATTAAATGATGGACGATAGGTTGTCTGGTAATATCGTTAGATGACATATCTCAAAAATAATTATTTGTTGGGTACTTAGTTGGTAGTATCAACTATATTACATTTTTGTGATTATTTAAGTAAATTGTATTTTTAGTTTTAAAATTTATATCCCATCAACATAAGAACATGTTAAAACGATTATTTTCCTTAGTTTTTATTATCCCGATAACATTTATGAGCATAAAAAGTATGGCACAAAGTAATAGCGATATTGCATTTGAAGTGTCTTTTACCGAGCCTCAGGCTCATTACATTGATGTTAAAATGATCATCAACAACATTAAAAAAGATGAAGTTATTTTAAAAATGCCAGTTTGGGCACCAGGTTCTTACTTGGTTAGGGAGTTTTCGAAAAATGTAGAGGATTTTAGTGCTACTGCGAACAATCAGGAAATTTCTTCAGCAAAAGTGAGAAAGAACGCTTGGAAAATTAATACTAAAGGTAAAAAATCCATTACAGTTAAATACCGGGTTTACAGTTTCGAGGTTTCGGTGCGTACCAGTTTTGTTGATGAGTCGCATGCGTTTTTATCTTCAACTGGTGTTTTTATGTACCCGGAAGGAGGGGTTGACCAACCATCTACCGTGACCATTATTCCTCATAAAAATTGGAAAAAAGTTTCTACAGGTTTAGCTCCTGTTGCTGGTAAAAATTTCACCTACTATGCTAAAAACTTCGATTGGCTTTTTGATTCACCAATACAAGTTGGTAACCAAGATGTATTTGAGTTTAATGCGGCTGGCGTGAGACATGAAGTAGCCATGGTAGGTGGTGGAAACTACGATAAGGAAAAGCTAAAGATAGACATGGCTAAAATTGTAGAACGTGAAACTGCAGTATTTGGCGAAAACCCTAATAAGTATTATGTTTTTATTGTTCACAACTATCAGTCTGGCGGTGGTGGCTTAGAGCATGCAAATTCTACCGTTTTAGGTGCTGCTCGCGACGGTTATACAAACCCAACTACCTATCAAGGCTTTTTAGGTTTGGTGGCTCACGAATATTTTCACTTGTGGAACATCAAACGTTTGCGTCCTGTTGCATTAGGTCCGTTTGATTATGACAACGAAAATTACACCACTAACTTATGGATTGCCGAAGGCTTTACATCCTATTATGATAATCTTATTGTACAAAGAATCGGTGCGTATACGCCAAACCAATGGCTAAATGTGATTGAAAATGAACTTAATACTGTTGATAACCGGGTTGGAAATAAAGTACAAACCCTTAGCGAGGGCAGCTTTGATGCTTGGATAAAATATTACCGACCAACCGAAAACAGCAATAACACCACAGTTTCTTACTACATGAAAGGTTCTTTGGTAGCTTGTTTGTTGGATTTACAAATTATAGAAGCTTCGGGCGCAAAGCAATCTTTAGATGATGCAATGCGTTATGCCTATAACGAGTATTATAAGAAAAAAGATAAAGGTTACACCGACGAGGAATTTAAAGCTGTTTTAGAAAAATTTGCGAAGCAAAACTTGGATCAGTTTTATGCTGATTATATTAACGGTACAAAAAGCTTAGATTTTAATAAGTACTTAAATTATGCTGGGTTTAAACTGGTTGAACAATCTACTGATCAAAGCAAACCTTATTTAGGAATTAGCTTATCAAAAACAAACCCTAGCGAAATTGCTACCGTAAGTAGAGGTACAGTTGCTTGGATTGCTGGCTTAAACGTAAAAGACGAAATTGTTGCTATCAATGGCGATCGGGTGAGTAATGCTTTAACTTACGTAAGCAATGTTGCTCTAGGTAGTGAGTTGGACTTTCTGGTTAACCGCGATGGGATTATGAAAAACATCAAAGTAAAATTAAAACCTAATCCTTTTAAAAAGTTTGACATCAAACAATTAGAGAGTTCTACAGAAAAACAAAAGGCTGTTTTAGAAAAGTGGCTAAGTTTATAAAAATAAAAGCCTTAGGATTTCAAGATCCTAAGGCTTCTAACGTTAAGAGAACGGCCTTTAAAAGATATACCTAATAGAAAGCGCTACCTCCAAATCTAAAAATGGACCTCGGGCGACTTCTAAACGTGGGTGTAAATCTAATGAAGCAGCTATAGGTAGTTCAGGAACCTGCCACTCTAATCCTAAAATACCATCTGCACCTAGTAAAATACCACTATCATTATAATATCTATCATTCCCGTAAGCTCGGTAATAACGGTCTCCACTAATTCCGCCTATGTGTGCACCAGCGCCATAAAACCAATTTAGTGATGGTTCTGCAAAAGCAATTGCATGTTTTTCATATAATCCAGTAAACACGAATCCGCCCCTTCTAAAGCCTAAAATACCTTCCAATGCAGTGTCAGAACTAATAAAGTGTTTCAAGGTAATTCCGTTTTCATAACCACCTAATCTTAAACCCACACCGGTATTATAATTCGACTGAGCGGATACATTGGCAGTTAACCCAAAAATAAAGCCGACAGCAATTACCAATCTTAATAAATTCTTTCTCATTTTACGTTAAATCAATTAAAAGCGGTCAGGCACAAAATAGATGCCAAGCAATCTTTAAAACGTATCCCATTTTATACAACTCTATAAAATGTTGATTATTATTTGTTTAGGCTTTACACTTAAAATCTGTTAAATTGTCAAACAATAGAAAGGTAATAATTTCACTACTTACAAACTATAAACGCAGTATCTCGTAGGTTTTGTGCTTTATTTTTTTATTTTTGATTAAGGAGCATGTTTCAATTTTTGCGCCCGAAATAAACCAATTTATCTTTTAATCTTAATAGCATGGAAACAATAAGCAGAATTTTTGACTTGTTGCAATTCAACAAAGACAAATATGATAGTCAGGATATTTTAGCAACAAAAGTTAACGGTAGCTGGGAAAAGTACAACATAGATAGTTTTATAAGTTATGCTGATGATGTGAGTAGGGGACTTTTAAAGCTTGGCATAAAGAAAGACGATAAAGTGGCTATTATGGCACCAAATCGTCCCGAATGGAATTTTTGTGATTTCGGGATTATGCAAATTGGTGCTGCCCAAGTACCCATGTATCCTACTTTAGCAGAAAACGATATTAACTTTATTTTGCAAGATGCCGAGGTGAAATTAATTTTTGTATCTGATGGAGCACTTTATAAAAAGATTGACAAGGTGAAGCAGGAATTAAACCTTGAACTTTCCATTTATACTTTTGATAAAGTGGAGGGAGCTAATTATTGGAAAGAGGTGCAAGAACTTGGTCAGCAAAACTCAACCATAGATTTAGAACCACATAAAGCTGCCATTAAGGCGGATGATTTATTGACCTTAATTTACACTTCTGGAACTACGGGTACGCCAAAAGGTGTAATGTTAACGCATGATAATTTAATGAGTAACGTTTTGTACTCATCTCCAATGTACCCCAAAGAAATACGAAGGGCATTAAGTTTTTTACCGCTTTCACATATTTTTGAGCGGATGGTAGTTTACATGTATTTTTATTTAGGCATTTCTGTTTACTATGCCGAAAGTATGGAGACCATTGTTGATAACCTGTTGGAAGTTAAACCGCATTGTTTTACTACTGTTCCAAGATTATTAGAAAAGGTTTATGATAAAATCGTTGCAAAAGGACATGCATTAACAGGCGTTAAAAAGAACTTGTTCTTTTGGGCTTTAGCTTTAGGGCATAGGTATGAGCGAGATGGTAAAAATGGATTCTTTTATGAATTGCAATTAAAAATAGCTAGAAAATTGATCTTTAGTAAATGGCAGGCCGCTTTAGGCGGAGAGATTATAGCTATAGTTTCTGGAGGCGCGGCTCTACAAGAACGTTTAGCAAGAGTTTTTTGGGGTGCCGATATCAAAGTCTTAGAAGGTTACGGTTTAACCGAGACTTCACCTGTAATTGCAGTAAATGGTCCGTACCAAGGGCAAACGAAGTTTGGTACAGTAGGCAAGGTGCTAGAAAACGTAGAAGTTAAAATTGCCGCAGATGGTGAGATTTTAACCAAAGGACCTAACTTAATGAAGGGTTATTACAAAAGGCAAGACGCCACCGACGATGCAATTACAGATGGTTGGTTCCACACCGGTGATATTGGTGAATTGAGAGATGGCTTTTTGGCGATTACCGATAGAAAGAAAGAAATTTTTAAAACCGCAGGGGGTAAATATATCTCTCCTCAAGTGTTAGAGAATAAATTAAAGGAATCGGTTTATCTTGAACAAGTGATGGTAGTCGGAGAGAATAGAAAATTCCCCTCTGCTATTATTGTTCCTAATTTTGAGAAGTTATTAGATTGGGCGTCACGAAATGGAGTTAATGAAACCAAACCAGCTGAGTTGATTGAAAACGAGAAAGTTTTAGATAAAATTTGGATAGAAATTGAAAAGTTAAACGTTGGTTTTGGTAACTGGGAAAAAATCAAAAAGTTTGCAGTTTTAGCAAATGAGTTTACAATTGATGGGGGAGAGATGACTCCTAAATTAAGTTTGAAACGTAAGGTGATTCTAACTAAAAATGCAGCGTTAATTGAAAAGATTTATGCCGAAGGGAACAAAGAAAACCATCACGTTTAATGTGGTTGCTGCTTTTCCCGGTCATTGCGAGCCGCTTTTCGCGGAGAAGCAATCCTTAGGTTACCGAGGCTGAACCTTTGTTAAAGCACATACTCTTCACCAGTCGTTGCGAGGCTTTTTTCAAGCCGTGGCAATCCCCAACCGATGAAAGTTGAACCCTCTTTCTTAAACCACAGGCGGTGAAACTCGGTGAAAGAGGGCTTGTGCAAAGGAACTTAGGGATTGCCACAGCGCCTTTAACCTTAAATATACCCACGCTTCAGCTTCGCAATGACGTAGAAAAAGGAACTTAACTGTCCGTAGAGTTAAGCGAAGCGTCTCTACGGATTTTACAATAAATTGGAGTCTCCAGACTCGATAATAGCAAATTGCTTATATAAAAATCAAAAGCATCTCAACTTTCCGTAACGTTAAGCGAAGCATCTCACTTGCCTAGCTTCGCAATGAGGGGAGAGGAGAGGCCCTAGCAAGAGATCATCAACAATAGTTTACTAGCGAATTTGCGCTTTTTCAATGCTTTTCAGCTTTACTTCTATGCCGTTCTCCTAAAGAGAAGACGTCATTAGGAGAATAGAATCTCTCCAAAACACAAAAAAGCCGACTCAAACAAATGAGCCGGCTTTTTTATAGAGTTAGAAAATCTTAGTTAAACAAAGTAAATTCAACTCTTCTATTATTCTGACGCCCTGTTTCGGTAGCGTTAGTATCAATTGGTTGGGTTTCTCCGTAACCAGTTGCTTCAATTCTAGACGCATTTGCACCTTTACTTACAATGTAAGCCTTAACAGACTCTGCTCTTTCTTTTGAAAGTTTCATGTTGTAAGCATCACTTCCTTGACTATCTGTATGACCAGCTAATTTTAAGCTCAAGTTTTTAGAGATAATTAAGTTTGCAACTTTATCTAAAGTAGAAAAAGAAGTAGATCTTATTGTTGCCTTAGCAAGATCAAATTCTAAGTTTTTAATTGCATCTGCAACCACTTTTTTGTCTTCATCAGATATAATGTAAGTAACTGGCTTTTGAATAACTGTTACTGGAAGCGGACAACCAGAACCATCGACCGCTATACCTTGTCTCGTATCTGGACATTTATCATAGAAATCAGAAACGCCATCACCATCAGCATCGCTAGTCAGTTTGCTAACTTTGTCTTTCAACATGCTAACTTCTTCATTGTTTTTTGAAGCTTCTAAGTCAGCTTTCAAAGCGTCATATTTAGCAACATAGTTTTTTTCTAAAATCGCAGCTGGATTAGCAAAAGCCAATTGTGGTTTCGCTTTGTTTCCTAAAGCAAATTCTAGACCTGCATATCCGTAAGAAAACTTATCGTTTGCTACTCCTCTATTATAACCATCTAAATTATCACCATCTACAAAATTCATTTTGTAACCAAGGTCAATATTTACACCTCTAGCAACCATAAATTTTAAACCAGCGGCAACTGGAACTACCAATTCGTGGATATTTTCGCCATCGTTTAAGTTTGCTTCAACATTTGCTTGACTAGTAGTAGTCGGTCTGTAACCCATTAAACCTGCACCAGCAGAGATGTAAGGAGTAACAAAGCTTTGACGGCTTATGATGTTGAAGCTAGCGATGTTATAAACAGCACTTAAAGTTCCGCCCCATTTAATTTCCGTTTCAAAGCTTTTGAAAGGAGTAGCAGTTGGTGGAGTACCAGTTGTATTATCAGCTTTAAGTGTCCCTCTAAAAAAATCTCCTTGTAAACCGAAATTATGAGTCAATTGCTTTTTCAAGTACCCACCGTAACCTGCACCAAGCTCAGAGTTTGAGAAATCGTTTTTTCCTCCCGTAACTACCGATGGAGTCATCACGCCACCAATTACACCGAAAGACCATGTTCTGTAAGCGCTTTTCGCGAATGGTTCTGGGGTAGACATGTTGTCTTGTGCACTAGCGTAAGTTGTCATTGCAACTGCTCCAAGTAACATTATGCTTTGTTTTAATCTTGTTTTCATGATTTTATTATTTGTTTGATACTGTTATAGTCAAAATGTTGCCAAAGTCGATTCAGAAGATGAATTTTTTTTAAATAACTATTAATCAGCGCTTAATAAAACAAAAAAAAGACTTAGCGATTCAGCTAAGTCTTTTTCAATAGTATTAAATAGGGTACAAATTACCAAAGTTTTGATGGGTAAACGCCATCTTCAACTAGTTTATTAATGTTTTCCTGTACAATTTCTTTATCCTCTTTATAAGTCACACCAAACCACTTTGCATCTGTCGGTATTACTTTAAAAGTGGCATTGTTGTTCTTAATTAAATGATCTGCAATTAAAGGAATAAAAAATTCTGATTTTGGATCGTTTTCATTGTTGGCCACAAAATCAACAAAAAGCTTTTCTGTTACTTTAAAAACTTCGGGTGTAAAGCCCCAGAAATTCATAGAAACTGGAGTAGAAGCATCTAAAGGAGTTTCTGTTCCGTTTTCTTCGAAAACAATATTACCGTCTTTTGGATAAACCTTAGTACGTTCAGTAATTTCTGTCATGTTTCCGTCAGCATCGGTTTTACAAACACCGCGAGAAACAGAACCGTTCTCTGATAAAGTATTGCCAATTTTGTAACCTACAATGCTGTATCTAGTTTCGTTAGCTTCTGTGGTTAAAAAGTCAACCATGCTTTTAAAAGCTTCGTAACCGTAATAATCATCTGCATTAATTACGCAAAACGGCTCATGAACTTGATTTTTAGCTTCTAAAATCGCGTGACCTGTTCCCCAAGGTTTTGCTCTTTCAACTTCTTTATCGATACCGTATTTTTTCAAATCAAATGTTTGGAAAACGTAGTCGGTCTCAATTTTACCAGCTAATTTCGCATCAAAAATGGATTTAAAGTTTTCTAAAAACTCTTCTTTAATAATGAAAGTGACTTTTCCAAATCCAGCCTTAATCGCATCATAAATTGAATAATCAATAATAGTTTCTCCGTTAGGGCCAAAGCCGTCAATCTGTTTCATACTTCCGTATCTGGAAGCCATTCCTGCGGCAAGTATTAGTAAAGTAGGTTTGCTCATGTTGTAATTATTTAGTTTGTTAATTATTTTAGTTTGTTAGGTGGTTAGGTTTTTAGTTTGTTAGGTGGTTAGTTTGTTCGGTTGTTGGGTTTTTAGTTGGTTAGGTTGTTAGTTTGTTAGGTTGTTCGGTGGTTAGGGTTGTTGCGGATGTTAAAAGCCGAATAATCCTCCGCTCTTGCTGGTTCTTGGTTTTTTCCCGGTAATCATACCAAATATACCTCTTACAATTTCGCGACCAATCTGCCTAGTTATTGGCGCATTTAAGGCAGTTTCGATCATGCTCTTTTCTGCTCTTCCGCGGCTTGAAGCACTCATCTTTGCAGCTTCTTGCTGGCTTTGGGTGGTTTGTAATTTTTGATTTATCCGGTCGTTTAAAATTTCGAAAGCACTTTCTGGATCTAGAGTTTCTTGATATTTTTTATAATATTCCGAACCATTCATTAATCTTTCACAATCAATGGCTGCCATTGGTCCCATCACCGCTCTAGGTGGAGTAAGGTGAGTAGCTACAACTTCCGTGGGAATTCCTTTTTCATTTAGTACCGTAATTAAAGCTTGGCCGGTTCCTAATCCAGTAATTATTTCATCGATTTGGTAAAAATCGGATTTTGGATACGTTTTAACCGTTTTTCTAAGTGCATCAACGTCATTGGGCGTAAAAGCCCTTAAAGCATGTTGCACTCTATTCCCTAATTGCCCTAAAACGCTCTCGGGGATATCCGTTGCTGCTTGCGTACAAAAGAAAACACCAACGCCTTTTGATCTAATAAGTCTAATCACTTGTTCAATTTGCTCTAAAAAAGCCTTTGAAGCACTGTTAAACAATAGGTGAGCTTCATCAAAAAAGAAAACTAATTTGGGTTTGTCTAAATCGCCTGCTTCTGGTAAGCTGTAAAAAAGCTCTGCTAGCAAACTCAATAAAAAAGTAGAATATAATGCTGGTTGGTCTTGTACGTCAGAAATGTTTAATAAGCTGATTACACCTTTACCATCAACTTTTTGAAATAAGTCTTCGGTGTCAAAAGAGCGCTCACCAAAAATAGAGCCTAAGCCTTGTTGTTCCACAGCCACAATTTTTCTTAAAATTGTTCCCGCGGTAGAAGAAGATATTTTGCCGTAATCAGCTTTAATTTCATTGGCACCGTCTCCTTCGGATAAATAACTTAACAACTTTTTTAAATCGCTCAAGTCAACAATGCCCATTTTATTATCATCGGCATATTTAAAGATGGCTGCTAAAACTCCGGTTTGTGTATCATTAAGGTCTAAGATTTTACCTAATAATATCGGTCCGAATTCGGTTACCGTAGCTCGCATGGTTGCTCCCAGCTTTCCGCTCAAAGAATATAATTCTACCGGAAACCCACTAGGAGAGAAAGGCTTTTTTAATGCTTCTCCACGTTCTTCTAATTTGGCGTTGCTTTGCCCAGCTTGATTTAAGCCAGATAAATCTCCTTTTACATCTAACATAAATACCGGAACACCTGCTTCAGAAAGCTGCTCGGCAATCAATTGTAAAGTTCTGGTTTTACCCGTACCCGTTGCACCCGCAATTAAACCATGACGGTTCATCATCTTTAACGGAAGGTTAACTTGTGCATCCGCAATAATTTCTCCATCTAAAATTCCGGCGCCTAAATAAATCGAAGCTCCAGAACTCGTATATGATTTTGTGATTTTTTCTGCAAATAATTCAGGGTCGTTTGCCATAACACTAAGCTAATAAAATTTACTTTTTGTTTTTAACGTAAGTATCTAACCAGTTGTTCATTTCCCAAAGCATGTGCAACACTGATTCTTTTGCTCGGTAAGCGTGTGCTTCTGATGGTAAAAAAACCAGTCTTGAAGTTGCTCCAAATCCTTTTAAAGCGCTGTAAAATCTTTCGCTTTGCATGGGGAAAGTACCCGAGTTATCATCGGCTTCGCCATGAATCAATAGCAGAGGAGTTTTAATTTTGTCGGCGTTAGCAAAAGGCGACATTTTATTATAAACATTGGGCGCTTGCCAATAACTTCTTTCTTCTGCCTGAAAACCGAAAGGAGTGAGCGTTCTGTTATAAGCGCCACTTCTTGCAATTCCTGCCGCAAATAGTTTAGTGTGCGCTAGTAAATTTGCGGTCATAAAGGCACCGTAAGAATGTCCACCAATCGCTATTCTTTTTGGATCGCCAATCCCCATAGTCACAATTTTGTTTACTGCAGCTTCCGCATTCTCGGTCAGTTGCTCAACAAAGGTGTCATTAGGTTGGTCATTACTTTCGCCAACAATGGGCATATCTACATTATCCATTACGGCATACCCTTGAGTTACCCAATACAAAGGAGAAGCCCAGGAAACTGTGTTAAAACGATACGGAGACCCTTTCACTTGACCAGCTGCATTTATAGTTTTAAATTCGCGAGGATAGGCCCACATTAAAACAGGCAGCCTCCCTTTGGCAGGAGTATAACCTTGCGGAAGGTAAAGCATTGCACTAAGATTTAGTTTATCAGCTCGCTTATAGTTTAGCTTTTGTGTAATAACACCAAACAGTTGAGGGTAGGGATTTTTAAAAAATGTAAGTTGCTGGGTTTTTCCTCTTCTGAAGTCTAAGTTGAAATAGTTTTTAGGCTCAATCGCGGATTCTCTGCTGATAATGAGGTTATCTTTGTTATCGTAAAAAACTGGAAGCTCATAAAAAGGTGCTCTCGAGCGAAACAGCGTATCGGTAAGTTTAGTTTTCACGTTGAAACGAAGCAGAAACGGTCTATCTCCTTGTGGCGATGCGCCTTGCGAAATAGAGAAAATGTTTACGTTATTTGGATCAGCAGCCCTTCTGATCACATTATACTCTAACAATAAAACATCACGATTGTATTGATTTTTTGTTTTTACGAATTCGCCAGGATCAGAATAAGCATCCTCCGAATACCTATCCCAAAGGTTTACTCGATAGTTCGAGTTGCCCGGTTTTATAAAAACGCGACGTTCTCCACGGGTTTTAAACCAACGTTCATTTACCATGGCCATCTGATCATCGCCCCAATCAATAAAATTGAAACGTAAGTAGCAATCGGCAAGTTTCTTTTTATTGTTGCTTCCGGCTTCTTGGGTATATAAAACATCCCTTATGGTTATCCGATTGTTTGGGTCGCCACCGTCTTGCGCTTCAACCCAAAAAACAGTCTGTGGTTTATCCGCTCTCCAAGAAAATTCTCGTGGTCCTTTTACTACAGCATCAAAACCTTGCGGCAAGTTGTCTGCTAGTGGAACCTTTGCCAGCTCACGCGTTAATTTTCCATATTTATCTCTAATTTCCACCTTGTAAGAGAAATGAGAAATTGGGACTAAATAGGAGTAGGGTTTTTGAATTACCGACATCATCACTAAGTCACCATCTGGCGAAAAGTCGAAACTTTTATAGATTTCTGGTCGGTTAAAATTAACTTTCTGCCCGTTAAGATAAACCAACTTTAGTTGTGACGTAAGGTAGTATTCAAACAGCACTTCGTCATTCGCATTCTTTAACAAATTCTGATAAGTGCGATTAGGCGCAATTTCACCAGTTGACTGACTGATGTTCGGACCGTTTTCAACTGCACTTAAAGTTTGTAATGGTTTTTGGTCTGCTATGCAATTTGCTAAAATTGCGTTTCCATCTGGCGTCCATTTATATAACGTACCATAAATATCATTAAGCACAACATCTGCTAATCTCCTTGCAGTTTTAGCTGCTAAATCACCAATCCAGAGTTGAACTTGATTTTCTGTGGTAACACTAAAAGCCACCATTTTCTCATCAGGCGAAAAGCTTAAATCCTTTATTTTTGCATCTTTCGGAACTTCTGAAAAACTAAAGTCATCGTTATCTCTAAGATCTTTTACAATTAGCGTGGCATAGTAGTTTGCCTTTGCATTACTTCTGTTTTTAGCGTGAACACGTAAGCCTGCAAGTTTTAAAAAAGGTTTTGATATTTCAGAGATAGAAGGATAACCCTCGGTTTCTAAAATTACCATAAAGTCTCCACTACTACTCACCATTACCGACTTTGTGGTAGAGGCTTCTACAATTTCAACCATGTCTTTAGGAGGTTTCTGATAACCAGAAACCTCTTGTGAAAAAGACAAATTTGAATGTGCTATAAAAAATGCAAATAGGGCATAAGACCCAGTTTTTGTAAGGTTAAACCCCATTAATTCTATTTGATGTATTTAAAATCCTGATCTTTTTTTATCGCTAACAAAGAATGATAAATTAAGCTGATGACGTTGTCCACATCTTCTTTATGAATCATTTCTACGGTAGTATGCATATAACGCAGCGGCAAAGAAATTAGTGCAGAAACTACACCTTCGTTTGAATATGCAAAAGCATCAGTATCTGTCCCGGTTGAGCGGGAAGATGCTTGTCTTTGGAAGGGGATATTGTTTTTCTCGGCAGTTGCTACCAACAATTTATTCAAATTAACCTGAACTGCAGGGGCATAAGAAACCACCGGACCTTTACCGCATGCCAAATCGCCTTGAGTTATTTTGCTGATCATTGGAGTAGTTGTGTCGTGGGTTACATCGGTAATAATGGCGACATCTGGTTTAATTCGGTGCGCAATCATTTCGGCACCACGCAAACCGATTTCTTCCTGTACTGCATTAACAATATACAATCCAAAATCTAGTTTCTGTTTATTTTCTTTTAATAAACGGGCAACTTCGGCAATCATAAAACCACCTGCTCTGTTATCTAAAGCCCTACCAACATAGTACCTGTCGTTTAAAACCATAAATTGGTCTTCATAAGTAATTACGCAACCCACATGAACGCCTAGTTTTTCAACTTCTTCTTTAGAGGTACAGCCACAATCTAAAAAGATGTTTTTTAGCTGTGGAGTTTCTTCCTTTTCGCCACCGTGACGGGTGTGAATTGCTGGCCAGCCAAAAACTGCTGTAACCGGCCCCTTATCGGTATGGATAATCACGCGTTTTGAAGGTGCAATTTGATGGTCAGAGCCACCGTTTCTAATCACATAAATTAAACCATCGCTGGTAATGTAATTTACAAACCAAGATATCTCATCGGCATGAGCCTCAATAACTACTTTGTACTTTGCTTTCGGGTTAATTACCGCAACCGCGGTTCCGTAATTATCAACAAAAGTTTCATCAACATAAGGTTTAATATATGCTAACCAAAGCTTTTGCCCTTCCCATTCAAAACCGGTTGGAGACGGGTTATTGATATATTTTTCTAAAAATGATAACGATTTCTTATTTACAACAGCAACGTGTTTATGAGTTTTTGAATCTTCTTTTTTTTTAGCCATTTATTTTTTGATTATTGAATAAGAACAAATATAAAAAACTTGAGATAAGGGCAGGTCATTTAAAGGTTTTCTTCTGTTTATGTTTTTTATTTGCTGAATTTGCTAAAGAAATCCCACAATACAATGCCGGTGCTTATCGCAATGTTAAAGGAATGTTTTGTGCCGAATTGCGGTATTTCTAAACAAGTATCAATGTTGTGCATTACTTGTTCGCTTACGCCGTTCACTTCGTTTCCAAAAAAGAAAGCATATTTTTTTTCCTGATCAGGATTAAAATCCAGTAAACTTACACTGTTCTCGGCTTGCTCAATCGCTACAATTTGATAGTGTTCGGCCTTCAATTTTTCAACCGCTGCCAAACTGTTCTCAAAATATTCCCATTTAATGGATTGCGTTGCCCCTAAAGCAGTTTTTTCTATTTCACGATGTGGAGGTTGAGCGGTAATTCCGCATAAATAAATAGCTTCTACTGCAAATCCGTCCGCAGTTCTAAATGCCGATCCAACATTGTGTAAGCTCCTCACATTATCTAAAACTACAACAACCGGCAGTTTTTTTTGAGTTTGAAACTCTTCAATTGTTGGTCTGTTAAGCTCATCAAGCTTTAGCTTTCTCATGGGCGCAAATATAGCAAGCTAACGCCGATAAAAAAGGGGATGGCTGTAAAGGTTTTTTTTTCTAAGGTGTTGGATTGCTTTAATGATTCTTCAAATAGGTAGTGTCATTGAAAGTTGTTGCGTTATCTGGATGATAGGAGAAATCTCCATGTTTTAAGCAATCCGCCAGTGCGTCTAAAACACCAATAGCGTTCTCATCTTACCGCAATCGAAAGAACAAGAATGGCGAAAGAGCCTCCTAAATATCAACGTTGTAATACCAGTCTACGAAATACAACTAAGCAATAAGAATATAATTCTTCACGGTAAAGTGACAAAATAAACATCTATTCTTCTATTTCAATAGCTTCTGTTGTAAACTTATAAGAATAGTTACTGACTCGAATTGGTTTTTTGATTTTTTCACTGATGGCATCAACCAAAGAAACACCATAATAAAAAATAAACGAGGAGTAAAATATGAAAAGCATTACCAATAAAATGGCTCCTGAAGTGCCGTAGATTTCGCCAATGTTGGAGTCGATTAACAGTGTGCGCATCACTAACTTTCCAACGGTTAGCAAAACTCCCGTAAAAACAGAGCTTAAAATCACTGCTTTCCAAACAGGTCTGCCGTTTCCAGTGAACCTGAATGCGATGCAAAACCATAAAGTGGTTGTGATAAAAAATACCAGTTCGTTTATAAAACCATTTAATATGGGGATGCTATTTTGTAAACTGTCTTCTAAAAAAAGGCGAACGCCTTCAAAAGCGAAGGCAATAAAAAGCAGAATACCACCCGTGGTGATTATTCCTAATGACTTCAATCGCTGTTTTAAGTTAAAATAAAAACCAGAACCTTCGTTTAAACTGATAGACCAAAGCTGATTGATGGAGTTTCTGATGATAATAAAAAGCGTGGTGGATACAAATAGCAGAAAAATAAAGCTGAGAATCGCGAAAAACCAGTTACTGCCTAAATGCATTAAGTTTTTTAAGATATTACGGATTTCTTCTGCGCTATTGTCGCCAATAATACCAGACAATTTATCGATAATATTAACGCTAAATTCTTTGCGATTTAAAAACGTTCCGAATATCTGTAAAATTACTACCAATATTGCGGGTATCGCAAAAGTGCCAAAAAAAGCAGTGGCTGCTGCAATTCTTAAAGGATCGTTTTTGATCAAGTTCAAAGCCGCCGCCTTTAATAACGAACCTGTAACTTCTAGGTTTTTTTTTCTAAATAACTGCATTGATTAAACATAAGCAAAGATTGTACTAATTTTCTTTTAAGCGTTGATTTTTAAATTGGTTTAATTTACATTATCTAATCTATAAAATTCCATTATCTTTACCCCATCAAATAGGGGTGCCCTAAATTTTCGGGCTGAGAACATACCCATTGGGAAGTAAAAGGTAAATGGTTTAAGGTAAAAAGGATTTATTCCTATGCCTGAAACCTTAAACCCTACACCTTTCCATGCACCTGATCCGGATAATGCCGGCGTAGGGAAATAGGTAAAAGAGAATTTTTTCTCCCTTATTTGGATTAATATTTTAATATTTTTTCAAATGAACATTTCTGATTGGTTTAATCTATTGATAAGTCAAATTTTAGCTACAGGTTGGCTAGAGTGGGTCGCAGTGCTTTTTGGTGTCACCGAAGTTTTGTTAGCTCGTAAAAACAAAGTTTTGCTTTATCCAGCAGGCATTATTTCTATTGTGACTTCTGCATTTTTGTTAGTTGATGCTAAACTTTATGCAGAAACCGCTCTCAGCATGTATTATTTGGTCATGAGTATTTACGGCTGGGCTATGTGGAGTTCACGCAGTAAATCTGCAGCTGGTTCAATTACTAAAAGCTCCCAAAAAGAGGTAATCATTACTTTGAGTATTGCTTTTTTGGGATGGGGATTTTTGTACATCATCTTAAAAAACTTTACCGATTCTGATGTGCCAATTATGGATGCTTTTGTTTCATCCACAGCTTGGGCAGGTATGTGGCTTTTAACCAAGCGAAAACTCGAGAATTGGATCTGGTTAAACGTATCAAACATAGTAGCCATACCGTTATTGTTCCACAAAAACCTAGTGATGTTTGCTTTACTAACCATGTTTTTGTTTGTAATTGCAATTTTTGGTTACTTAGATTGGGACAGAATTTTAAAACAGAAAGCTAATCAAAACCTACAACCTTCATAATATAAATAGCATGGAAAAATCCTTCGAAAAAATAACTAACCAGATGGCTGCCAAAGCGGAAGAAATTGCCCAACTGCCTGCAGAATGGCTAGAGGTTATCTATGAAGAGAACTGGTTTAAGCTATTTGTCCCTAAATATTTAAACGGTTTGGGCTTAAGTATGCCCCAAATTTTAGCAGTGGAAGAAGAATTAGCAAAAAAAGACGGAAGTTTAGCGTGGACAGTTACGCTTTGTGCCGGCGCAGCTTGGTTTGTTGGCTTTTTAGATACCGATTTAGCAACTGAGGTTTTTAAAGATCCCAAAGTTTGCTTTGCAGGGAGTGGTTTTGTTGGAGGAACCGCAAATAAAATTGACGGAAGTTATGTGGTAAACGGAAGCTGGACTTACGCCAGTGGTGCACTTCACGCCACTCATTTAACTGCGAATTGCAAAATTTTGGATAACGGAAAACCTGTTTTCAATAAGGATGGTGGGTCTTTAGTAAAAGCATTTCTTTTGAAAAGAAGCGAGGTCGAGATTTTAGACGGTTGGACTTACATGGGGATGGTTGCCACTGCCAGCCATGCTTTTGATGTGAAAGAACAGAAGGTGCCGTTAAACCGGAGTTTCGATATTTTACCAGAGAAAGCCATGTTGCCAGATCCAGTGTTTAAATATCCATTTTTGCAACTTGCAGAAGCTACTTTGGTGGCTAATGTATTAGGTATTACGCAGCATTTTATCAACTTGGTTGATGAATGCTTTTGGGTAAGGAATGAAAAACGAAAATATGATAAGCCACATTTAGACTATTACAAAGAATTAAGAGCTAACGCCCTTCAAGATATTTTAAACTTAAGGATGGAGTTTTACAACGTGATTGAAAAATCTTGGGGAGAGTTAGAAGCCAAGCATAAAATTACCGAAGCCACCTTGAAGGCGATAAGTGAGCTTAGCAGAGCTTTAGCGGTAACTTGTAGAGATAAATCGTCGAAACTGCATCCTTTTGCAGGTTTAGAAGCGGCCAAAAGACATACGGAAATTAACAGGGTATGGCGAGATATGAATACAGTAAGCCAGCATGCATTGCTGATTTTTCCGTTTTAATCCATTACAACAATAAAGTTTAAGCAGAAAAAAATACAGCTTTCGCCACTAAAAAAACGGTGACTACGTCAAAAGCTCTTGCAAATTTTAACAAATCTCCGAATGAACTTGTGCCTAGTTTTTTCCGGATATTTTTTCGATGAGTTTCTACCGTTTGTGGTGAAATGAATAATTGTTTACCACAGTCTATAGCTGTTTCTCCTTTTGTAAAACATTTTAGTATTTCAATTTCTCTTTTAGTTAGCTTAGAAAAAGATCCAATGTTTTCTCTCAGAAAACGGTTTTCTTCCAGTATTTTATCAGCCTTTATAGAAATAGATTGTGTAGTATCAAGAGGGATTGATTGTGTGATTAGTAAGAGGGGCTGGTTAAAATCATCACGCATTAATATTTTGGTGCAGCTCATGTGCCATGTCCAAAAGTTTTGTTTTTGTATTTTAACCTGTTGGAGGTATGATACACTCTCGTCATCATTATTACGATCTAATAAACCAAGTATTTTTGGCAGATAAGTCTCTACATCTTCTGGATTAAAAAAATTATCATAATATCCCTCTTTTCCCAACTTAATGAGCTTATTCAATGTAACGTTCAGTTGTTTTAAGCCCCTATCGCACATCCAAACAACTGAACCGTCTGCAATTTTGTGTACAATGGTAACGCAAGGTAACACCAAGGTTGTTTTTGCAAGTGCTACAATCTGTGCTGCTATCTGCTCATCTAATGTCATTCCAGAATGTTATAAATAGGTTTATTGGTCTAAAGGCTAAAATTAAATATACAGCTTTAATTTGGTAACGAGAAATAATTTTTTGTTAGGATTAAAAAAAAAGATATGAATAAATGCCTCTTTTTAACGTGAAAATCAATTGATTAAGATCTAGTACTTCAAATTATTTCGGCTTTAAGCCTAGCCCAATGTTCCTCAATTTTCGTATTCGCATTGTTATTGTCAACCTTAACTTCCATATTGACATATGGTATCGAGATCTTGTAATTTGGATTTTAAACCATCTGTTTAGTTACCCTGTTAACGCTCATTTTTCAACAAAATTCACTTTTGAACAAAAAGACGCAGATGTGGTTTTTAAAATTTAGTTTTTGTTCCTATGCGTAAAGGTTAATATTTACTTCTCGAGTGGATGTACTTGCGAAGTTATAAAGAAGTTTTTTAGTTGTAATCTTACACTGATTTTTATGGAGATATTAAACGTTGCGGTAAATCAATCATTGTTTTTTATTAGACAGTAAAAAAACAAATATTGGGTACTACTAAAAAAAGATTAGAAACTGTAAACATTTGATACGAGTTTTTCTGAAAGACTGATGTCGGTAATGACCTATTTTCTTTACGATGCTGTTCGTTAAAACAAGAGCCTAATTTATTGGCGTAAGTTAGCCGTTTTACGTTTGTAGTGTAGCAGATATTCCTTATTTTAGCAACCGAAAGAAATTACGATATGGCAAAAGCTGGAGATTTAAAAACAGGAAACGTGATTCGCTTTAACGGCGAGTTAGTTACAATTGATGAGTTGATACATCGTACCCCTGGAAAAGGTGGTGCTTTTTATACCGGTAAAATGCGTAGCATTAAAACCGGAAAAATTATTGAGTTACGCATGCGTACAGATGAAGAAGTAGATATCTGTAGAGTGGAAACTAGTGATTATCAGTACCTATATGATGATGGTGATTATTTTGTAGTGATGGATAACGTGAGTTTTGAGCAATTTAACGTTCCTAAGGCTTTGTTTGGAGATTCTGCCCGCTTTTTAAAGGAAGGCATGAATGTGTTAATTTCTATGGAAAGCGACGAGCCAATTATAGCGAAAGCCCCTAATAATGTTGAGCTTGAAATTGTTTATACCGAGCCTGCAGTTAAAGGAGATACGTCTACAAATGCTTTAAAGAACGCAACGGTTGAAACAGGTATTGAAATTAAGGTACCCATGTTTGTAAATCAGGGCGATAAAGTAAGAGTTGATACTGCAACTGGCGCTTATATTGAGCGTGTAAAATAAAATTGGTATCAAATTATAGAAAAGGCAAATCGTTCGGTTTGCCTTGTATGTTTTTAATGGGATAGCTTTTTAATGATGGCTGTGTAATCGGAAACCAGAGAAATTATAATCTTTTCTGTTTTTTGAATTTTAGTATAGGATTTCTGTAGACTTACGCTGTAATCAGTGTTCGGTTGATGATTTTAAAAAATAAATAACCATTAGAAATGAGCTTTAAGGAGATGATGTTATTTAAGTGAATCCGTTACGTCGAAAGGTTTGAGACACCTCAAAAATAGATATAAAACGCTAAAAGCAGACCTTGCTTGTGAGACATCACGCATCTTACCGTTGAGGTCATTCATAACTAATTGATTTTCAATGCGGTTTAGCAGATCCATTTTGTCATGCTGAGCGGAGTCGAAGCATTTACCACTGCGCAAAGTTTAAGCCTCACCCTCTTCGACTCCGCTCAGGGTGGCATCCTCTTATGTTCGTGGCAAACTTCAACGTCGTTTTATATTGATATATATGAAATATATTAAGCCTCGGCATAACGTAAAGAATCAAAATCGCTCTTAAATAATCGCACTGGGCATGGCTTAAACCTATTCTGAGATTCGAGAGATCTTATGTTTTACGATTTAAGGAATAAAAAAAATAGCTTCTGCGGTTATGCAAAAGCTATTTTTATTTTTAGTGTTTTGATTTTATTAAACTAATTCTCCGTAAAGCGCTAAGCGTTGTTCTTTAACGGTTGCATTGGTAATATATTCATCGTAATCCATCAGTTTGTCTAAAACTCCTTTTGGTGTTACTTCAATTACTCTGTTCGCAACAGTTTCCGTTAACTCATGATCTCGTGAGGTAAATAAGATAACGCCTTTAAAATCAGTCATTCCGTTGTTTAACGCAGTAATAGATTCTAAATCCAAATGGTTGGTTGGCTCGTCAATCAATAAAACGTTCGGTGCTTCTAACATCATCTTAGAAAACATACAACGCATTTTTTCTCCTCCAGAAAGTACGCTTGATTTTTTAAACACTTCTTCGCCAGAAAATAACATTCTACCTAAAAAACTTCTGATAAAAGTTTCGTCTTTGTCTTCTTTAGAATACTCACGTAACCAATCTACCAAATTGTCATCTTTCCCTTCAAAATAATGGTGGTTATCAATCGGTAAACTAGCAGGTATTACAGTAACTCCCCATTTAAATTCACCTTTATAATCAGTATCACGTCCGGCTAAAATATCATGTAAAGCAGACGTTGCTAAAGAATTTTGCGAAAGCAAAGCCACTTTGTCGCCTTTATTAATCGTAAAACTGATGTTTTTGAAAAGCGTTTCCCCATTAGCCACTTTACTTAAGTTCTCAACCTGTAAAACCTGATCGCCTAAATCCCGACCCATTTGGTTAAACATAATTGCTGGGTATTTACGGCTAGAAGCTTTAATCTCGTCCACATTAATTTTATCCAAAGCCTTTTTACGGGATGTTGCCTGCTTAGATTTAGAAGCATTTGCAGAGAAACGACGAATAAACTCTTGAAGTTCTTTAATCTTATCCTCGGCTTTTTTGTTTTGATCAGAGCGTTGACGTAAAGCTAGTTGAGAAGACTCGTACCAGAAACTATAATTACCACTGTAAATATTCATCTTGCTGAAATCTATATCAACAATATGCGTACAAACGGTATCTAAAAAGTGTCTATCGTGAGAAACCACCAAAACAATATTTTGGTAATCGGCTAAAAAGTTTTCTAACCAGCCTACAGTTTCGATATCTAAATCGTTGGTAGGCTCATCTAATATTAAAATATCTGGGTTTCCAAAAAGAGCTTGGGCTAAAAGCACTCTTACTTTTTCGTTACCATCTAAATCTTTAATTAATTTATAATGCTTGTCTTCTTTGATTCCTAAATTACTCAATAGGGTAGCAGCATCGTTTTCAGCATTCCATCCGTCCATTTCTGCAAAAACATTTTCCAGTTCACCGGCTCTTAAACCGTCGGCTTCTGTAAAATCTTCTTTCATGTAAATGGCATCTTTCTCTTTCATGATGGCGTAAAGCTCTTTCCAGCCCATCATTACAGTCTCTAATACTGTAAACTCATCAAACTCGTAATGATTTTGGTTTAAAACCGCCATCCGTTCGCCGGGAGTAAAGCTTATTGAACCACTTGTTGGATCAACTTCCCCAGCCAATATTTTCATAAACGTAGATTTCCCTGCGCCATTTGCTCCGATAACTCCGTAGCAATTTCCCTGTGTAAATTTGAGGTTAACGTCCTCAAACAATGTACGTTTTCCAAAACGTAATGATAAATTTGAAACTGTAATCATAATTAGCGCAAAGGTAAGATTTATGTGGTACAAATTTTAGAGCTCAAAACATTAAAAATGTAATTGATATTTTGCTGACAATTATAAAAGCAAAGCAAAATTGAAGGAAGTATTGGCTAATGTTTTTTAAGTAAGATTTTTCGCCCCAGCAGCACCACTAGTAAGCTAAACATTAACCAAAAGTTAATAAGTGCGATTTCGCAAAGTATTTCGTTGCCACTGATGTATGCAGTTAGAAAAGAAATAAATGCTAATACTGAAATGAGGCAAATGAAACGCATTAAAAATAAATTTCATCTAAGTTAACTAATGCGTCAATTGCTTGCCTCAAAGCAACGTTTTAGACTATAATTAATATTGATAAGTACATTTATGCTTTATGTAATCTGCTGTTTTTAGATATTTTGTTGGCAAATTCTTTAGGATTAAGCTGGTATTTTGCCTTAAATAACCTAGAGAAATAACTTCTGTTGCTGATGCCAATGTTATCTGCAATCTCGCCTATATTTAACTCGCCAATCATTAATTGGTCACGAGCGTATTCTAACCGCAATTTGTTTACGTAGTTATTTACAGTAAGTCCAAAAATGTACCTGAAGCCTTCTTGTAATTTGCTGGGGTTTGTCCCAATTTGTTTTGCAAGTTCGGCAATTGTTAACGGCGCACTTAAGTTTTGTTTAAGAATAACAGCAGCTTTGTGCATTTTTTCCATGTCAGACTTGCGCAAAATTTGTCTTTTAGGTTCGCTTTTTCTATCGTCTTCAAAATCCTGTATTTGTATACTTAGAATCTCATTTGCCTTTCCTTCCAAAAATAACCTACGGGTGAATCCATTTAAGGTACTGCTTTGTATATTATTGATGCAGTCGGACATTGATATGCTGTAGTTTCCATGATAGTAGAATAGTTTGCGACCATTAAAATCGTTAAACAGTTTTCTTAGGTTAACGTCAACATGGTTTAAATCGCAGTCAATTTTGTTTTTGAAATCTTTTCTACTGATTTCTAAACTGTTTAAATGAATCTTTTTGTTTTTTGGAAAAACTAGTATATGTCCGTTTTTAGCAGTGCTTGCTACAATTACGTTTTGGAACTGGTCTATTATATGAAATAAATCTTTCTCTTCGAATTTGTGCTTTATCTTTCCTTCCGAACAGTAGATGAATTTTAGAGGATGAGTATTGTTTACCGAAAAGTGTATGCAAAGGTCTTCTTTAAAACAACAATTATACTCTAGCAACCCAAATCCGTGATCGAAATTGATACCTCTGATAAAGCCAGATCCGAAATTTTCGGGAATATTGATTTGATATTCATGGCAACGGTTAAAACACACAGTATCAAAGGCTTCTGCTAAGTTTGCAATAACATCTTTTAATGGTAAAGATTTTACAAAAATTTCGGTCATAAAATTCAAATAGAAAACTAATTTATATATAAAATATGGATTTGAACGTTGTAATAATTTAACTTTTGCGAAAGGTTTGTTAATAAGTATGATTTCGCAAAAGGGATAGGAGGTAAGCCCTAGCGGGGCTGTGTTTGCTTTTCGCAAATACCGGAGCGAAGCGAAGTACCGCATAGCCCGCTGTTGTTTTTTACAACATTTGCCCAAAACCAGTAGAATTATTCATTTTAAAACCTTTAATTATTTAAACTATATTTGCATTTATTTATAATAAACCACAATTTTTGAAGTTCGAAGATTTTAATTTTGTTCCTTCTTTACAAGAAGGGCTTGACACCATGGGGTTTACAAAACCTACCCCGATACAAGAAGAAGCTATCCCGCATATTTTAGCCGGAAAAGATATAATTGCCTGTGCACAAACCGGTACTGGTAAAACCGGAGCCTATTTATTGCCCTTGTTGCATAAAATAGAGGAAGAAGATAAAAGCGTAATTGATACCCTTATTCTATCGCCAACACGGGAACTTGCCCTGCAAATTGACCAACAAATTATGGGGCTGGCTTATTTTACAGGCTGTACTTCTATAGCGGTTTATGGTGGTGGAGATGGATTTAGTTACGAGCAACAAAAACGATCTTTAACAGACGGTGTAAATATTATTGTGGCAACGCCTGGGCGTTTAATAGCCCATTTGACATCTGGAACCATTAATTTAAGCCATTTAAAACATTTGGTTTTAGATGAAGCTGATAGGATGTTGGATATGGGTTTTCATGATGATATTGTAAGAATTATCAGTTATTTGCCCGAAAAACGCCAAAATCTATTGTTTTCTGCTACCATGCCTCCAAAAATTCGTTCATTATCTAAAAAGATTTTGGTTGATCCTGTTGAGGTTAGTATTGCCATTTCTAAGCCGTCTGCTGGTATTTTACAACAGGCTTATTTAGCTTTTGATGAGCAAAAATTAGCTTTGCTTACCGCGATATTAAGCAATGCCGATTATAAAAGTGTTATTGTTTTTGCATCAAGAAAAGAGATTGTTAAAAAGTTGAATTCTACCTTAAACCGTAAAGGAATTGAGTCTGAAGCGTTCCATTCTGATTTAGAACAGGGCGAACGTGAGGATATCATGATGCGTTTTAAGGGTAAAAAACTAGCTGTTTTAATTGGTACCGATGTTATTTCTCGTGGTATTGATGTAGAAGGAATTAGTTTGGTGGTTAACTACGATGTTCCGCCAGACCCAGAAGATTATATCCACCGAATTGGACGTACTGCTAGGGCAGAAACTACTGGTACAGCAATTACTTTCATCAACGATAAAGACCAACAAAAGTTTGGACGTATTGAAACTTTAATTGGTAACGAGGTGATAAAAATGCCGTTACCAGAAGGTTTTGAAGCTGGCCCAGTTTACCAGCCATCAATACGTCCTAAGAAGACGTATAACGCGGACTTTAAAAAGAAAAAACCGCAGCACAAAAGGCCGCCGCATAAAAAAGCTAATCCTTAAACCGATCTTGTGAGTAAGTGATTTCTGTTTTTCCGTGTGGAATAGGGTTAAAGTTATCGTCGATATTAACAAAAACAATTTTGTTAATGGTCAAAATACTCTGACGGGTAATCTTGTTACGGACTTCGCAAGTTAGTGTGATAGAAGTGTTGCCAAAAACCGTGGCCATTAAACCCATTTCTATAATATCGCCTAACACAGCCGAGCTTACAAAGTTAATTTCAGACATGTATTTAGTTACTACTTTATTGTTGCCCAATTGGCAAATGGTATAAATAGCTGCCTCTTCATCAATCCACTTTAATAAGCTGCCGCCAAATAAAGTTCCGTTCGGATTTAGGTCTTCTGGCTTTACCCACTTTCGGGTATGAAAATTCATTTTGTTCATTTTGATAAATTATTTTTGTTGGTCGGCATCAGCCGCTATGTTATAATCAATGCTTATCGAACAAATATCATCATAAATCCGAGATAATAGCGTGGTGAATTACCAGAATAAAGATGTGTGCCTACACATGTTGGTTTATTTTTAAGATAATATATTTCTCTATGGGTTATATTTACCGTTAATGAATATTTTTATTTTATGAATATATCTCTTCTTGAAATAAAACTATTCTTTAATTTAGATTAATTGCCAATAGGTTTGTTTTTAGATATTAAATTTTGAATTATTTTTAAAATAAATTGTTTAAACAAATAAATAGTTTCTATATTTGTAGAGCCCTCCCAAAGGGCATGTTTTTCATAGGTAGATGTAGGGTCGAATATTTATATTCGGCCCTTTTTTGTTTTCCAACCTTTTAGTATTTATTTTGTTAGCATTATATGGAAAAGAAAAAAGTTGTAGTCGCAATTACCGGTGCAAGCGGGTCTATTTACGCTAAGTTATTGTTGCAGAAATTAGTCGCTTTAGAAAGTCAAATTGCAGCCGTTGGTGTAGTTATGTCTGATAACGCAAAAGATGTTTGGCGTTTTGAATTGGGCGACGAGAGTTTTCACGATTTTCCGTTCCAATTTTACGATAAAAATGATTTTATGGCGCCATTCGCTTCAGGGTCGGCAAAATATGACGCCATGTTGATTATGCCTTGTTCTATGGGTACTTTGGGGCGCATTGCTACTGGTATTTCCAACGATTTAACCACCAGAGCCGCAGATGTGATACTAAAAGAACGCAGGAAACTGATTTTAGTAGCTAGAGATACCCCTTTAAATTTAATCCACATCAATAATATGAAAGCTGTTACAGAAGCTGGAGGGATAATCTGCCCCGCCGTTCCTTCTTTTTATAGCCGGCCTAAAACCATTGAAGAAGTGGCAGCAACGGTTGTAGATCGGGTGTTGGATTTAGCTGGCTTTGTAACCAATACCTACCAATGGGGTAAAAATGAGTCTTAATTAGCACAAATTTTATATCTTTGCGCTCAATTTATTATGAATAAAAAAGTAGCGTTTTACACCCTCGGTTGTAAGCTAAATTACTCCGAAACTTCTACCATTGGCAGGCAGTTTAATAAGGCGGGTTTTGATACCGTAGATTTTACTGATGCAGCTGATGTATATATTATTAATACTTGTTCTGTTACAGAAAACGCAGATAAGAAATGCCGAAAGGTTGTTAAGGAAGCGCTAAAGTATTCGCCAAATGCTTATGTAACCGTTGTAGGTTGTTATGCGCAACTAAAACCACAAGAAATTGCCAATATTGAAGGCGTTGATATGGTTTTAGGTGCTGCCGAAAAGTTTAGAATTGTTGAGTTCATTAGTGATTTAACCAAAACACCTAAAACAATTATTCATAACAGTCCCATTCAAGAAGCTACACAATTTGTTGCTTCACATTCTTTTGGCGACCGTACCCGTACTTTTTTAAAGGTGCAAGACGGCTGTGACTATTCCTGTACTTTTTGCACCATTCCACTAGCTAGGGGCGAAAGCCGTAGCGATACCATCGAGAATATTGTTCAACAGGCAGAAGAAATTGCTGCATCGGGCATTAAAGAAATCGTATTAACCGGTGTAAATATTGGTGATTTTGGATTGCGGGACGGTAAAAGAGAAGACAAGTTTTTAGACTTAGTAAAAACTTTAGATAAAGTTGATGGCATTAACCGAATTAGAATTTCGTCTATAGAACCCAACTTGTTAACTAACGAGATTATTGAGTTTGTAGCAACTTCAGAGCGCTTTGTTCCTCATTTCCATATTCCATTACAATCTGGTTCTGATAAGATCTTAGGTTTAATGAGAAGAAGGTATAAGCGAGATTTATACATTGATCGTGTAAATACCATTAAAACCTTAATGCCTGATTGTTGTATTGGAGTTGATGTTATTGTTGGTTTTCCTGGCGAAACTCGCGAAGATTTTATTGATACCTATAACTTTTTGAATGAATTGGACATCTCTTACCTCCATGTATTCACTTATTCAGAAAGAGAAAATACACCAGCTATTGATATGGAAGGCACTGTTCCAGGTTCGCAAAGAGCGGATAGGAGCAAAATGTTACACATACTTTCTGAAAAGAAAAGAAGAGCATTTTACGAAACTCAAATTGGTAATTATGATGAAGTACTTTTTGAAGCAGATCATAAAGAAGGATTTATGCATGGTTTTACCAAAAACTACGTAAAAGTAAAGGCAAAGTACGACCCAGTAATGGTTAACGAAATAAAAGCCGTAAAATTAGATGCGATATTGCCTGATGGAGACGTGAGCGTAATTGAAGCTGTTGAGCTATTAAAACATTAAAAAAGACTTATGTTCCCAACCTTATCACACCTTATTGATTACCTTTTTGGCATAAATATTCCTTTGCCCATTCAAACTTTCGGTTTTTTTGTCGCGTTGGCTTTCATTGCCGGCTACTGGGGTTTCTCTGAAGAATTAAAGCGCAGAGAAAAATTAGGTCAAGTACATCCTGTAAAAAGAAATGTAATCATTGGCGCACCAGCTACTACTACCGAACTTATTCTTAATGGAATCTTTGGTTTCATCATCGGTTACAAAATTATTTATGGTCTTTTAAATTACACTGCTTTTGTAGATGACCCGCAAGGCTTTATCCTATCAACAGATGGTAATTTTGTCGGTGGACTTTTATTAGCTGGTATATTTGCTTATTGGGCTTACCGCGATAAAAAGAAAACACAGTTGCCAAAGCCCAAAACCGTTACGGAGGTTGTTCATCCTTACCAAATGATGGGCACTTTTATAGCTTACGCGGCTATTGCAGGAATTATTGGCGCTAAAGTTTTTGATAATTTAGAGTATTGGGACAGGTTTATGCAAGACCCTATCCAAAGCCTATTGTCTTTTAGCGGTTTAACGTTTTACGGAGGTTTAATTTGCGGTGCTATTGCGGTACTTTACATCTCTGGTAAAAATGGAATTAAGGCCGTTCACATGGCCGATGTTTCTGGTCCGGGTTTGATGTTAGCTTACGGCGTTGGTAGAATTGGTTGCCAGTTAGCTGGTGATGGCGATTGGGGAATCAATAATACCAATCCAAAACCAAGTTGGTTTTCTTGGGCTCCCGATTGGATGTGGTCTTTCAAATATCCGCATAACGTGATTAACGAAGGGATAGCTATTCCAGGTTGCGAAGGTAAGTTTTGTCATGAATTGGCGGTTGCTGTTTATCCAACTCCGTTTTACGAAGCTGTAGCCTGTATTTTATTATTTGTCTTTTTGTGGAGCATCCGTAAAAAAATTAAAACACCGGGCGTACTATTTTCTATTTACTTGATATTAAATGGCTTAGAAAGATTTTTTGTCGAACTAATTAGGGTAAACTCTAAATACCATATCGGTTCTTTTTCATTTACACAAGCCGAAATGATTTCAACTTTTTTAGTATTAGGTGGAGTAGCAGGAATAGTGATTTTTACAGCGAAAGATAAAAAGCGAAAGGATATCGCTTAAATGGATTCTGAAATAAATAACGGAACAAATTATTTATACCGCGTTTTCAGTAGCAAAGTAATCCGATTTTTTTTATCGGCAGGTATCGCAACTTTGGTTGATGTGCTGATTTATTTTGCAGTAATTAATTATATATTTCACTACCAAAGGGTTAAAATCAACGGATATAGCGCTAGTGCTCATAATTTTTCCCTCTGTATTTCCTACTCCTGTGGTGTAGTTATTAACTTTTTACTGAATAAGTATGCGGTTTTTAGCGAATCAAATATTGCTGGTAGAAAGCAGTTCCGCAGATTCGCACTGATCGCTTTTCTAGGTTTTTTTGCTAATTACAGTCTTTTAAGATTATTTGTCGAAGTATTTGGTTTCTATCCAACACCTTCAAGAATAGCATCTGCCTTAAGTTTGGGTGTTGCTAGCTATTACGTTCACAAACTTTTTACCTTTAAAATCAAAGAATAAATGGATTACGAAGCTTTATGTAATGAGGTCATTTTAGTCGCTAAAAAAGCGGGTGCTTTCATTCTCCAAGAATCAAAAAAATTTAGTGCTTCAAAAATTGAGTATAAGGGATTAAACGATATGGTTTCTTATGTTGATAAAACTGCTGAACAAATGATTGTAGAGCAGCTTTCTCAGTTACTGCCAGAATCTGGCTTTATCGCAGAAGAAGGTACTTCAAACAAAATAGGAGAAACCTATAATTGGATTGTTGATCCGCTCGACGGAACCACTAATTTTATCCACGGTATTCCGGCTTTTGCAGTAAGTATTGCGCTTAAAAAAGACAATGAGTTGGTGGTGGGTGTGGTTTACGAAATTAATCAGGACGAGTGTTTTTACGCTTGGAAAGACAGCAAAGCTTATTTAAACGGAAAAGAAATTCATGTTTCAGATAATACAACGCTTTCAACCAGTTTAGTGGCTACAGGTTTCCCTTATTACGATTTTAAAAGACAAGCCAGTTATATGAATTTGTTTAGCGATGTAATGCAAAAATGCCATGGCTTACGCCGGATTGGTGCCGCATCGGTAGATATGGTGTATACAGCGTGTGGAAGATTTGACGCTTATTTTGAATATAATTTAAAAGCTTGGGATATTGCAGCTGGCGTTTTAATTGTTAGGCAAGCAGGAGGAGGTTGTTTTGATTTTGTAGGTGGTGATGACATGTTGGGCAGTGGCGATATTGTAGCGACCAACGGAAAAGTTTCTACGGAATTGAACGCTATTATTCATCATCATTTTAACAGTTAAGTGATGTCTAAAAAGATTTTGATAGTCATTGTGATAATATTGGTGATTATTCAGTTTTTTCATCCAACAAAAAATGTGGATGCTAGCGAGCAGGTGAATGCCATTAGTACCAAATATAGCGTACCGGACACGGTAGCGAATATACTGGCAGTAGCCTGTGTAGATTGCCACTCCAACAATACAAAAGATCCTTGGTACAGCAATATTCAGCCTGTTGCGTGGTGGCTAGCGAGCCATGTAAAAGATGGTAAAAAGCATTTTAACTTAGATGAGTTTACAACTTATAGTTTGAAAAGACAGGATCATAAACTAGAAGAACTGGTTGAATCTCAAGAAGACCATTGGATGCCTTTAGAGTCTTATTCTGTAATTCATACCGACGCGAAACTATCTGAAAAGCAACGCAAAGTTTTAATTGACTGGGCAAATGAAACCCGTAAGGTTATTCAAGCAGATAGCCTATTTGCTTCGTCGCCGAAGAAGTAGGCTTTTTTGAAGGCGTTGCAATCCCTAGACTATGAAAGATGAGACTTTGTCTTTAACGCACAGTTCTCTCAATCGTCATCGCGAGGCTTTTTCAAGTTGTGGCAATCCCTAACCCACGGAGGTTGAAACCTTTTTTTGAACGCATAGTCGGTAAATTTGGACTTGCGCAAAGGAACTTACAGATTGAGTCAGCGCATTGTGCTTTTGTCCAACGTATCTGCTTTGCACCCGATAGCTATCGGATGACGGGGGAAGGGGAGGTTTTACAAGGAAGCAATAAAAAAGAAAACCAAATCAAACTTGCCTTTCGTTATAATTAAAATTATATTTACCCGTAAAACCCTAATCTGTAGAAAGCCAAAGCTTTTTAAAAAACATTATAAGAATGGCTTTTAACGAAGATTCTCGCGTCAAGATTCCTGCTCTTTTACATTTAGTCCGTTTAGGCTATACGTATATCTCCCGTAAAGAACAGTTCCGACAAGAAGAAACGAATATCTTTCCAGCGATCTTTAAACAGAGTATTAGCAAAATTAATCCCGGTATGGATGTTAAGGAGCTTGATAAATTACTGGACGAACTTACGCTAAAACTAGATTTTGATGATTTAGGGAGAGAGTTTTATAAAAGTCTGACTGCAACATCAGGTATCAAGCATTGATTTTGAAAACTTCAACAATAACAGTTTTCATGTTACTACAGAGTTAACTTGTAAAAACGGGGAAGAGGAATTTAGACCAGACATCACGCTATTGATCAACGGAATGCCATTGGTTTTTATTGAGGTTAAAAAGCCAAACAATAAGAATGGTGTCTTAGCTGAACGGAAGCGGATTAACGACCGTTACAAGAATAAAAAGTTTAAGCGTTTTGCCAACATCACACAAATGATGTTGTTTTCTAATAATATGCCTTATGAAGATGGGGTGATAGAACCTTTGCAAGGTGCTTACTATGCCACAGCTGCTTATAGCGATTTACAGTTTAACTATTTCAGAGAAGAAGAAAATCTAAACTTAACGCATCTTTTAGCACCGGAAAGCGATAATTTGGAGAACCTTATTTTAAAGGATAACAACATCATTGCGATTAAGCATTCACCGGAGTTTATCACAAACAAACATTACAACACGCCTACTAATACCATTTTAACTTCATTATGTAATAAAGATCGGTTAGCTTTTATCTTAAAATATGCCATCGCTTATGTAGATGACGACACAAATGGTAAAATATCTGTACTTAAGCATATTATGCGTTACCCGCAATTGTTTGCCACAAAAGCGATAGAACGCAAACTAAATGAAGGGACAAGAAAAGGAATTATCTGGCATACGCAAGGAAGTGGTAAAACGGCTTTGGCTTATTTTAACGTTAAGTTTTTAACGGATTATTTCCAAAAGCGAAACGTTATCCCCAAGTTTTATTTTATCGTTGACCGTATTGATTTAGCAAACCAAGCCAGTACAGAATTCGGTAATAGAGGTTTGAAAGTTAACAGGGTAAATTCCAGAAGCGAATTTTTAGAAGACATTAAAAAAGTAAGTGTTGTACATAACAGTTCTGGCGAACGGGAAATATCTGTGGTTAACATCCAAAAGTTTACCGAGGAAACCGTTGCCGTAAAAGATTTAGCTTACGACATTAATATCCAACGTATTTATTTTATTGACGAGGCGCACCGTGGCTATAACCCAAAAGGTACGGCATTGGTAAATTTGTTACGATCGGATGAAAATTCCATTAAAATTGCTTTGACAGGAACGCCTTTGTTAAGGGAAGTCGCTAAAGAATTTGACAGTAAGGCTTTGTTTGGCGACTATATCCACAAGTATTACTACAACATGTCCATTGCGGATGGTTATACGTTGCGATTGATTAGGGAAGGGATTGATACCACCTATAAAATGCAAATGAAGGAAGTGTTGGAGCAGATTAAATTGTTGCATGGCGATATTCCAAAAAGTAAAGTATTTGCGCATCCCAAATTTGTGAAGCCAATGCTGGATTATATAGTCAAGGATTTAGTTCAGTTCAGAAAAACAGAAGGCGATGATAGTTTAGGTGGCATGGTGGTTTGCGATACCAGCGACCAAGCCAAAACCCTTTTCGAATATTTTGAAGAGTTGTACGGTGTACAGGAAGTTCAACCCTTAAGTATGGTTGCAGAACCTTCTGCTAAATACAAAACGAAAAATACACCACTTAAAGGGGCGTTGATTTTACATGACATCAATTCTAAAGACGACCGGAAAGAACAAGTAAAAGCTTTTAAAGCAGGCGATATTGATCTACTATTTGTTTTCAATATGTTGCTGACTGGCTTTGATGCTAAACGATTGAAAAAATTGTATTTGGCAAGGGTAGTAAAAGACCACAACCTTTTACAAACTTTAACCCGTGTAAACCGTCCATATAAAAAATACAAATACGGTTATGTGGTCGATTTTGCCGACATCACAAGTGCTTTTAAAGATACCAACGATAATTATTTTAAAGAATTACAAGGAGAGCTTGGCGATGAAATGCTCAACTATACCAACCTCTTTAAATCAGCAGAAGAAATTGAAGCAGAAATTCTGGAAATTAAAGAAAAGCTTTTCCATTTCGATGCCATTAACGCCGAGATATTTAGTCAGCAAGTAAGCCAGATTAAAGAGAAAAAGGATTTGCTGGAGCTGATTAAAGTGCTGAGCAATGCCAAAGAACTTAAAAACATCATCCGCTTAAAAGGATTGGATGAACAACTGGATAAGCTGGATTTCTTTAAACTCAACCAGTTGTTAAGTGTAGCCCAAGCACAGTTGGATAAGTTGAACCTGATTGATAACATCAACAGCGATGCGGATACCACTAATTTATTGAACTCGGCGCTGGAAGATGTGATTTTCTTGTTTACCAAAGTCTCTGAAGAAGAACTGATTTTGGCCGACCAACTCCGTGGACAATTGAAACGCACCAGAGAAGCGTTACTTTTTAATTTTGACCACAAAGACCCTGAGTTTGTCTCCTTAAGGGAAGAACTAGAACGCATCTTTAAAAAGAAAAACCTAGCCGAAGTTGACCAGGAAGATATGCGGGATAATATTCTGCTGTTGCAATCCATTTATGATAGGGTAACTGAACTTAATCGTAAAAACAACCTGCTAAAAGCCAAATACGAGCAGGACGAAAAATACGCCCGTTTGCATAAGCGTTTGGTAGAAAACAAAGGCATCTCTGCCAAAGAAATACAATTGCATCAAGCTTTAATGAATGTAAAAAACCAGACAGACGAGCAGTTGGCAAACAACAAAAACATTTTAGATAACGAAGCTTTTTTTAACCGTTACCTACTGAATTTGGTAGCAAACGAATTCGTGAAGAATCAGAGCATCAAATTGGATTATAATACCACTAAAAACATAAATACCCTTATTGCGGGCGAATACCTGCAACAGTATAACAATTATTTATAAATGACCGACACCACTTTTATCACTAAAACCAAACAGCTCATTGATAGTTTGAAAAGCGTTTGTGCCAATTACGGTTTGGGAAATGATGGCAACGAGTTCAAAATTATTACGCAGGTATTTCTGTATAAGTTTATGAACGATAAGTTTGCCTACGAAGCTAAAACCATTGAACAATTTAATTTAGCCAAAGCAGATAACTTTCAGGAAGCATTAGAAGCGCTTGACGACGAACAATATAATTTTCTATTGGCTTTTATAAATGCCAATACGCCACAGTTATACCCGCACCAAACCATTACCTATTTACACAATAAGCAAAACACCAACGATTTTGCCAAGCTGTTTGATGATACGCTACGTGAAATCAGCATTAACAATGCGGAGATTTATTCGGTAAAATCTGCAAGTGGTGCAAAAGATAAAATGTTTGATGAGCTGAGTAATTATATCAGCGATTCCTCTCAGCGTGATGCTTTCTGCAAAGCGCTCATCAGTAAGTTATTTGAGTTTAGCTTTGAAGGAATGTTTGGCGAAAAATATGATTTCTTTGCCACCATTTTTGAATACCTGATTAAAGATTACAATACCGATAGTGGCGGTAAATACGCAGAATACTATACACCACATGCTGTTGCCCGTATTATGGCTTCTATTATGGTAAACGATAAACCAAAAGGCGTGAAAGTGTACGACCCAAGTGCGGGTTCGGGGACTTTACTCATGAATATTGCCCATGCCATTGGCGAGGATAATTGCAGTATTTATAGCGAAGATATTTCGCAAAAGTCCAGCAATATGTTGCGTTTAAATTTGGTGCTGAACAACTTGAGCCATAGCATTCCGCATATTATTAAGGGCAATACCATTTTAGAGCCTTATTACCGCGAAGAGAAATTCGATTATATCGTATCTAATCCGCCCTTTAAATTAGACTTCTCTGATTTTAGCGCAACACTGGATAAAGACATTAATAAAACCCGTTTTTTTGCGGGCATACCTAATATTCCGAAAGCCAAAAAAGAAAGTATGGCCATTTACCTGCTGTTTATACAGCACATTATGTACAGCTTAAGCAGTAAGGGTAAAGGCGCAATTGTAGTACCCACAGGTTTTATTACCGCACAAAGTGGTATTGAGCGTAAAATACGCGAAGCCATGATAGAGCGTAAACTGTTGCGTGGCGTGGTAAGTATGCCCAGTAATATTTTTGCCAGCACAGGCACCAACGTAAGTGTATTGTTTTTAGATAACCGGGCAGATGCCGAACATATTGTCTTGGTAGATGCCAGTAAATTAGGCGATACGATAAAGGAAGGGAAAAACCAACGTACGGTATTGACACCAGCAGAAGAGCAACGCATTATCAATTCGATGAACGATAAGTTGGCGGAAGATGATTTTAGCGTCGTAGTTTCTGCGGAAGAGATTAAAACTAAAAACTATTCTTTTTCTGCCGGGCAGTATTTTGAAGTGAAGATTGATTATGTAGATATTACTGCTGATGAGTTTAAAGCAAAGATGTCTGCATTCAACAAAAATTTAGAGAACTTATTTGGAGAATCTGATAGGTTAGATCAAGAAATTAAAAAGCAGTTAACAACTTTAAACTTTAATCAATAGAAATGGATTTTGAGATTTTTTGCGATGAAAGTGCTTTAGAAGCTATAGCTAAACAGGATGCTCATTTATATATGGGTATAGGTGGCGTATGGCTTCCGGCAGAGCATAGAGACAACTTAAAGAATGGGATAACTGCGATTAAAGATAAATACGGCATTAAAGGAGAGCTGAAATGGAAAAAGCTATCACCTGCTTACTACGATTTATATAAAGAAGTGATTGATTTCTTTTTTAACTCGGGTTATTTGCGCTTTAGGGTAATTTTGATAGAAGCGGATAATATTGACCATATTAAATTTAACAATGCCGACCCCGAATTGGGTTTCTATAAGTTTTATTACCAATTAATAAAACATTGGTTGTTTGATTTTAATACCTACAGCATATTTGCTGATTTAAAAGAAAACAGAAATAAGGGTAGGCTGAAAGAATTGAAAGAAATACTCGATTTATCAAACCTCACTTCAAATGTTAAACAGGTACAAGGCTTACCTTCAGAGCAATCTTTAGGTATCCAACTGGCAGATATTTTAACAGGATTAGTAGTGTCTAAATTTAATAAAGAAGCCACAGGGCGAGCTAAACTTGACTTAATATCCTATGTTGAAAATAAATATTTATCTAAAGAAATTGCACCAACTGCTAAATGGGAAGAGAAGTTTAATGTGTTTAAAATCAATCTTGGGGGAGGATGGTAAATGCCTTATAAAAAGATTAAATCTTATAATTTTACAGAAGCCGAACTACGTGAAATCTGGAATAAAGAATATTGCGAGGGTTTGATAAAAACATTTGACGAAATTACCGTCCAGTTTTTTTCTTCCATGTTTGATCATTGCTTTTTTGAAAGTGCAAATAGGAGAGCCAAGGATAAATCTGTGTTATCTTATAATCGACTAGAAAAAATTTATTGGATTAAAGAAGCATTAACTGACCCTGATGCAATTTTAAAAATTGGCTGGAGTGCAAAAACGAAGAGTTACGATGACAGTAGAAGAGTTACTCTGGTAAAAGGTAATTACATTGTGGTGATTGTGATTTTTGCCGATAAAAAAGCCAGATTTATTACAGCTTATGAAGTGAACGATGATGATAACTTGGAACTCATTAAAAATAGCCCAAATTTTAGGGCATAAAAAAAACGTTGATTAGCTGGTTCAACGTTTAAGACCTTTGTAGATTCCAGACCGAAGGTAAAGAACAAAACAAATGTAGTAATTAATTCTACTTTGTTAAGCAATGTTATGTAAAATTAATTATAGATGATTGAAAGTATATATTACGGTATTAAGATAATGAAGTTTAAAGTAAAAATGCAGGGCTTTGAGAGTACTTGGGTTAAGTCTTTCTATGAAGGTGGCCGTTTGGATCTTGCAATTAAAATACAACTAAAAGCACTGAGCTATGAGCAGTCTTATTGAAGTAACAATCGGGAGCTTAGGCAGAACTATTACGGGTAAAACACCATTATCAGCAAGTCCAGAGGATTTTGGAAATGACGTTATGTTTATAACTCCAAGCGATTCATTTGATAATCGATTCATCTCATATACCGCAAGATATCTTTCGCTTCAAGGTGCAAACAAATTAGGAACTAAAAAACTTCCAAAAAACAGTGTCTTAGTTTCATGTATAGGATCAGCAATGGGTAAGGTTTCGATGAACAAATCGATTGCGATTTCTAATCAACAAATCAATTCGATTATTATAAATCAAAGTTTTGATGCACATTATATCTATTACAAACTAAGAAATAGCTATAAGCTTTTTCGAAATTCGGCGATGGGAAGTACTGCGCTACCGATGCTTAACAAAACTGAATTTGACAAGTTGTCCATTATAGTTCATTCTGAAAAAAAACAACAACAACAAATTGCTTCTGTTCTTTCCGCTCTAGACGATAAAATAGAACTGAATAATAAAATCAATGACAGTTTAGAGGCAATGGCCAAAACGCTATATGATTATTGGTTTGTGCAGTTTGATTTCCCCAATGCAGAAGGTAAACCTTATAAATCATCAGGTGGCGAAATGGTTTATGATGAGGTATTGAAAAGAGAAATCCCGAAGGGTTGGGAGGTGAAGAGTCTTAAAGAATTTTCGAAAACTGGTTCTGGTGGTACACCATTAAGGTCTAAGAAAGAATATTTTGAAAATGGTAATATACCTTGGATAAATAGCGGCGAAGTAAATGAGTCCTTTATCACTTCTGCAAAAAAGCATATTACACATCTTGGTTTGCAAAACTCTAGCGCTAAGTTATTTCCAAAAAGAACTATTCTAATGGCTATGTATGGTGCTACAGCGGGACAGGTTAGTTTGTTGGATATTGAGGCTTGTACAAATCAGGCAATTTGTGGTATAATGCCTCTAGATAATCGGCTCGTGACATACGTTAAACTTGGCCTTAACCAGCTTTATCAATATCTAATAAACCTCAGTACAGGTTCTGCAAGGGATAATTTATCACAGGACAAAATTAAAGAGCTCAACTTTGTGATACCTTCAGAAGAAATCATCGAGCAGTTTCATAATCTATCAGAGTCTTATCTTAACAAAACATTAAATAACCTTAAACAAAACCAAGGATTAGCATCTTTAAGAGACTGGTTATTGCCTATGTTAATGAATGGGCAGGTAAAGGTTGTTGATGCTTATAAGGAAGTTGAGGGGAAATTGGGGATGGTTGCGGAGGAGGAGGTAAAATATGGGAAAATAAATTCATGATGTTATTTATAAACTTCTTTAATGAATTACCAACTGGTAGCCAAGCAGACTGGATTCAGGCATTTGCTTCAATTATAGCAGCAGTAGGTCTAGTTGTCACTTTGCTTTTGCAATGGAAGAGTGCAAAAGACCAGAGTGTTGCATTGTCAATCGAAAAAAGCAAATATACAAGGGAAATACTTCCTATGTTTATAATATTGTCTGAAGAAGATATAAATATTGACGATGATCTTATTAAAAAAATGGTTTTAAAATTAACTAATGCGGATGCTTATAATTTAGTTTGCAAAGCTGATGGAAACTCCTACATAAGATTTAATCCGCAGACACAAGCAATTATCAATAGGGATAACATTTTAGAAATTCGAAGTGTATATAAACGAGAAGCTTTGGGAGGGGTTGAAATTATTAATAGTAAAGGAAGAATTTTATACAATGATGTTGATGGTAGAAGCTATCAACAAGATATATATTTTAATGAGGGTTTTAGAGAAGGACCTAAACAAATTTAATTTACTCCTATTTCCAAACACAAAACTAAATCTATGAAAGCATTTATATCATACAGCCACGCTGACGAAGCAATGTTAATCAAGTTAAAAACCCATCTGGCACATTTGGAAAGGGAGCGTTTGTTAACTTCATGGACAGATCAAGAAATTAGCGCTGGAGGAAGGTTAAACGAAAATATTTCAGAAAATCTTAGAGATGCAGATTTATTTATAGCTCTATTAAGTCCTGATTATATCGCTTCAAATTATTGTTATGAAAAGGAGTTTTTAAAAGCCATTGAAATGGTAAAGAATGGAGAACTTATTATTGTACCAATAGTGATAGAACCATGCGAATGGCTTTCAACCCCATTTAAAGATTTCAAAGCACTTCCCAAAGATGGAAAAGCGATTTCAGAATGGCAAAACTTTAATACTGCTTTTCTTAATGTCATCCAAGAACTAAGAAAACTGATTTCAGGAGATAATTATCAAGCAACCAACACAGCAACTCCGAACAATGTAGCTCTTCCGTCTAGAAATTACAGATTAAAAAAGGATTTTGATTCTATTCAAAAATTACAGTTTAAACAGGATACATTTGAAGAGGTTAAAGAACTTATGATTGGTTTTTTTAAAGAGGTTGATAGTTTGGAAGATGTAAAACACATGGTTACTCGAAATAACGGTAACGATTTTGAGGCATATTTAGTAAATAGGAATAAAATAAACACAGAGTCCAAATTAAAAATTTCAATATCCGCTGATTCAGACTCTTCGTCGCACTTCACGCTAGGCAAATCAGATTTAAAGTACACATTTGAAGAAACTCAAGATTATTATAAATCGTTTGAGCTGAGTAATGATGAATATGGCATGTTTTGGATAAATAGAAACAATCCGTTTAATAATAGAGAAGTTCAACACATGGATTCAAAAGCTATTGCAAATAGAATATGGGATGAATTGATTGAGAAAGTTGGTTTAGTTTAAAAGAAATCTGTATTGGAGCCACTAAAGGAACTTTCCGCTATTAAAATCCACGAGTGCTATCAAACAAATAGCACACCTTTGCGTGTGGAATGTGAAGACTGTTCTCAGTATGTGATAAAAACAGTTTTTAATATGAACCCACCATTAATTGATTTAATTAATGAGGTATTATGCAACTATTTTCTTCAGTCTTGGGATATTCCCGTAGCTTCGCAAGCTATAATTTCTGTTGACAAGCAATTAGTTAATTATTTTGTAAAGGAGGGAAATTATATTGATGAGCGGTATCAAAAAGCTGATTTTTCTAAGCTTTGTTTTTTTGGTTCAAGATTTATTGAGTCAACTACCGAGATTGACGTGTATAATTTAAATTTAAAGAACAAGTACGATTTTAATAAATACATCAACCCATTAGATTTTATTAAAATTGCTGTCTTTGATAAGTGGATTGGTAATATGGATAGGCGTAAAGGCAACTCCAATTTGCTATTACGTGGCAGTAATGAAGGATTTACATTTATCCCCATAGACCATACGCAAGCATTTGCCTATCAGGATAATTATAAAAATCTAAAGCTATCTATAATGGATCGGGCAGATGATAACTCCATTATGCTGACTCCAATGTTCAAAAGTATTTGTAATTTTGCTAACCCAAATGAATTAAAAAATCTGGCGACAGAAATTTTATCGAATATTAATGATACTTTACTAGGTATCGAAAACGTTTTTGATTGTATTCCGAAAAACTTTGGGTTAAGTAAAAGCGGTAGAAGGGGGATAATGGAAGTATTAGCTAACGAAGAGAGAAATAAAAGAATTTCAAATTTATATTTGAATTACCACAGATGAAATCATTTTATAGCATTGTCAGGTTTATAAATAACTCATTATCTAATGAAAATTTAGCAGTGGGAATGATCGTGATTTCTGGCGGAAACGTTTTTTATAAATTTTCAGCAGACAAGTTGAATCTCATAAAGAAAATAAGTCCACTAAATAGCTCGTTGTTAGCGTATACGCTTGATAAAATTAAGTCTTTTATTGATCAAGAAATCCTTTCAAATAAACCTTTGTTTAATGATTTAACTTTCAATGTCGATTATCTGAAGCGCTTATCCATATATAATAATGGTTTTTTAAAATTTGATAAACCATCAGGCATTGATCTATCTTTTGATGTTAAGAAATTTGATGATTTTTTTAAACGATATGTTGAGTTAAATATTGGCATTCCAGATAAACCAGTAATTGACCGCTCTTTTAGCAACGCAGTAACCAAAGTTTTTAGCGAACCGTTAAAAAACAAGATTGATATTAATTACAAAATGAAAAAAGGGATTATCCCAAATTTATTTTTTGATTATCAATTAGATGGTATCGGGGTAAACGGTGTGATTTATACTGTAAAATCTATTGATTTAAATGCAGAACACCCAATTGATAAACTAAACACTCAGGTCACTGATTTAGAAAGCCTGAATCATCGTTTAGATTTATTTGGAAGAGGTTTGGAAATAAACCCAGACGAGAATAAACATTATTTGGTGGTGGATAAATATCAAGGAAAAAAAGCGTCTTATAAGAACTTATACGATATGTTAAAATCTCAGTCTCCTAAGGATTATTCCTACGCTGTTATTGGGACAAACGAGCTTGCAAAAGTAACCGCAGAAATTGAGAGAAAAGGTGCTAAGAAATTTTCTGAAGTTTTAAGTGGGATTCAATAATATTGCACTTTACTTTTGATCTCATAATAATCTACATCCAGTAAGTTTATACTAAAATAGTGTTGAGGATAGAAGATGAAATTTAGGCTTATACAAAAGAAAAAGAGATTGTCACAGCGCCTTTACGATTTTGCCTAACTCTTCAGCTTCGCATCCGATAGCTATCGGATGACGATAAACACAGTATTATTCGTTTTGACGAAGTGCAGAGGAGAAAAAAATGCAGAACATCAGTTTATTTTATGCCAAACCTGCTAATTTCACGTTAGGGATTGAAATGTATACAGGCCTGTGCTTAATGCCGTGTGACGTATGAATGCAAAGCCCGACCGCTTTTGGGGGAACGCCCAGATTAAAAAGATTCAAGAATTAAGATTCAAGATTCAAGAACCAAGATTAAAGGGCAAAGACTAAAGAACTCAACAGATAACTTTAGTTACTCATTCTCTGCTTCAAAATTATTACCTCAAAATCATTACCGTAAAAAAACAAACCGTTAACAATTAACGTTGATAACAAAGATAAAATTTTAATACATTAGCAGTGTAAAAGCAAAACGAGTAGATATGAATATTGATAAAAACGAATTCCGTAAATATGCGGTAAAGCACCATAGAATTGGTGCTTTACATGTTGATAGATACATTAACCAAACCGAGGGTGTTTTAAGACCTAGCGGGATGACGCCTTATATTATTGAAGAACGCCAATTGAATGTTGCGCAAATGGATGTTTTCTCGAGGTTGATGATGGACAGGATTATCTTTTTAGGTGATGCTATTTATGACCAAAATGCGAATATCATTCAGGCGCAATTATTATTTTTACAGTCTGCAGATGCTAAACGCGATATTCAAATTTATATTAACTCGCCAGGTGGTTCAGTGTATGCGGGTTTAGGTATTTACGATACCATGCAATACATTTCGCCAGATGTAGCAACTATTTGTACAGGTATAGCGGCATCTATGGGTGCGGTAATTATGTGTGCGGGTACAAAAGGTAAAAGAGCAGCTTTGCCTCATGCTAGAATTATGATTCACCAGCCATCAGGCGGTGCGCAGGGTGTAGCATCTGACATGGAGATTAATTTACGTGAGATGTTGAAGCTGAAGAAAGAGCTTTATGATATCATTGCTAAGCATTCTGGTCAGTCTTATGAGTGGGTTGAGAAGGCGTCTGACAGAGATTATTGGATGAAAGCTGATGAAGCGAAAGAATATGGCATGGTTGATGAGATTTTAGAACCGAATAAAGAAAAGAAATAAAAAATGAGTAAGAGCGTAAAAGATATTAAATGTTCTTTTTGTGGAGCGGGAAAGCAGGATAGCTTAATGCTGATTGCTGGCTTGGATGCCCATATTTGTGATAAATGTGTGCAACAGGCTAATGAAATTTTAGGCGAAGAATTGAGCTTAAAGAAAGGGAAGAATATGAATTCTGTCCTTACGCTTTTAAAGCCATTGGAAATTAAAAATCATTTGGATCAATACGTTATTGGTCAGGATGCTGCTAAAAAAGTGCTTGCAGTGGCAGTTTACAACCATTACAAGCGTTTAAACCAGAAGATTACCAAAGATGAGGTGGAGATTGAAAAATCTAACATTATGATGGTTGGCGAAACTGGAACTGGTAAAACTTTATTGGCCAAAACCATTGCAAAGGTTTTAAATGTTCCGTTTTGTATTTGTGATGCTACTGTTTTAACGGAAGCTGGTTATGTGGGTGAGGATGTAGAAAGCATTTTAACGCGTTTACTGCAAGCTGCAGATTACGACGTGAATGCTGCTGAACGCGGTATTGTATATATCGATGAAGTGGATAAGGTTGCTCGTAAAAGTGATAACCCCTCAATTACTCGTGATGTATCTGGTGAGGGTGTACAACAGGCTTTATTGAAAATTTTGGAAGGAACGATTGTTAACGTTCCGCCACAAGGAGGTAGAAAACACCCCGACCAAAAAATGATTCCGGTAAACACCAATAACATTTTGTTTATCTGTGGTGGTGCTTTTGATGGTATTGAGAAGAAAATTGCAAATCGTTTGCGTACGCAGACTGTAGGATATAAGGTAAAAGCTGAGGACGATGAGGTGGATTTGAAAAACCTTTATAAATACATTACGCCGTTGGATTTAAAGGCCTTCGGGATGATTCCTGAGTTGATTGGTCGTGTACCGGTTATTACTCACTTGGATCCTCTAGATCGCGAAACTTTGTTGAGCATATTAACTGAGCCTAAGAACTCCTTAACGAAACAATATCAAAAACTGTTTGAATACGAGGATATTACCTTGGAATTTAAAAAGGATGTTTATGAATTCATCGTAGATAAAGCGATGGAGTTTAAATTGGGCGCCAGAGGTTTGCGTTCTATTTGCGAAGCCATTATGATTGATGCCATGTTTGAGATTCCCTCGCAAAAAACAAAAGCTAAAAAATTGGTGGTTGATTTAGCTTACGCTAAGGAAGCTTTTGAAAAATCAGATATAAAAAAACTAAAAGTTGCATAATAGCATTTTAAGCCTCTCGAATTTCGAGAGGCTTTTTTGTTTACAGTGGTTTTTGTTATGGATTGATGGAACTTTTTTTACGAAGAGTATTTATTAAACTTGTAACGTTGGTTGTTAAAACCACATAGATAAATCGTTTTTTAGGAATGAAATAGGAAACACAGGGTAAGTTCGGCAATGCGGAATACTTTCTGAATTAAATACATCTTGCGTCTACAAATAACAACTAGGTTTCTATTTGGTTTAATGTTAGACTAATATATACATGATATAAGCCTCAATTTTATTGTTAAAAAAATAAACATTTTTGCTTTATGCGAAAATAATTGCCGATATTGAACCCTGCGCTTAAGCATTTAGCTTTCATTTTTCTGCGTTAGGCTTTGAAAAAAAAATCCATTTACTATGAATGAAGAAAAAGATATAAAAAAGAAATCGGTGAACACACCGGATAAAGAAGTGAATAGTCCGATTAAAAAAGGCTTAAAATCTAAAGAAGATATTGTTGCCAACTGGTTGCCACGTTATACTGGTAGGCCTTTAGAAGAATTTGGTGAATATATTTTGTTAACTAATTTCTCAAAGTATGTACAGCTATTTTCTGAGTGGCATGATAATGCACCAATTTACGGCTTGGATAAGCCTATGCAGAGCGTTACGGCAAATGGAATTACCATTATAAATTTCGGAATGGGAAGCCCTTTAGCAGCTACCATGATGGATTTACTGACGGCGATTAAGACGAAAGCGGTTTTGTTTTTGGGTAAGTGTGGTGGTTTAAAGAAGAAAAATGAGATTGGGGATTTAATTTTGCCCATTGCAGCCATTAGGGGTGAAGGAACGTCTAATGATTACCTACCCCCAGAAGTTCCGGCTTTACCGGCTTTTGCATTGCAGAAGGCGATATCCACTACCATTAGAGACCACTCGAGAGACTATTGGACTGGTACAGTTTACACTACCAACAGAAGAGTGTGGGAGCATGATAAAGATTTTAAAAAGTATTTGAAAGAACTAAGAGCCATGGCAGTTGATATGGAAACTGCTACAGTATTTGTTACGGGCTTCGCAAATAAAATTCCAACTGGTGCTTTGTTGTTGGTGTCTGACCAACCAATGATTCCAGAAGGAGTTAAAACTGCTGAGACAGATGGAAGTAAGACATCTGCAGAGCATGTAGAATCACATTTGAAAATTGGGATTGATTCACTTAAGCAATTGATTAACAACGGTAAAACAGTTAAGCATTTAAAGTTTTAAGTGAAAATTTAACGCAAAAAAAACTGTAATTATTTTATTAATCACAGCTTTTTTAATTTTAAGCGGCTATTGAGTTTGCCGTAGTTTGCTTTATTCTTTGGCGTAGAAACTCCTTAATTTCCCAGCGCTTTTGTTTATTCGAAATTTTGTGAAGTGGTAAAATAAATTTTTCTTGTTCTTTGGTGTTAAATACGATCTCGAAAAAACGAGTTTCGAATGTATCTAAACCGTCAAACTGCAGACGTATTTCATCCTTTGATTTGTTTTGTCTGAATAAGATTTTGTCATTATCCATAAAAATATAATGACCTGATGATCCTGTATAAAGTTGGTATGAACTTAAAACAGCAAACAAAGAACAAACGGTTGAATTGAGGTAGGTATTAGATGTGGTAATCGTTTCGTAATGTTTAAGCAAAAACGAAAGGGTTACCAATAAGCAGGCAGCTGTTAGAATAGCAATTAAGTGGGTTTTGGATAAAAGACAATTGTTGCATTTAAGATAAAAAGTATTTTCTGCTCTCATCAATTAAGGTTTAGTGTTTTTTTTTTTTGCGAAAGCTAAATCTAAAAGTTTCAATTTATTTTCACAACCGCTTAATACGTAGAGAGTTCATTAGAGTTATTTTTAATTTGCCAGATATTTTTAAAACTATCATTCATTCATTCATTCAATAATGCTTTTTTTTTTAGAACATATCGAAATATGTTTTCAATGACGGAGATTTTATGACTTTTACAGAGGTAGAAATAGGGTAGGATAAGCTCTTTTATGATATATAATTTGAGGTTGTTAACCAAATTTTATAGCTAGGTTTCCAGTCTTCCGGTAGCATTTGATTTTGAGAATTTTGACTCATCGATTTTTTTGAACGTTATCGTTTAAGAGTTTCAAACTTTTCTTGGTCGCTGCTTTTGTAACAATTGAGCTCACAGTTCTCTTAACCTGACGATATTTTTTATACTCGATTAATCCTCAAATATATCGCACACTTAAATAGGGACTTGCTTAGCCGTGTAATTAAGCAAGGTAAGTATTGGTTAAATTGTCTCGAGTACCGTGGTGTTTGACTCAGCGAAAGTTGGAGTAGCAACAATTGGTGTGATAAGAAGTGTTAACCTAAATCTCATGATGTGGTTTGTTTGTAATCAGGAATTTAAACTACAACAATGTTTAATTAATACCCATGAAAAATGATTTGGTAATTATCGTTAATATGGTTTGGAAAAGGATTGGTTTGAAAAATAGTTTAAACACAATCATAAGTGTCCGAACAAATTAGTCAAATTCAGTTACACATTGGTTGATTTGTTTTAAAGGCATTTTTTTGGTTGTTTTTCTCTAAAAGAGTCTCGGAATTATTTCATTGGAACAGTAGTTTTTGCTTGAATATATGCGA
>JBBSQW010000017.1:0-87205 GCA_038243635.1 Sphingobacteriales bacterium
GACGCCGTTGGGCGTTGGTACATCCATAAAGATAGAAGTATCTTTAGGTGATTTATGGACATGAAGAGCCGTATGAAGGGAGACTTTCACGTACGGTTCTGTGAGAACGCAAAGGTGAAATTCCTTTTCGTGACTCGATTATAGGTAAGTTTCCCCGAACTGAACTACGACAATGAAAGGAAAGAAATTTCGTAGATTTGAATAATGGTACAACGTTTTTATTTTGACACTTCAGTTTTCGACGGTGTTTTCGACATCGAATTTGAAGAAGAAACACTTCTGCTTTTTGAACGAGTAAAGTTGGGGCAATAAAATGTGTGTATTCAAATCTGACCGAATCGGAACTTGAAAGTGCGCCAGAAAGAATAAGGAATTATTTCAACGAACTAGAACCTGAACATATTGAAAAAGTATTAGTTACTCCAGAAGCTTTTCGACTTGCGCAAAAATACGTAGACGAAAAAGTTGTGGGAGAAACAAGTTTCGACGATTGTTTACATATTGCAACCGCAACACTGAATAAAGTTGACATCTTAGTAAGTTGGAATTTCAAACACATTGTAAACGTTTACAGAATAAGAGGTTATAATTCGATAAATTTACGTTTAGGATATTTGAACCTAAACATTCATTCACCAAAAGAAATTGTAGGCAATGAACAATAAAACAAAAACAGAAAAAGATTTTGACACCGTCAAAACTTTCAGAGAAATAAAGGATAAAATCTCTAAAGAAATTAAAGGGATGAACTTTGAGCAATTTAACGCCTACCTAGAAAGAAAGAAATTACAAACTCAGAAGAAATAAACCTACCGCTAATCGAGTAGACGGCTCTGCCAAAAATCTGACAGAGTGCGCCTCTCACACCACCAGACCCATTCAGATTCGTTCAGGGCAGGCCAAGCGGGTCTCGTATACGGCGGTTCGTAAACTGATGGGTTGAGTTTTGTGTAAATCTCCAGCATGGATATGTAGCCTTTCTGCTTTAGCCTTTTGATAGTTATCGTAGTGTTAAGAATCGGGCTTTGCGCTATGCGCCAACCTCCTTTTCTTGTCCTGCTCCATGCCTAGGCGTGGTCGGCATCTACCCCTAAACGTATCAGGTTTTTCCGTTTCCGTTCGGGTTTCTTCCAATCAGTCCAAATACAATAGCGCAGTCGGTTGCGCAATCAGCCGTCTACATCCCGCAGTTTACCTACGATGCTACTTCCCTTGAATAAATGAGCCAGCCACGGGTAATCTCGCTGATTTTAACGATGCGTTCTGTCAGACTTTTGGGTAACGTTTTCCGTGTTACTGCTTTTAACTTCTCTTTCAGTTTGCCCATGCCTTTTCTCCTACTGTTAACTGATATTGTCCTTTTACTCTTTTTTGGTACGTGGATGCAAACGTAGAGCCCAGAATCGTAAACTTTACTGGTTTTACTATCCCGCTCTTTTCTGCATTCACTTTCAGCTTTAAGCGTGTTACCAAGTATTTGGTAATGGCTTTGCTTGCCATTTTTGCGTGGGAAGGTCTTTTGCAGTAGATACTGAAATCGTCGGCATAGCGTACGAATTTTAGCTTTCTTCTTTCCAGTTCTTTATCCAGCTCATGGAGCAGAATATTGGAAAGCAGTGGGCTTAAAGGACTGCCTTGCGGTACTCCTTTTCTTCGTTTTACTAATCTGCCTTTGATTTGTATCGGTACACGTAACCATTTACGGATTAGCCTTAGGGTAACTGGGCATTTTACTTTGCGGTAAATCAGGTTCAATAGCAGGCAATGGTCTACCTCATCAAAGAATGTTTGCAGGTCGATAGCCACGATGTGGCTATAACCTTCATGAATATGGCTCAATGCTTTCCCTACCGCTGTTCTAGCGCTTTTGTAGGGTCTAAAGCCATAGCTGCTTTCATGGAAATCATACTCGAACTTTGGCATCAAAACTTGTGATGGACTTTCAGCTGATATCAGCTATGACAGCCAAAAGAATACGTACAAACCTGGTTGATTCTAATTTTGTTGTTAAAACGGGTAAAGGGGAGTCACTAAGTGCGCTATATCGCCAGTTTACGAGTTGTTATATCCTGTTGATATTCAAACGTATTACAAAAACGTGATTGACGAACGGTCTATTAAAGAAAGCTTTAGTTTGGATCTTATTTCTAAGGTTTTAGATAGCTGTTCTCTGTTTTCAAAAACGGAGATGCAGAAATTTGAAACGCTACAGAAGAGATCCAATAATAACGTTTCTCTTCTTTCAGATTTAGAATATAAAAAGGAACTGGAAAGGTTGACAATCGATTTAAGTTGGAAGTCGTCACAGATAGAAGGGAATACATACTCACTTTTGGAGACCGAGCGTTTGCTTAAAGAAAAAGAAACTGCGTGTGGCAAAACAAAAGAAGAAGCGGTAATGCTTTTGAACCATAAGGAAGCCATTGCTTTTATCATAGAGAATCCTGATTATTTGATTCCTTTATCAGTTCCAAAAATTGTAGATATACATAGACTGTTAATCAAAGAAATAGGATGTAGATATCAATATAAGAAAGCGCAGAGTAGGTATATCAGGAACAAATTATAGACCTTTAGATAATGAATCCCAGATTATGGAAGCGCTCAAAAGCATGTGTGAGCTGATCAATAAGAAAGAAAATATTTTTGAAAAGGCCTTGCTTGTTTTAGTACTGATTTGTTACGTTCAGCCGTTTGCTGATGGAAATAAACGAAAAGGTAGAATAGTTAGCAATGCTATTTTAATGAATTACAAATACTGCACTATCTCATTTAGAACAGTTGATTTTGTAGAATATAAAAAGGCAATACTCGTTTTCTATGAACAGAATAATCTTTGGTATTTTAAAGAAATATTTATTAATCAGTATGAATTTTTAGTAATACCTGCTTTTAATTGGGTTCTTATTCCCCAATTTCCTTAACTGTCTGCATTCCGTCTTCCACCCACTTAAGCATTCCACCTTCCAACTCATAAACAGTTTTAAAACCTTGTGATCGCATTTCCGCTACAGCGGCCGCACTTCTTTTACCACTTCTGCAGTATACATAATAAGTTTTAGCTTTATCCAAATCCCCAATTTTAGCTTTAAAATCACTGCCCTTAAAGTCGTAGTTTAATGCATTTTTTAAATGACCCTCAGCAAATTCTTCTGGCGTTCTAACATCCAACAATAAGGGTTTCTGTTGCATTTGCAAACTATCCGCAAAAACAGCACTATTCACTACTTTAAATGATTGTGCATTTGCAGTACAGCAGTAAAAAAAGGCAGAAATTAGGGTGAGGAAAATATATTTTTTCATGGTTAACCCGATTTGTTATTGATTATTAGACAAATTATGGAATTCGAATTCAAAAAGAAAACAGAATCATATTTTAATTATAAATTTACGGTGTGGTGATGGTAAAAATGTTGTATGATATTTAGTAGTATAACTTTTCTGTTATACTTTTTACCGGCGTTTTTACTGGTTTATTCATTTTCGACGCTGAAAAGCAGAAACTACATCATTCTTTTTTTTAGCTTTTTATTTTGCAAATGGGGGGCACCAAAGTTTATTTTTCTAATGCTTGCCTCCGTCGTTATTGATTTCTACTTGCGCTAATGAGTACAGATACAACCTTCCAAAGTTTTCCTTCGATTTTGTGGACGACTTATGTGAAGTGTACGGACTAACCAATCTAACCGAATTATTTGAAAGGGAAAAAGCCATTTAGGCATTACATAAGCCTGATTAAAAGTACACCGGTTTGGTTGGCAAATGTTAAAAAACAAGCCGTTGAATTAAATAGCCCTTTAAAGGTTGCCATCCGAAACAATGCAATCTACATGGTTGACAAAAGACAGTGAGCGGGTCCAGGTTGCTTAAAATTCAGCAGGAATTACAATGGCTTCTTCTCGGTCCCAATTTGCTCTGGTTACAATTTCTTTATCAAAGATATAAATCTTTTCAGGCTGGCGTTTTAAACGTAAATTACCCGTATCATAAAATCCATTATTATTAATATCCTCAATTATTTTAACTAAATAAGTGTTAGTAGGGATGTAATTATATTGTAAAGTGGCGTTTGTCGTGATGCGGTTTTCTCGATAAATTTCCCCTTTCGCATTAACTAACTGTACAATATAATTTTTGAGGCTGTCCGTCTTGCTAACCTTCAAACTTAAATTCCCGTAGTTTTCGATTTCGTCTAATGTAAAAGAAAGTTTAAGTTGTTTATTGGTCGTACCATAAATATCCGTTACGGCGTCGTCTTCAAAAATCAAGGTATACGGTTTCTTGGTTTGCCATTTATAATCTATTTCCAGTTTCCTTTCTGATGGCGGCAGTCTTTTGATCGCTAAGCCATCTAATTTGATAGAATCAACATATAAGCCAATTTTACTTTGGTCAATTTTATCAATTGGTAAATTGAAAATTAAGTTTAACGCTTGTTTAGGTGCAATTTTCCCAGCAGATAAATTATTGTTGAATAATATGGTCCGTTTGTATTCGTCTTTTTGACTGCGTCTTAAAGTTACGGTATCGAGCACAGTTTTATCTTCGTTTACAACCACTTTTAAAGAGTCAAAAGCAATTTCACGTAACCATACCGACAGACTATCCCCTTTAGTGCTAAACTCGATTATAGGGTCTTTAATTGTGGTCTCACCTAAAAAAGTAATGTTTGGTTTATTTACGGGACGGTTGAATAAAAGCACTATTTTTCCATCAGGTTCTATTTTTCTATCGGTAGTTCTAAAGCGTTCTGGCACTTCTTTAAACAATTTTAGCAAAAGCCCGGATGTGTCTGCGGTTAAATTGATAGCGTCCTTTAAAAAGGCGATTTCTTCGTTTGGCGAATTGTAAATACGATCAGCCGCAGGTTCTTTTAAAGCATAAATGTGATATTTATCTTCCCTTAGATTTTTTAAACTAAAATTTCCAGCACTGTCTGTGGTAGTATAGATTGAAGGTTTCTTTTTTCCGAAAGTGGAATCTCTAGAAATCGGCAAAATAAAAACAGTAACCTCTTTCACTTCTTTGTTGTCATTTGCACTAATTACCTTTCCACTAATTTGTAAGGAATCTAATTTATCACCAGTAGCAAATACGTAGCTGTAATTTTTTAATACGTTAGCTTCGTTTACATCTTGGATTGCTTTTCCAAAATTTACGGTATAGGTGGTGTTTGATTCAAGCGAATCTTTGAAGTTAATAATCAAAGTTTTTTGTTTAATTTTTAAAATCGGCGGAACTTCCTGAGCAGGCGAAATACTTACTTCGCTAAATTCATTGCTAAGTTTAAAGTATTCGTCAAATGTGATCTCAATTTTGTTACCGACAAAGTTTTTCGTTAAATTTTTTGGATTTTCTTCAATAACTTTTGGCGCAGTCTTATCTCTTGGTCCGCCTTCTGGAGTTTGCAAGCTTGCGCAAGAAAAGCACACAATTGTACAGAGTAGGAGGGCTAAATTTTGAGCTTTTTTATGCATTTTTTATTTGAGGCTATTTTTAAGCGATTTAAAGCATTTTAAATCTTTTTCGACAAACATGCTTTAGATTTTGAAATAACGCTTTATTTTAAATATTTATAATATATTGATTATCAATTGTTTATAATTACCGGCTGATATGGACCATTAATACTGAAATATCCGATGGTGTTACTCCAGAAATTCTTGAAGCTTGACCCAAAGTTCTCGGTTTTATTTTCATCAACTTTTCGCGAGCTTCTTTTGATAAAGAATTTAGACTGTGATAATTGAATTCGGGATTAATTTCTTTGTCCTCCATTTTTTTCATCTTATCAATAATCTCCAGCTCTTTCTCAAAATAGCTGTCGTATTTAATTTTAATTTCAGCTTGTTCTATTGTTTCTTTATCAAAAGCTTGTAGATATTCGTCAAACTTTGGCGATATTCTTCTAATATCGTCAATACCCAATTGCGGTCTTCCCAATAGGTTGTGAACTTTTGTGTTTTGCACAATAACTGATGTGCCTAATTCTTCTAATATTGGATTGGCTAGATTTTTATCTACAGAAAGTTCCTTTGAAAACTTGATGATCGCTTTTGAATTTTCGATTTTCTGATTTACCTTGTTTAATCGTTCGTCGTTTACTAAACCTAATTTATAAGCAATAGGTGTTAGTCTCTCATCCGCATTATCTTGACGAAGTAATAACCGATGCTCAGCCCTTGAGGTGAACATTCGGTAAGGTTCTTCGGTACCTTTGGTAACCAAATCATCAATCAATACACCGATGTAAGATTCAGAACGCTTTAATATTAACGGTTCTTTTTCGTTTATTTTTTGATGCGCATTCACACCTGCAACAAATCCTTGCGCAGCCGCTTCTTCATATCCCGTGGTTCCGTTAATTTGTCCAGCGAAATAAAGATTTGAAACTAACTTGGTTTCCAACGAAAGATTTAGCTGCGTAGGAGGGAAGAAATCATATTCGATAGCGTAGCCCGGCCTAAACATTTTTACGTTTTCAAAACCAGGTATTTTTCTTAGTGCTTTATGTTGTACTTCTTCTGGTAAGGATGTGGAAAAACCATTAACATAAATTTCAACGGTATTCCAGCCCTCTGGTTCTACAAATATTTGGTGGCGGTCTCTCTCAGCAAAACGGTTAATTTTGTCTTCTATAGAGGGGCAATATCTTGGGCCTAATCCTTTAATTCTTCCAGTGAACATTGGCGATTTTTCGAACCCTTCTTTCAGCTCTTCATGTACTTCAGAATTGGTATAGGTAATCCAGCAACACCTTTGCTCTGGATTCATTGTGGTGTCTGTGTAAGAAAATTTTCCGCCACCAACATCTCCCCATTGTTCCTCCATTTTTGTGTAATCTAAAGAGCGACCGTCAACTCGGGGAGGAGTGCCGGTTTTCATTCTTCCAGACTCAAAACCTAGTTCTACTAATTGTTCTGTTAAGCCAGTGGCCGCTCTTTCTGCGGTTCGGCCCCCGCCCATTTTCTTTTCTCCAATATGGATAACACCGTTTAAAAATGTTCCATTGGTTAACACTACAGCGTCAGCTTCAATTTCTATTCCAAGTGACGTAATAACGCCACAAGCCTTTCCCTCTTTAACTATAATAGAGGAAACCATGTCTTGCCAGAAATCTACATTAGGCGTTCTCTCTAACGTCAATCTCCATTCTTCTGCAAATCGCATCCTGTCAATCTGCGCTCTTGGCGACCACATGGCTGGGCCTTTTGACTTGTTAAGCATTCTAAATTGTATAGAGGTTTTGTCTGATATAATACCAGATTGCCCTCCCATAGCATCTATTTCTCTTACAATTTGCCCCTTGGCTACGCCGCCCATTGCAGGATTACAGCTCATCTGTGCTATAGTTCCCATATTCATGGTTATTAGTAAAACAGACGAGCCTAGATTGGCAGCGGCTGCCGCAGCTTCACAACCAGCGTGGCCGCCGCCAACTACAATTACATTATATTTTTTAAACATTTTGTTTTGTTTCACGTGGAACAATACCCACAATTCTATTTTGTTTCACGTGGAACATGTTTCTTTATCAAAAACATAAACGCGGTGATTGACCATATTATATTTAAAATAACAAAAGGATAGAAGTCAACTATCCAAGATGCGTATGCGCTTAACAAACCCCCTAATAGATTTAAGAAGCTGTAGGCTTTATCTTCTGTTCTTAGTTTTCCAACGATATTCAGGAAAAATGCAGAAAGTAATATGCCTACGCCAATTGTCGCTATCCAGTTTGCTTGACTCATTCCTCGCTAAGAATAAGCCATCTTGAAGATTTCTCGTCTAGCAAATTATTTGTTTTTTCAATCTCAGCGGAAAGCTTGATTAACTCTTCGTGGTTAGTTTCGTTGTTTAGTTTGCTGGTAAGCCTAACAATTGAATCCTCAATCTTGGCAATCTCTGCTTCTAAATCATCAAGTTCTAGTTTCTCCTTGTAGGATAGTTTTGTTTTTGAAACTTCCTTTTGAACTTGTGGAGCAGGAGCGGACTTCACTTCTTTTGTTTGAATTTTTAAAAGTTCTGCTTCTTCTCGGTACGATGTGTAGTTTCCATTAAAAATTCTCACCTCTCCGTTGCCTTCCAGTACAAATAACTGATCGGTTAACTTATCTACCAAGTACCTATCGTGAGAAACTAATAAAAGAACACCAGGATAGTTTTCTAAAAATTCTTCCAATACGTTTAGCGTATCAATATCTAAATCGTTGGTAGGCTCATCTAATATCAGAAAGTTTGGGTTCTTAATTAATACTTTCATTAAATGCAGACGTTTCTTCTCGCCACCACTTAATAAGCTCACAAATCCATGTTGTTTTTTAGGTGGAAATAAAAAATGCGTTAACAATTGCGATGCAGAAATCGTTGTGCCGTCAGACATTACGATAAATTCAGCAATATTTTTTACAACGTCAATTACCCGTTCACTTTCATCAAAGCTTAAACCAGACTGGTGATAATAGCCGAAAACAGTGGTTTCACCAATAACAACGTCACCTTTATCTGGGTTTAATTCGTTGGTGATGATGTTTAGCAGCGTAGACTTTCCTGTTCCATTTTTGCCAGTTAAACCTATTTTATCTCCTTTTTTGAAAACGTAGGTAAAGTCGTTAAGTATATTCTTGTTTTGGAAGTTTTTTCCAACATGGTGAAGTTCCAAAATTTGCTTCCCTTGTCTGCTTACTTTAACGTCAAGCTTTACGGATTCTTTATTAAACTGACCTTTGGTTTTATCTTCTAAATCATAAAAAGCATCAATTCTAGCTTTTGATTTTGTTCCTCTGGCCTGGGGCATTCGGCGCATCCATTCCAGCTCTTTCTTTAAAAGGTTTTTATTCTTTGCTAAAACAGTACTATTGTTTGCATCTTGTTCCGCTTTTCTTTCTAAATAATAGGCGTACTTACCTTTGTAAGTATAAACTTGACCATTCTCTAATTCGATAATCTCGTTACAAACATTATCTAAAAAGTATCTATCGTGGGTAACCATTAATATGGTTTTGCCGCCACTGGTTAAATAGCTTTCCAGCCATTCAATGGTGTCAATGTCTAAATGGTTGGTAGGCTCATCAATTACGTATACATCAGGTTCGTCAATCAAAAGCTTCGCTAAGCTTAACCTTTTTCTTTGCCCGCCCGATAGCGTGTCAATTTTTTGATCAAGATGATGGATATCTAAACGACCTAAAATCGTTTTAATCTCATGCTCATATTCCCAAGCCTCTAGGTTACTTAACTCTTCTGTTAAACGCGTAATTTCGTTAACATCTGGGTTTTCTTGCTCCAGCAGTTCTTCGTACTCCCTAATGATTTGCTGTTGACGGTTATCTAAACTAAAAATAAAGTCGCTGATACTTTGGCCTGGTATAAACTTTGGATCTTGTTCCAAATAACCAAATTTGATGTCCTTTGCTTTCACGACCTTCCCCTCGCTGGGCTTAATTTTCTCTGCCAGTAGCTTTAGCAAAGTAGATTTGCCTGCGCCGTTTACACCCACTAAGGCAACTCTTTGTCCTTGTTGTAGTCCGAATGTTAAATTTCTAAAAAGCCATTGGTCGTTAAACGCATGGCCTAATTGTTCTGCTGATACTATACTCACACTAATCTTTTAATTTGTTCTGAATTGTGCACAAAGATGCCTCTTTTATTTTTAATTGATTCATTAAACATCGCCTGGGCAACGTATTCCGATTCAATACTTTGGTATTTTTTTAAAGGACCAACTAATGCTAAATCTACTAAACGCATAATTGGCAACATGATTTTCTCCATGGGTCTATTTTCTTTTCTATTCCCTCTTAAAAAGGAGGGCTGGTAGATTTGGATAGTTTCGTAGGGAAGTACTTTAATAGCGTCTTCAATTTGACCCTTCATTTTGCTGTAAAAGTTTCCCGATTTTGAATTTGCACCCATCGCACTTACTAAATGATATTGGCGAGCGCCTTTTTTTAAAGCCTGTTCCCCAAAATATAAAGGAATGTCATAGTCTACTTTTCTGTAATCTTTTAGATTGGGAGTTTTTGACTTGGTGGAACCTAAACAACAAAACACGATGGAGCCATTAATGCTGTCAGTTATTTCATCCAGAATTTCAAAACCGGTAACTATTTGTTTCAGTTTAATATGGGTAATTGGCAGTGCCTTTCTAACGTAAATAGTAAGCTCTCCGTATGCCGGGCTATCAAGCAATAACTTTAGTAAGTGATTGCCAATAAGTCCGCTAGCGCCCAATAAAATTGCTTTCTCTTTCATAGGATTTGATGTTTTAGAGCCGCAAAAATACACAATAAAATCTGGAATAATATTTGGGTGTTTAAACGCGTAATTAAAGTTAGTTTATTACGAAAACCATTTTTCATCCAGCAGAGGAAAGAGGCTTTAACACTTTCGGTTGGTTAAAAAGCCATTATTCTTTCAATTTTGGTCAGCTTCGCAATCCAGAGAAAGTGAATTTCGGGCTATTAAGCGTATTAAACGACGATCATCTAGCGCAGTCGATGGGTTTTGGCGCTCATGCTCATGCGAATATGGAAATTGTGAGCATCCCGTTAAGTGAAGCTTTAAGACATAAGGATAGTACAGGCAGAGATGAAATTATTAAAGCTGGCGATGTGCAAATTATGTCTGCCGGCTCTGGTATTTAACATTCGGAGTATAATGCTCCGAAAGAAGAGCCTGTTGAGTTTCTACAAATTTGGATTTTCCCGAAAGTGGAGAATATCGAACCTCGCTACAAGTAAAAAACGTTTTTAGAGTTAGATAAGTTAAATCAGTTCTTAATCGTGTTTCTCGGGATGATAACGACGGCGCTATTACAATCAATCAGGACGCTTGGTTTTCTTTGAGTAATACAAGCGCTAGGACAACCCTAGATTATAAGCTTAAAAGCAATAACAATGGTATTTATGTGTTTGTTGTTGAAGGAGCTATAGATGCAGCTAATCAAGAACTGGAAAAAAGAGATGCTTTGGGCATTTACGAGATCACTAAATTAGCTGTTACTCTAATTACTGATTCAAAAATTTTAATTATAGAAGGTACGATGGCATAGGGTTGTTATCAATTATTGATCAACAAAAAAGGGCTGATTTTCTTTGGAAAATCAGCCCTTTTACTTGATAACTTTTTATAATTAAGCCATTACGATTGGTTGGTATCTAGGCACCAAACTTTTCATTACAATCCAGCCAATTAAATAACAAACTGAACAGATAGAAAATACGATGAAATATCCTGCTTCTATACCATGAAAGCCCATAAAGTCCATGTTGGTGTCTTTACTAAAATCAAACAACAAACCAGATCCTTTATTGATAAATGTTGCTCCAATACCGCCTGCTAAACCACCAATACCAGTAACAGTAGCAATCGCCTTTTTGGGAAACATATCACCTATGGTTGTAAAGATATTTGCTGACCATGCTTGGTGAGCGGCACCTGCAATACCTATAATAATTACCGGTAACCAATAAGTTAAATGCCCTAATGGTTGCGCAACCATCGCTAATAATGGGAAAAAAGCAAAAATTAACATTGCTTTCATTCTTCCATCGTATGGGTTCATTCCTTTTTTCTCTACAAAATAGGTTGGCAACCAACCGCCAATGATAGACAATAAGGTAATTGCATACAATACAAATAACGGAAAAGCAGCTTCCGTTGAATCCATTCCGTAAACAGAGCTTAAATAAGCCGGTGTCCAGAACAAGAAAAACCACCATACACCGTCCGTCATAAACTTACCGAAAGCAAAAGCCCAGGTTTGCTTGTATTTAAAGCATTCTGCAAAAGAGACTTTCGCAGTAGTTTCAGCAACATAGCCAACTAATTTACTATCCGCAATATCATCTTGATTAATGTAGTCTAGCTCACTTGGGCCTACTTTAGGGTGTTTATCTGGTTTTTCGTACATAAACGTCCAAAAGCCCATCCAAACAAATCCTAAAGCGCCAATGATGATAAACGCCATCTCCCATCCGTAAGCTTTAGCTATAAAGGGGATCGAAATTGGCGCTGCTAAAGCACCTACCGTGGCACCAGCATTAAATATACTAGTAGAAAATGCCCTATCCTTTTTCGGAAAATACTCCGCAGTAGCTTTAATGGCAGCAGGAAAGTTCCCAGCTTCACCAACAGCCAACACAAAGCGGGCAAAAATGAATAGTGTTACACTTAAAGAAATTACCATTCCCGTGTTGTTAACATTTTTAATTGCTTCTTTTGCACCTTCAAATCCTACAAACCATTCTCCGGCAACTATTCCAGAAGTAGCTATCCCACAAAACGCATGCAAACACGCTCCTATAGACCATATTGCAATTGCCCAAAGAAAACCCTTCTTAGTATCCATCCAATCCACAAACCTGCCGGCAAATAACATGGATACTGCATAAAAAATGGAGAATAATGCAGTAATATTACCATAATCATTGTTTGTCCAATGAAATTCTGGTGCAATAAAGTCTGCCCATGTTAAAGAAAGTACCTGTCTATCCAGATAGTTAATGGCGGTTGCAAAGAACAGTAATGAACAGATGCTCCACCGGTAACTACTCATCTTTTCTTTCGTCATAATTTATTTCTTAATAGATTTGATAACAGCCAGTACCTCTTTGGTATCTCTAGCCAATTGCTCGTAATTTGCGTTTTCCATTACATCTTTGCTAATTAGCTTACTGCCCATACCTACAGCACAAACACCAACTTTAAACCAGCTTGCAATATTTGCTTCGCTTAAATCAACACCGCCAGTTGGCATAAATAGCTGACCTCTAAATAATTCTTTAATCGAAGAAAGAAATTCTTGACCCAAAATATTTGCGGGGAAAATTTTAATTAACCCAGCATTGTGTTTTTGAGCTAAAGCAATTTCTGTAGGCGTCATACAACCCGGAATCCATAAAATACCAGCAGCGTTAATTAATTCAGCAACTTCAGGTACTACAATTGGGCATACAATAAAATCAGCGCCAGCATCAATAAAATCTTGAGCCTCTGCAGGAGTTTTAATTGTTCCAATACCCAATTTTAATTCAGGCATTGTTTTTTTTGCAACTTCTTTTAACTTTTTAAAGTTAGCAAGCGCTTCTTTCCCTCTGTTGGTATATTCAATCACTCTTACGCCAGCATCATACACGGTTTGCGTAATGTCAATACTTTTTTGTTCATCAGCATGAAAAAATAAAGGAAGCATACCTTGGTCGGTAATCGCTTTTAGAAGCATAGATTTTGTATCCATTTTTGTATAATTTATTAGGTTTTTTATTAAAGAGATAACTAATGTAGCTATTAAAAGGTAAGTTGTAGTAATGTGAGATAGATTAATTTACGCAATCGATACCGATGATTTTCAGCTAAAAAGTCTTTAATAGATGCCATTAACTGTACTTTTGGGTAACACAGGTGGAATTATTTTTATAAACCAATTTTTAATTTACTAAACAACAGCAAACGATGTCAAAAAAAGTCGTAACCCTTGGAGAAGTAATGATGCGATTATCAACTCCGGATTTCAAAAGATTTGTGCAGACCGATACATTTGATGTAACTTATGGGGGCGGAGAAGCCAACGTAGCTGCAGCAATTTGTAACTATGGTTTAAACGGAACATTTGTTTCTAAAGTGCCAGACACAGCGATAGGACAAGCGGCAATTAACCATTTACGTAAGTATGGTGTTGACACTAAGTTTGTTGCAAGAGGTGGTAAAAGACTAGGAATTTATTTCTTAGAAACGGGTGCTTCTATGAGAGCATCTCAAGTAGTTTATGACAGAGCAGATGCTTCTATTGCAGAGTGTGATGCTTCTGAATTTGATTGGGATGCCATTTTTGAAGGTGCTGATTGGTTCCACACAACTGGAATTACGCCAGCATTAACTGATAGAGCTGCTGCATTAACTTTAGCCGCTTTAAAAGCTGCAAGAGAAAGAGGTATTACGACTAGTATTGACTTAAACTACCGTAAAAAATTATGGAGTAAAGAAAAAGCTCAGAAAGTGATGACCGAGCTTTGCCAATATGTTGATGTTTGTATCGGTAACGAAGAAGATGCTGAAATTAGTTTAGGTTTTGTTAACTCAGGTACGGATGTAACTAAAGGTGAGTTGAACTTAGACGGATTTAAAGACGTTTGTAAGCAAATGAAAACGAAATTTAATTTCAAATACATTGCTTCAACTTTAAGAGAAAGCTATAGCGCATCTGATAACGGATGGAGCGCATTAGTTTACGATGGTACAGATTTTCACCATACAAAAGAATATAAAGTACGTATTGTTGACCGTGTTGGCAGTGGCGATTCATTTGCAAGTGGTTTCATTTTTGGCTTAGTAACCGGAAAATCAATGAAAGACGCTGCAGAATTTGGTGTTGCTGCATCGGCATTAAAACATACAATTCCAGGGGATTTAAATCATGCTACCCGTTCAGAAGTTGAAGGATTAGTTGGTGGCGACGGATCTGGTAGAGTAGTAAGATAATTTTTTAACGAGTCCATAGACGATGGTCGATTGTCCATGGACTTTTAGAATTCGATAAAATGCGATAAGGGCGTTTAAACACGCTATTCGCTAAATCTTTTTGGTTAATCCTTCGACTCCGCTCAGGATGAAAAAAAAAGGATATCGCTGCTATCGTTAACGCAAAAAAAAGTCCGTGGTCAATATTTGATTTCATGGACTTTTTTTGGATAATTAGCAATTGAATGGTACTTGTACTAATGACTGCTTAAACGAGTTATCAATACGAGAATCCCTTAATTAACTAATCTTAAATGAATCATTTTACACATTAGGCAAGTCCTAATGACTAATGAACCAATGACTCAATGAACTAACATTGCCACAACGCAAATACCCTAACAAACTAACAAACCAACCACCTAACCAACTAGAAAAATGATTATAGATACACTAGAAAACGCAGACAAATACACGTCACTTCACCCACTTTTTTCAAAAGCTTTGGACTACATCACGTCGACAGATTTGGAGTCCGTTGAAGATGGGAAATATGAAATTTCTGAAGGATTAAAATCTATTGTTGCTACTAAAATTGGAATGACAGCTCAAGAATCTGAAGCGAAATTTGAATGTCACAATAACAACATTGATATACAAATATGTATCAAAGGAAACGAAACTTTCGGTTGGAGATCAAGAAACAACTGTACAAAGCAAAAAGGGGAATACAATCTAGAAAAAGACGTACTGTTTTTTAATGATGAACCTTCTATGCACTTTACCTTAACAGCGGGAGAATTTGTGATTTTTTACCCAGAAGATGTTCACGCTCCAATGATCGGTGAAGACGAAATCAAGAAAATGGTGATTAAAGTGAAGAAATAGAGCAAACGTTTTATAAAGAACTTAAAACCTGCAATTCATTTGCGGGTTTTTTTATGGATTTTAGTTTTAATTTAGCAGAAAAACCAGCCCTATGGAAAACACAATACAGCCTATTATCAGCATCAGAAATCTAAGAAAAGACTACGGAGAAAAACAGGTTCTTAAAGGCATAAATCTGGAAGTTTACCCGGGTCAGGTGATTGGATATATCGGTCCGAATGGTGCTGGAAAATCCACCACCGTAAAAATACTAATCGGTTTAATCAGTAATTTTGAGGGCGAGGTATTGATCAACGATGAAAATATTAAAGACAATATCATTAGCGTTAAAAGTCAGATTGGTTATGTACCAGAAAATGCCGAGATATACGATGTGCTTACCCCTTTAGAATACCTTGATTTTATTGGAAAGCTTTATGGCATGGACGAGGATAAAATAGCCCTTAGAGCTACTAAATTGCTGACTGCTTTTGGTATCGGTGGCAATGCTGATCAACGTATGGATACTTTTTCTAAAGGAATGCGACAAAAGGTTCTGTTGATTTCTGGAATTATCCATAATCCAAAAATTATCATTTTAGACGAACCACTTTCTGGTTTAGACGCCAATGCTGTAATTATGGTGAAGGAGTTGATTTCGCTGATGGCTAAAGAAGGAAAAACTATTTTTTATTGTTCACACATGATGGATGTGGTGGAGAAAGTTTCTGACCGGATTTTACTTATAAACAACGGTGAAATAATTGCCGACGGAACTTTTGAGGATTTAAAAGCTGGCGGTAATCAAACCTTGGAAAATATTTTTGCCAAACTTACGGGTAAAGAGGAAGGTAACAGAGAGGCCGCCGACGTTTTAAGTGCTTTAAATTAACCGATAATCTTATAACTGCATTTCCATGTTCAATAGATATATCATCAATTTTGTTCTTTTATTTAAGCCTATTTTTCAAAAAATGGGTGTGGATGCCGAGCAATTGAGGATCATTTTAACCATTAAAATGAAAATGGACGATAGGCGTCCGAATGCTTATAATCAACAGCGGCAAAAGAAGGATAAGCAAGTAAATAACGCCAGTTGGTTGGTCATGTTTTTTCTTGGGCTTACGGGTCTGTTTCTCACAGTTTTGTTAGCCAATTTAAAACAACCTTTACTCGGCCACACTGTTTATTTCAGTGCTTTTATGGTGATGCTTTCCGTAACCTTAATTTCAGATTTTACCAATGTGCTGATAGACGTTAGGGATAATTACATCATTTTGCCCCGACCGGTTTCAGATAGTACATTTACTATCTCTAGAATATTGCATATTGGTATCCATACCGCTAAAATGGCGTTTGCCATTTCTATTTCTGGACTGGTTTACTCGTTTATTTTCGAAGGACTTATTTCTGGATTCGTTTTTTTGATTGAAATTCTAATTGCTACCACATTAAGTGTTTTTTTGGTGAACATTACCTACCTCATTGTTCTAAAAATCACGAGTCCTCAACGTTTCAAAGATTTCATTTCCTATTTTCAAATCTTTTTGTCGGTATTTATTTTTGCCGCCTATTACACGCTTCCCCGTTTAATTGATTCCAGTGTTTTGGACGGGGTAGATTTGCGTGAGGTGTACGTTTTGGCAATCGTTCCTTCTTACTGGTTGGCTGCGTTGCATGAAATAGCCATAACGCTAAAAACAGCTCAGCTATCCACGTATATTTATGCGGTTCTTGCACTTACATCGCCAATAGTTTCTTTTTACCTGATCATAAAAGTTTTGGCGCCTGGTTTTAATCAAAAACTGTCTTCAATAAGCGCCAGTGGAGATGATCAGACCGTAGTTCCTCTGAAGGAAAAGGAGCCGGGAAGGGGTTTATGAATAGTCTGGCAAAAGGAATTGCGCCACACCCTTTAGAAAACGCAGGGTTCAAAATCACTTGGTTGCTTTCTTCACGCTATCGTGATTTTAAGGTGAAAGTTTACCCTTCATTTGCTTATGTGCCTGTGTATTTTGTGTATTTCGGATTTTTAAACAAAAAGGGTAACAGTGTTGCAGATAACTGGAATCATTTACTAGACGGAAGGATGTATATTTTACTGATGTATTTAACAAGCTTTGTGCTTACTACGGTTTTACAACACATCAGCATGACTGAAAAATATAAGGCTTCGTGGGTGTTTTTTACCACGCCACATCATGAACCGGGCAGAATTTTAGCCGGAATGTTTAAAGCAGTAGTTATCAAATACTATTTACCTTATTACTTGGCAATAGGAGCTTTTAGCTTGTTTTTTTGGGGACCTCTAGTGATCAACGATTTAATTTTGGTGTTTATGGTAGGGACATTTTACGGATTGTTGGTGGCACTATTTCAGGTAAAAGGATTTCCATTTTCACAACCACCCATTATTCAAAAAGGCGGAAAAATGTTTATCACTTTTTTAATTATGGCAGTGCCAGCTGTATTGGGTTTTATACATTATTGGGCGGCACAATGGGAAGTGGCCATTTGGATAGCAGCTGCGATTATGACCGTTATTACTTGGGTTTCATTCACTTTTTATCGTAAAGAAAGCTGGGAAGGTATGGAATTGGCAGGTTAGAATTGTGCTTAATTTCTTTTATAAATAAGCTTTACGAATAGATGAAGCGCTATTTACAAGCTAAAAGAGAGGAAACCTGCGAAAAATTAAATACGTAGCCACTGAACTTTTGTTCAATGGCTACGTATTGTAGTCAGATACTTTAAAAAGTGTAGCCTAAACTAATCCCTGCAAAGTAAGGAAGGAAACCATCACTCGTAAAAATAGGCGTAAATCCACCTCTAAAAGAAAAACCGCTGTTTACTGGTTGTAAACGGTACATAAAAGCCATTGTTCCAATCACAGTATTGCCGCTGCCAAAAAAAGCATCTTGATCATCAATTCCTAAACTTGCGTATGTTGCACCTAAGCCTATTTCAAAAAAGTTTTTGCCTTCACCTAATAAATAGTTTAATGACACAGGAACGGTTACTAGCGTAGCTCCATCCACACTAAATGCACCAACTCCTACTCTGCCACCAATTCCGTTTCTTTTATTACCAAATCTGGTGTCATAGTTCGCTGTAAAAAGTAAGCCTTGTGCGCCAAGTTCCACAAAAATATTTTGTGCTCTTTTAGTTTCACCACTTTCGGTAATTATAGCGCTTTGAACATTTTCTGTTGTTCCGTTTTCATAAACAATTTTGAAAACTTGGTTCTTTCCAATCGTATAAACTGGTCCGTTTAAATTGATAAAAACCTTATATTTAATTTCAGTTGTACCAACCTCCACCACCTTAGTTTCTAAAACCTCTCCGTTATTTTTGTAAATTTTGTCTTGCGCTGTTGCAACCATCGTACTGATAAAAAGCAGTATAGCTGTCAATTTCAATAAATTTTTCATTTGTTGTGTGTTTTGGTTTGGTTGCGCAATTTTAAGATTTTAATTTAATAAAAGGTAAAATTTAAATTGGAAGAGCTATAACCGTAAAAAAGGAGCTCTCTTTTGGAAAGCTCCGTTTGTGTAATTATGAGTTAACTCTTGATTTGCGCTAACGATTGAAGTGACATCCTTTTTGCTGTTCTGTGCCGAAACTAAATTACAGCACAAAGATATAACGGAAAGCGTGTAAAAGCGCCCATAAAATTATCCAATCACCGTTCCGCCGGGAATAACAGCGCTCTTTTTAATCACAATAATACCTTCTTTAATGGTATGCGTTGAGCAGTCAGAATCTGGTAAATGCGGACCACCTTTAATGGTAACGTTATTACCGATGTAACAATTTTTATCTAAAATTGCCGTATCAATAACGCAGTTTTCGCCAATTCCGGTTAAAGGCCTATGTGCAGTCACTACGCCGCTCAGCTCCTCAATAGTTTGGTAATGGTCGCAACCCATAATGTAGCAATTACTAACCTTTGTTCCCTTTCCTATTCTGGACCTAATGCCGATTACAGAGCGCTTAATCTCCTCGGCATTTATAATACAACCATCGGCAATAATTACGCTTTCTAAACGCGTTCCGCCAATTTTACTTGGTGGCAACATGCGAGCTCTGGAATAAATGGGAGATTTTGCAAACAAATTAAATTCCGGAATGTCATCAGTTAAGCCTAGGTTAGCCTCAAAAAACGAGTCGATGTTACCAATATCTGTCCAATAACCTTCATATTGGTAGCTGATAATTTTGTTAACGCCAACCGCATCCGGAATAATCTGCTTACCAAAATCATGGCGGTTGTTACCTTCTAGCATGTTAATTAGAATATCTTTGTTAAAAAGATAAATACCCATTGATGCAAGGTAATTACGGCCTAAGGCTTCCATTTCTGGGCCAACTTCAGACTCCCAGCCTATAATTTTTTCGGCGTTTGGTTTTTCTGTAAAAGAGGTTATTGACAAATCTGAGTCGGCTTTTAAAATGCCGAAACTGGTGCCGTCTTTTGCGTTTACAGGAATAGTTGCTATTGTAATTTCTGCACCTTTATCGATATGGTTTTTAATCATTTCGCTAAAATCCATCTGGTAAAGCTGGTCTCCCGATAAAATCAGTACGTATTCAAATTCTTGTTGTTTTAAATGGTGCAAACTTTGGCGAACAGCATCCGCTGTTCCCTGGTACCAACCTTCGTTGCCAGGAGTTTGCTCTGCAGCCAAAATATCAACAAAAGCATTACTAAAAGAACCAAAGTTATATGTGTTTTTGATATGTTGGTTTAAAGAAGCCGAGTTAAACTGCGTAAGCACAAACATTCGCATCAAATTAGAGTTTATGCAGTTTGAAATAGGAATATCAACTAAGCGGTATTTCCCTGCAATAGGAACTGCTGGTTTAGAGCGGGTTGCGGTTAATGGCGATAACCTGGAGCCTTGGCCGCCACCAAGAATGATGGAGATAACTTTAGATTCTAACATATAATTTAATTTAAGCTTTTATATAATTCGTAATATTCTTTGGCAGATTTACTCCAAGAAAAATCTAAATCCATCATTTGCTTGCGAATTAGGTTTAGATTCTTGGTGTCTTGATATAATTGTATGGCCCGGTCAATTGCTTGAACCATTTCCATGATATCTAAATTATCAAATCTGATACCATAACCGTTTGTTTCTTCAATATCAACCACAGTGTCTTTTAAACCGCCGGTTGCTCTTACAATTGGTATTGTACCGTACCTTAATGAATACAGTTGGTTTAGGCCGCAAGGTTCTACCCGCGATGGCATTAAAATAAAATCTGCACTCGCGTATATTTGGTGTGATAAAACCTCGTCATACCCAATGTAACAATTGAAATTTCTAAGATAGGATTGTACCTCTTTTAAAGCGGCCTCGATAGTTTTGTCTCCAGAACCCAAAATCAAGAAATTGATTTCTCCCTGATGGCGTAAAAAGATTTCTCGAATTAATTCCACCAATTTATCGGCACCTTTTTCAATCACCAAACGGCCAATAAATGTAAATAACGGTTTTGTGGGATCTAAATTAAAAGTCTTGCAAACTTCCTGCTTATTGAGCTCTTTACCTTCTTTAGCTGTTGTGCGCTGGTAATTGTGGTCAAGCATTGGATCTGTTTTGGGGTTCCAAACGTCAACGTCAATTCCGTTTAAAATTCCTACACCTTTGTGTTTTTCCAATTCAAAAAGAAACTCCAAACCGTGTGCTTTGTAATGGAGTTCTTCTAAGTAACTTGGCGAGACCGTTGTATATTTCCAGCAACATTTAACAGCTGACGCTAATGGGTTTATACAGTTGTTCCATTCTAATGCCCCGCCACTGTCGGCGTTTACTTCTGGTAGGTAGTGGAATTTTTCCCAGCCCATCCAACCTTGGTATTCGCCATTGTGAATGGTAAAAACGGAAGGTGTGGTTGCTAAACTTGTATATCTGTTAGAATGCTTGATTAAAAACGGAACTAAGCCAGTGTGATGATCATGACAGTGAAAAACATCGATTTTTTTATTTGTAGCAACAATCCAATCTAAAACGGCAATTTGGAAAGCCACAAACTGTTCGGTTTCGTCCGGATAAGAGTAAATTTCTGTACGATCTAATAAATCTGGAATCTTAATCAGATATAACTCAAAACCTAGGGTATTTTCTTTTTCCTTTAAAACCTCGAAATCAAAGCTCCGGTACCCCAATTTTGATGAAGCACTAAAAACACAGTCGAAATTGTGGGTTTGTGTGAATTTTCTGTCGTAAAAAGGCATAGCAACCATTGCTTGCATGCCTAAACCAACTTGGTATTTTGGCAAAGCGCCCACTACATCGCCCAAACCTCCGGCTTTTGCAACTGGGTAACACTCTGCGCTTAAGTGTAAAACGTTCATGATTATTTTTGTGTCCTTTAAATTAGTATTTCTTTTCTGAAATTCAACGCTGGCAAGAAATAAAGTTTTTTTGGAGTGGAAATTATAAACTTGTTAAAGAAAAAAGGTATTTGATGTAATTTTTTTAAAAAAATTGAAAAAGATGTTTATGTTTTTTATGGATTTGATGTTGAAGAAATTATAAGTGTGCGATGTGTGAACTTGTTTAGCGCTATTTTTCGTAAAAACAACGATTTTATTTGCGGAGGGGGCGGATATGGCTAGTAAAGAGTGGTTTTTATTTTCCGTCCGACGAGGTACGAGGAGAAATCTGTAAGTTCCTTAAGCGAATGTACAGCAACACTGAATTCTTTTTTCACCAACTGGCGGTTAAAGATTAATTAATACCATTATCGACCCTTTTATAAAAGGTTGTCTTCTTATCACCAAATTTTTCAAGTATATCTTTATCTACTCCAGCTTTTAAGTCTCTGCTAGCTGTGGCAGATGAGATTTCCGAGTAAACTTTCATATAGTCTTTCCGGGTAAATTGTTGAGTATAGTTTTCTAAGAATATTTCTAATCTTTGTGTTTCGTTCAACCTTTTTGTACTGTTTTGTAGTAATTCTTCTAACGATTGATTAATGATACTCAACATAAATTCGATGAATTTTGTTGATTTGCCTTCTTTATCTGAAATAGAAAGCGAGCGGTAATAATCATTTTGATTTTTAGCGATTAGGGTTTCAAAAGGTAGAAACTCAAAAAGCGGATGCTCGGTCATTAAAATAGCAGTTTGCCACAACCTTCCCATTCTTCCGTTTCCATCCATAAACGGATGAATAAACTCCATTTCGTAATGGAAAACACAGCTTTTGATTAGGGTTAGTTCTGATTTATCTTTTAAATAATCAAATAAATCACCCATCAGAAATTTTACATTTTCAAACGGAGGAGCAATGTGCTCCACGTTTTTACCTTTTACAATTCCTACATCTTGTTTCCGATACGCCTCTGGATTTTCTACCAAGCCGGTCATTAATAATTTATGGGCTTTTAAAAAGTCTTTCTCGGCATAAGGTTTTAATTTGGAGAGGTTCTTATAAACTGCCAAGGCATTTAAAACTTCTTTGATATCTTTTTCTGGGCCAACTACTCTTTTGTTTTCCAGGATTGCTGTTATTTTTTCTTCGGAAAGTGTATTGCCTTCAATGCTTAACGAAGAGTGAATGGTTTTAATTTGGTTTTGCTTGCGAAGCGTTGGGTTTTGTTTGATGAGATGCGTAGCATTAACTTCTCCAATTTTTTGGGAGATTTTTGTAATCAGGTTTAGGATTTCGGACGTGAGTTCGTAAGGTGGTTTCATTGTTCTGATAGTATCATTTGATAGTATCAAAGGTAAGGAATTGTGACGAGTTTTTAAGAAAAGGGATTTTAAGATTTTGTTAAAAAACGCCTATCTTTGTTTTACAAAATGAAGTTCTACGATAAATATCCTCAATTGAAATAAAAGAAGTTCTTGGCTCAAATGCTGACGAATACTGTCTTTTCTACGATGTCGTTAGAGAACCAACAAGTTGCTAAGCCAAAAGTGAAAGAACTTGTTTTGTCATTGTTAAAGAGCAAGAATTAAAAGGCAATCAGTTCTTCGCTAATCAATTTTTTTAAGGCTTCAAAATTTCCAGTGTCAGCGGATTTCATTGCGTTTATATAAATTTTCCGACTGTTATCACTCGTCATTTCCCTCTTTTTCGTATCCTTCATAATAATACGATTGCTCAATCCCTTTAAAAATAATTTCGCGGTTGTCAATGTCTTCAGTTAGGTTTTCTGAAAGCAAAGTTCTTAATTCTAAATCGTTGATTGGACTTCTTTCCATGGCTTGTAGGTAAAATATTTTATCAACAAATTGCCAATTGACTAGTTTTGATAATCTCTTTTTTATAATTAAATCTAGCCAGATTCGCATGGTTCTGCCGTTGCCTTCCATAAAAGGATGGGCGATATTCATTTCTACGTATTTGACGATAATTTCTTCGAAGGTGCTTTCTGGCATTTCTTCAATTTTTGCCAATATCTCTTTTAGATATAATGCAGTTGCGAATCTGAAACCACCTTTAGCTATGTTTTTTGTTCGGATTTTGCCGGCGAAATCATATAGTTTGTCAAATAAATAAGTGTGTATTTGTTGCAAGCCATTTGTTGTGCCGATTTCTATTTTGTTGATATCTCCTGTGTCAAACAAGCGATACGCGTTTTCTAGGCTTTGTTTGTCTATGTTTTTCATTGGGACTTTCTCAAACGAGTTTTAAATCAGTATTTTAATAGCAATTTATTCTTTTAGAAACCCATACTCATAAACTTTTGGTTCGATCTTGCTCGAAAGTTGTTTTAACGTTTTTCTTAAATCTCCAATTAAACCTGTATAAGTTTCGTCGTCACTTTTATTATTCATTTTGCCCGCTTCATTTCTTCCCTGAAAGTGTTCACGAATGTCATGTAAAGAAGCATTTACGTTGCACTTTGGTTGTAAATGATAATATTTCCAAAGCTCACGACCAGCATTCATAACTTCTGTTGCTTCATGAGAAAATATAAGCCGTGTCGTTCGTTGACTTCGACTATCAAATAAATCAATACTTCGTTCAACTTTCAACTTTCCATCGATGAATTTACTCATGAAATTGCTCTCAAATTTTTCTCTAGAATTCACTTCTTGTTCAGTAAACGGAATCCAATCATTGGTTTCAAATTTAGATTGAATGTTATTGCTGAAAAGCGTAAATATTAAACAATCATTCTGAAATATCGTATCTGTTTCCCAACCTTCGTTTGGATAAAGAAACTGATCTCTATCATTTAGCCAAGTTGCATCTACACAATGGCGAACAGCAAAATAGATTGCAGATTGAATCAAATTCTCAAATACAATTGGTTTGTAATATGTTGATGTTTGGTTACTTTTATTTGACTGAATGAATACGCCAGTCGAGTTTTGAAAATCGTTACTATTACAGGTAAGGTAAGCTATACGAGCGCTGCTGGTTTTCCAAGTCGGCCTTAACCAATCGTTAATGTTTTTTGTATCATCGTAACTATAGTAATTTTTTTGCCCGCCAAAACTGCCGTCTGAATTATAAACATCAGCTTTTGTATAACTGAACTGTTCTTTGATATCAGTATTCCAAATAAAAAAGCCAATAGGAAAAATTCCTTTTACATTATCAAAAGTGTTCGCAGGAACAACAAATACTGTTTCCAATTTCGCCAAAAAAATTTTTCTAAAATTAGAAAAATATGGCGCTTGCAGAATTTTCAAAGTTGAAAATTCTGCAAGCGCCACACCAGGTAGCTCTGCATAAACCCTTGCAAAAAACTGTACAAATAACTCTCTTTTTGCATAATCTTTAATCAATGAAGAATAGTTCTTATGAGCTAAACTTTGATTAGACACATTAGCTTTATTGACACCTGAACCAACTCTTTGTTTTGTATTACCTGCTTCGGCGTAAGGGGGATTTATATATATAACTAGTTTCTTTCGCTTTTCAGGGTCGTTAACTACAGCCTGTAATGGCAGAGGAAGTTTAGTGAAATCGTCATTTAAGAAATCAAACTGGAAAACGTGATCATCCAACAAGTTTGCTCCGTTTTTTATTCGGTCATGTATCACTTCAACGTCTTGATTATCTAGTGTTGAAGCCCATATATTGTATTTATTAGTAAGTCCTGTCAAAAGATTTCCAGTTCCGGCGGCACAATCCCAAATGTAATATTCGTCTTGCCAATTTTCGCCCAAGGTATCTGTTAGATATTTCTGAGAGAGTTCAACCCAGATGAGTGGCGTAAAAAAACTTCCTTTCCGCTCTCTAACATCTTGCGGTACAAGTAAATCTCTCCGCTCAACAATATAGTCCCAATATTCTTCCTTTGGCGGACGATCATATTTATTCCAAAATTGAGTATGTGCAATTTGTTTATCGTTGAAAGATGTTTCACTATGACTAAACAGGCCAGAGTCGCTTATTTTTCGGTCAAGCTCATAGTGGTCGTGTTTAAGTAAAACGAACAACTTTTCCTTTAGGGTGTTGTTTTTTTGAGAAAGTAAGTCGGCGAGATAAAAGTCGCCGTCAATAATTCCGCTTTTCTTTGCAATTTCCCAATTAACAGAAATTGTAGGCTTTACACTTTGTAACCACTTATTGTAAATGACCATAAAATTGTTTTTATCAATCTTGGTCTTTGTCAAGCCTAATTTGCTAACAATAAAATTCCGTTTGATAAACTTTTTTAATTCTCTGTCATCGTCTAAATAGTTAAAAAGGAGTGTTTTCGTGTCAATTATTTCCCTTACGTTTTCGTAAATAAGTTTAAATTCTTTTGTTTCGTGATTTGATGGTGTTACATTCCAATTAAAATCATTTGTATAAAATACTTCGTGAATATCGTTATAAGGAATAAAGGCGATTTTTTCGCCGTCAAACGCTCCCAACATTGCAGGCGGTAAAAACTTGTCAAACGTTCTAGCTTTTCCAATAGTAAGTATCAACTGAACGATAGACTTGTAAATGTCAGAAGAACCTTTTTTTGCTTCTGCCCATAATAATGATTCTTGCTCAAATAATTCTTTTTGACTTTGATGCAAACAAACACTAAAGTCTACATTGCCAATAATTTTTGAGCAATCATAAAACCAAAAATAGTCTTGTGCTACTTTGTTTTTAAGTTCTTCTTCTCGAATGTTTTGAAACTTCATTTATCGGTTTTGATATAAACTGTCGACAAAATGTCGACGGTTGTAAAACAATTTCTCTTAATCTATTCTATCGCTGTTAAACCGTACGATTTTTTCGTAAGGTTCAATCACCTTACAAACTCCTAATGCGCCTCTAACCAATTCAAACCTTCTCCAACTTCTACAACCAACGGCACCTTAGTTTTAATCGCATTCTCCATCCTGCCTTTAATAATCTCCTTCATTTGCTCCTTCTCCGACAACAGCACATCAAAAACCAATTCATCATGCACTTGCATCGTCATTTTTGATTGTAGTTTTTGGTCGATGATGTCTTTGTGGATTTGGATCATCGCAATTTTAATCATGTCCGCAGCTGAACCTTGGATTGGGGCATTAATGGCATTTCGTTCTGCAAAACCACGAACCGTTTGGTTTGCGGAGTTAATGTCTCGCAAATATCGTCGTCTGCCCATAATAGTTTCTACATAACCGTTTTCACGGGCGAAATTCATGGTATCTGCCATGTACTTTTTGATACCTGCGTACTGCTCAAAATAGTTTTCAATGATTTCTGCAGCTTCTTTCCTCGGAATACCTAAAGTTTGTGAAAGCCCAAAAGCGGACTGACCGTAGATAATCCCAAAGTTTACTGCTTTTGCATTTCGGCGCTGGTCGGATGTGACTTCTTCTAACGTAATTCCGTAAACTTTTGCAGCTGTCGCGGTGTGGATATCCAGACCTTGCGTAAAGGCTTCCATCATATTTGGGTCTTCGCTGATCTCCGCAATAATGCGTAATTCAATCTGCGAATAATCTGCGGAAAGCAAAATATGGTTTTCATCTCTCGGGATAAATGCTTTTCGCACTTCACGACCACGAGCCGTTCTGATAGGAATGTTTTGCAAGTTTGGGTTGTTAGAACTTAATCTTCCTGTTGCCGCGACTGCTTGGTTGTAAGAAGTATGTACTCTGCCTGTTCGTGAGTTAACCAACTGAGGCAAAGCATCTACGTACGTAGATTTTAGTTTACACAACTGCCTAAAATCTACAATATCCTGCACAATATCAGACTTTGGCGCTAACGCCATCAAAATATCTTCGCCAGTTTGATATTGCCCAGTTTTTGTTTTCTTGGCTTTATCATCGAGTTTTAGCTTATCAAATAGAACTTCGCCCAACTGTTTTGGAGAAGCTAAATTAAATTTTACGCCTGCTTTTTCATAAACGGAAGCTTCTAAACGGGTAATGTCTTTTTCTAGCTCCAGCGAATAATTTTGAAGTTGTACCATGTCAATCCGGACACCTTCAATCTCCATATCCGCCAAAACGTAAACCAGTGGATTTTCAACTTCTGAAACTAATTTTAAAGCATTAGACTCCTTCAACATCGGTGTGAAAACATCATGCAGTTGTAAGGTAATATCCGCATCCTCTCCGGCATATTCTGTTACGATTTCCACTTCTACATCACGCATTGTACCTTGGTTTTTTCCTTTTTTACCAATCAACTCGGTAATGGAAACCGGCGTATAACCCAAATAATTTTCTGCCAAAACATCCATACCGTGGCGAGTATCTGGATCTAAAACGTAATGCGCCAACATCGTGTCAAACAGTTCGCCAGCAACTTCAATCCCGTACCATTTTAAAATGAGGATGTCGTACTTGATGTTTTGTCCTATTTTTTTGATGGATGGATTTTGCAATACACCAACAAATTCGTGAGCTATTTTTTTGGCTTCTTCCTGATTTTCAGGAACGGGAATATAGTAAGCCTCGCCAACTTTAAAGCTGAAAGAAAGCCCGACTAACTCAGCATTGTTAGCGTCAATACCAGTGGTTTCTGTATCAAAACTGATGGCTTTCTGTTTTTCTAACAGTCGAATGAGTTCTGCTCGCTTTGCTTCATCATCTATTAAATGATAAGTGTGATCGACGTTTTCTATGTTTTTTCCGCCTTCTACAAAAGTTCCAGCTTGTGCTGGCGTAATGTTAATATTGGTGATTCCCTGCGGTTCGGTTGGTTTGCCAAATAAATCCATTTGTGCGCTGGTGCTTCCTTTAACATCCGAAATGCTAAAATCTTCCCCAAAAACCCGACGACCTAAAGTCCTAAATTCTAACTCCGCAAAAAGCGGTTCCAATTTTTCTTTATCCGGCGGACCAATCCTGTAACTTTCCTCATGAAACTCCACTGGAGCATTCAATAATATGGTTGCTAGTTTTTTCGAAAGCAACCCTTGCTCTGCAAAATTTTCGACGTTTTCTTTTTGCTTTCCTTTTAATTCGTGACTATGGGCTATAATATTTTCCATCGAGCCATAAGTTTTAATCAAGCTTTTTGCAGTTTTTTCTCCAATTCCGGGGATACCAGGAATATTGTCCACAGCATCGCCCCAAAGACCTAAAATATCAATTACTTGGTGCACATGCTCAATTTCCCATTTTTCCAGTACCTCTTTTACGCCCAAAATTTCCATTCCGTTCCCCATGCGGGCAGGCTTGTACATAAAAATATTTTCAGAAACCAGCTGTGCAAAATCCTTATCGGGTGTCATGCAGTAAACGGTAAACCCTTCTTTTTCGGCTTGTTTGGCTAAAGTTCCAATCACGTCATCAGCCTCAAAACCGTCTGAGGTAATTAAAGGAATGTTAAAACCTTCTATCAATTTAAAAACATGAGGCAAAGCGGCAGAAAGATCCTCTGGCATCGCTTGGCGTTGTGCTTTATAAGCTTCATACTCAATATGTCTTTCTGTGGGCGCCGCCGTATCAAAAACGACGGCAATATGAGATGGTTTTTCTTTCTTTAAAACCTCTAACAAAGTATTGGTGAAACCCATTACGGCTGATGTATTAATACCATTTGAGGTAAACCTTGGATTTTTACTTAATGCAAAATGTGCTCGGTAAACCAGCGCCATTCCGTCTAAAAGAAAGAGTTTTTTTGACATTTTATTTTTATTGATATCCTTAAAAAAGGGGTTTTCCCAAATTTAATATTTTGAAGAAGAATTGTGGTTTCTTTTTGTGATGAAATGTTTTTTGTTTTGTTAGGATTGATTTTTCTGGCTTACATTACTTGCACTGTTCTTTTTCAACCGTCTTTGCGAGGAGTGCAACGACGTGGCAATCTCTGCAATAATTTGAGATGGCTATTGGTAACGTTTGTTCTCGCTGGTTTAATCTTTAGTCTAAACAGGGTCTTTCGCAGAAGACCCTGCGCTTTCAAAAATTTGAGAGTAAATAGATTTGTTTCTTGGGGAAAATAGGCTAGTGCAAATGAACTTTCAGATCTCTCCTACCGTCGAGATGACGAGGGGATAGCTGGTGAAGATTGTTTTAAAAAAGCAATTTGATGGACACATAAAATTCAGACAAGCCTGAACACAAAGTCAAAATGTCGATATAAAGTTAATAACAACTAAAATAACCTAAGCCACCTCAGTTTTACTTAACGCAATCACCTCATTATAAAAATCCTCATACATAGGCAAAATATGGTTTAAATCGAATTGCTTCGCTCTAGCTAGTGCATTTTCTTTAAACTCAGCCAAGCGCTCATCATTTTGCAAGATATATATAGCGTGTTTTGCCATTCCGTCTATATCACCAACGTTATCCATAAAGCCAGTAACGCCATCAATATTTAATTCGGGTAAACCACCGGTATTTGAGGAAACAACAGGTACTTTACAAGCCATCGCCTCCAAAGCAGCCAGTCCGAAACTTTCAGAAGCGGAAGGCATTAAAAATAAATCCGAAACAGAAAGAATTTCTTCAACGGCATCCTGTTTGCCTAAAAAGCGTACATGTTCACAAATTCCTAATTCTCTACAAATTTGCTCACAATTCACACGTTCAGGTCCATCACCCACCATCAAAAGCTTTGCTGGGATTTCCTTTAAAACTTGTTCAAAAATATGCACAACATCTTGCGTACGTTTTACTTTTCTAAAGTTTGAGGTATGTGCTAAAATCCGCTCGCCTTGGGGTGCAATTGCCTTTTTGAAATGATCTTTTGGCTTCAGCGTAAAGCGATTATGATCAATAAAATTTGGGATTACCCTAATATCTTTGGTAATCTCGAAATGGTCGTAAGTTGATTTTTTTAAATCTTCTGAAACCGCAGTTACGCCGTCAGACTTGTTAATAGAGAAAGTAACCACAGGTTTATAGGTAACATCGCGACCTACCAAAGTAATATCTGTACCGTGTAAGGTTGTAATTACAGGAATGTGAATATTGAATGTTGCTAATATTTGCTTTGCCATAAACGCGGCTGAAGCATGTGGAATTGCGTAGTGAACGTGTAAAATATCCAACTTTTCAAATCGAACTACGTCAACCATCTTGCTAGACAATGCTAGCTCATAAGGTGCATAATCAAAAAGGGGATAGTTAGATACAGATACTTCATGGTAAAAAAGGTTCTCCGAAAAAAAATCTAATCTTGCAGGCTGGCTGTAAGTGATAAAATGGACTTGGTGACCATTATCGGCAAGCGCTTTACCTAATTCTGTAGCAACTACGCCACTACCGCCAAAAGTTGGATAACAAACAATCCCTATTTTCATTTATATTTTTGTTGAATAACGAGCACAAAACTAACGGTTTTTGCCATGGAGTTAAGTAACGTTAATGTAAGAAAACAAGCTATTTCTACCCATTAACTTAGCGCTTTCCAATGTTATTGGTTAGGCGTAAAGTTTATTTTGGAGTTAAGATCGCCAAGTTTTGATTGCGTTTTTGCAATATCTTTTTGGTAATCTTTAACGTTTTCATTGGCGTCGCTCAGGCTTTTGTTAAGCTTTAAAGCTCTCTTGGCATCGCTTGCTGCGTTTCTCGCTGCTCTGTCTGCTTTTTTTGCATCTCTGCTATCTCCAGGGTTTTTAGAAACATCTTCAGATTTTTTACTTGCTTCAGCTGCAGACTTACTTGCTCGCTCATTCGCTTTGTTCACATCAGCCACTAAAGAATTTACATTGGCAAGCTCTTTTTCTAGCAATAAATTAAGCTTGTTTAATTTTGTGTTAAGCTCTAAAACATCTTTTTGAGCTTCTAAACGCTGAACTTCTGGACTAACTATTTTCTTTGAACATGATGTTATGAAAAGCGTGATCATAACGACCATCATCACCTTAGAAAGGCTATTTTTCAGTGTAAATTTTCGCATAATGTAGTGTTAACAAATACCAAGCCTTTTTGTTCGTATTATTTCGCTTTTTGTATCGCGTTATAAATTACATCCTGTATGCGAGGGCGAATATCTAAAGTAGAAAGCTTATTATTAACTCCCGGATTTACCCTGTTAGAAAGAAAAATATACACCAAATTCACTTTTGGATCAACCCAAACAGCTGTGCCAGTGTAACCTGTATGTCCAAAAGTTTGGGATGAAGCAAGTTTAGACGGGTATCCGTTTTTAGAATTTGGATCCCATCGGTCGAAGCCTAAACCACGCCTACTTACATCAGACTGCTTGGCAGTAAAAAGCTCAACTGTTTTAGGTTTAAAATAGCTTTTGCCGCCGTAATTTCCTTTGTCTAAAAGCATTTGGTATAGGATTGCCAAATCAGAGGCGTTGGAAAATAAGCCGGCATGCCCGGCTACACCACCAACCATTGCAGCACCTTGATCATGCACATAACCCCATAAAAGTGTTTTTCGGAAATACGAATCTTGTTCTGTAGGTACAATTTGCGATTTTAAGAATCGATAACGGGGATTGAAACCAGTGGTGTACATTCCCAATGGTTTGTAAAAGTTTTCCGAAACGTAATTTTCTAAAGGTTTTTGGGTGATAGTTTCTAAAACCTCCTTCATAAAATACATACTTAAATCGCTATAAACATACTTCCCGCGGTTGGTAATTCGGCTTTTAAGCATCTGTTGCCACATTATGTCTTTATAATAACTCTTTTCCATAAAAAAACTATCGGCCACTTTAACGTTGTAAGTTTCAGAAGAGTCTCTACTGAAATCTTGAGGCTTTAGCTTTGCATAAAACGGAATAAAGGGGATTAGTCCCGCTTGGTGCAATAAGAATTCGCGAACTTTGATATTACTTTTATCGGTGTTTTTTGTTTGCGCCAAATAAGTGCTTATCGCTGTATCTAAATTAAGTTTATTGTTTTCATAAAGTTTCATGGCCTCCATTGTAGTTGCCGATGTTTTGGTAATAGATGCTAAATCAAAAATATCATCTACCCGTTCCTTCTGTGCATCCTTGTCGTAAGTATGTGTTCCGTAAGCTCTATTAAAAATCACTTTCCCGTCCTTCGCAACCAATACCACGCAACCGGGCGTTGCTTTTTTATTAATAGCTTCTGCCGCAATGGCATCAATTTGTTTGAGATCTTCAATATTTATCCCAACCTCTTCGGGTACAGTATATTTTAATCTGATTTTAGCTATCCTGCTTCCGGCGCCAGCCTGGTACTTTTCGGTATAACTTTGTGTCAATACGGCTTGTGTTTCTGTACCGCCAAAAATGAGCTGCGCACTAAAATCTGCACTTTCATTAGTATGTAACGGAGACCAAATTATAGGAGCGTTAATATTGTCTAATTTCGTCAAGCTTTTAGCATCTCCAAAAAGTGCAATAATTAAGTCTTTTTTTCTATCGAGTTTAGCGATTAACTCTTGTACATCCGTATTAAAAACAGAAACATCCGATAAGGTTATAATTACCGTATTGTGATATTTTAAATCGTCCAATAATTTATTGAATTCCTGATTTGCGCAATAAGTATTGCCGTTAAAGGCCTCTGTTTTACTGTATTTGTTTAAAAGACTATCAAAAACTAGAAAGTGGCTAAAGCCTAAATCAATAACAGCAATGTTTTGTTTCTCCAAGTTTTTAAGCGGAATTATAGCCGATTCGTTATTTAAAACGACAGTACTTTCACCCGCACTTTTAAATTTGGTAAGCCAGTTCTCACTTTCTACGTGATCTTGTCCGCAAGAGAAAAGCGTGAAACAACATATAAATGCATGGAGTAATAATAATTTTTTAATCATTTGATATAATTTTCGGCGGGAGCTATTAAAATAAAATTTTGTGATCATCATTTATTCTATGCGAAGGATTCTATTTCGCTATAAAAGCATGGAAATTTGCGGGCAAATTTAATAAATTTATAAAGATAGCCGACGAAAAAGATGAGCCAAGCGTTAAAATTTGTGAATTCTGGTAGTGTCAATTAATGCCCTCAAAAATTTGCTTATTTTTGCGCCCACATGCCAGATATAATTAAACTTTTACCAGATTCTGTAGCCAACCAAATTGCGGCGGGGGAAGTGGTACAAAGACCCGCTTCTGCCGTTAAAGAGTTGTTAGAGAATGCTATAGATGCTGGCGCTGATAAGATACAGTTGATTATTAAAGATGCCGGAAAGGCTTTAATACAAGTAATTGACAATGGTTGCGGAATGAGTGCGACTGACGCTAGAATGTGTTTTGAGCGCCATGCTACTTCTAAAATAAGAAAAGCAGAAGATTTGTTCGCCATTAGAACCATGGGTTTTAGAGGCGAGGCAATGGCTTCTATTGCAGCAATTGCACAAGTTGAACTAAAAAGCAGAAAATATGACGAAGAATTAGGAACGCTTTTGCAAATTGAAGCTTCAACCGTTATTAAACAAGAAGCTTGTGCAACTTCATCGGGCACATCAATTTCGGTAAAGAATCTTTTTTACAACATTCCGGCTCGCAGAAACTTTTTAAAAAGCAACCCGGTTGAGTTAAAGCATATTATTGATGAATTTCAACGGGTTTCTTTAGCACATCCAGAAATTCACTTTACCTTCCATCATGACGGGCAAGAGGTTTTTCATTTGCCATCTACGCAGTTGAAACAGCGGATTGTGCATTTGTTGGGCAACAACTATAATGAACGTTTGGTACCGTTGGATGAAGAAACCAGTATTATCCAGGTTAAAGGATTTATTGGTAAACCTTCTTTCGCCAAGAAAACTCGTGGCGATCAGTTTTTCTTTGTAAACAATCGTTTTATAAAAGACGGCTATCTAAATCATGCGGTGATGATTGCTTACGAGCAACTTTTGCCTGAGGATTGCTTCCCGCTTTATGTACTGTTTATAGAAATTGACCCAGCTAAAATTGACATCAACGTTCATCCCACCAAAACAGAAATTAAATACCAGGATGAAAAAGCAATTTATGCCATTATACGTTCGGCGGTAAAACGATCTTTAGGCAGGTATAATATTACGCCTACTTTAGATTTTAATCAGGAAACTTCTTTTGACGGAATGCTGATTTCGAAACCTTTAGATGAAATTACAGCACCAACTGTTGACTTTAATCCGAATTTTAATCCTTTTCACGACGAAAGAAAAGCGGCCAGCAAAGAAATTCCGTTCTTGCGTAACGTGGGAGAGCATAGAAACGTTCCGAGCAACTGGGGATCTCTTTATGAAATTAACGAAAAGCCATCTTTCACGCAACATAGTTTTGAGCTTGATCACGAAAAAAGCTTGGCAACAGGTGATGAAAAAGTAGAAACACTTAGTACCCGACAGGTTTTTCAGTTGCATCAGCGTTACATCATTACCCAAATAAAATCTGGTTTTATGTTGGTTGATCAGCAAACCGCACATGAACGTATTTTGTACGAACGATTTTTATCGCAATTAGAGCAAAATCAAGGCTCTAGTCAGCAGAGTTTATTTCCGCAAACGGTAACCTTAAACACCACAGATTTTGCTTTAGCAACAGAGCTTCTGCCATATTTTCAGGCTTTGGGTTTTATCATCCGTGATTTTGGTAAAAACACTTTGGTGATAGAGGGCGTTCCTGCAGATTTACCCGAAAACAACGATTTAGCCGTTATGCTAGAGGAATTAATAGAGGGGTTTAAAAATAATCACACCGTTTTAAAGTTAGATAAACGTGATAATTTAGCTCGCACATTAGCAAAAAACTCGGCAATCAAAGCTGGCACAACATTAGAGACCGAGGAAATGAATAATTTGATAGATCAATTGTTTGCTTGCTCCATGCCGAATAGTACGCTTAGTGGTAAACAAATTATTGTAAAAATCACCCTTGAAGAGCTTTTTGAACGCTTTAACAAGTATTAAATAAAATTAAATGAGAGAAATAAGACCCTTGGGAAACACACTGTTTCCACCGGTTGTGAAAAATTTACTGATTATAAACGGTATTTTCTTTTTTGCTACTTATGTATTCCAAAGTAGTTTTGGCTTCGATTTGTCAGAACATTTTGCGCTTTTTTACCCAGCATCTGAAAAATTTAGAGTTTGGCAGTTAATTACGCATTTGTTTATGCATGCCAACATCGGGCATATTTTTTCAAATATGTTTGCACTATGGATGTTCGGGGCAATTTTGGAAAATTTCTTAGGATCTAAAAAGTTTCTCAATTATTACCTGCTTACGGGTATTGGTGCTTCCTTACTTTTTTTGGGGGTACAAGCGCTAGAAATTTCGCCTTTGCAACGCAGTGCCGAGGTTTATACTGCAAATCCTACGGTTAGCAATTATGACAATTTTGTAAAAGAAGAAGTACCAGAATCCATCCAGCCAGATTTTAATCGGATTGGCGAATATTGGTCAAAGAACCCTGAAAGTGTTGATGCTAAAAAAGCTTCTGTTAGCATTGTTAACAGCTATTTAAACGCAAAACTAAATACGCCAGTTGTTGGTGCGTCTGGCGCAGTATTCGGAATTCTATTGGCCTTTGGAATGCTTTTCCCAAATACGCTTATTTACATTTACTTCTTTTTACCGATGAAAGCCAAATATTTGGTAATCTTATATGGTTTGTTTGAATTGTACAGCGGTATGGCCAATAATCCAGGAGATAATGTAGCACACTTTGCGCACTTAGGGGGTATGTTGGTTGGCTTTATTTTAATTAAGCTTTGGAATATTAAACGGCCAGACGCGTTTTCCTAAAGCCAAAAAGCAAAAAAACTATGAACACGTACCAAGAATTAAAGATGAAAATATTTGCAACAGGCAGTAAAGTAAACCTGCTGATTGCAATTAATGTATCCATATTTTTAATTTTTGGGGTATTAAATGTTTTGGGTTACCTGTTTACCAAACAGAATTATATCAACGATTTTGTGGGGGAATATTTGGCTGTACCCACCTATTTGCCAAAATTACTCTATCGCTTTTGGACACCTTTTACCTACATGTTTCTACACGCTGGTTTCTTTCACATTTTATTTAATATGCTTTGGCTATTTTGGATGGGGCGTATTTTTGATAGTTTTTTGGGGGGTAAAAAACTGGTTTTTGTTTACCTAGCTGGTGGTTTATCTGGTGCATTTTTTTATATATTAAGTTTCAACGTTTTTCCAGCTTACGCTGATGCAGTATTAGTATCTGTTGCAGTTGGGGCATCTGCTTCTGTTACGGCTATATTAATTGCATGCGCAACTTTGGTCCCAGACTATACCATTTCTCTAATGTTTATAGGGCCGGTAAAATTAAAATGGATTGCTGCATTCTATGTGATTATCGATGTTTTAAGCGTCACTGGTAGTAACGCTGGAGGATATTTATCACATATTGGCGGGGCAATTTTTGGCTTTGTTTTTATAAAAGCTTTACAAAGCGGAAACGATTGGAGTAAGCCTTTTGAGAATTTGTTTAAGCCTAAGCCTAAATTAAAAGTAGTTTCAAGACAGCAACCAAAAAGCACCTTGAGCGCTCCAACTAGTATGCCTAATCAAGCAGTAATTGATGAAATTTTAGATAAAATATCTAGAAGCGGTTATGATCAATTGACGGCAAAAGAACGGGAAACCCTGTTTAAAGCAAGCGGAAATGAAGAAAACAGGAAATAGTTTTTTCTACAAGATCTTGCTCTCTGTCAACTTCTTGGCAATAGCAGCATTGTTGTTAAGCTATTGCGCAACTATTATTGACCCATTAAGTACTTGGTATTTCACCATGTTTGGCTTGGCTTATCCTTTTATTTTATTGGCTAATGTGTTGTTTGCCATCCTGTGGATATTACTCAAAAAGTGGTTTTTTCTGTATTCTTTAGGTTTTATTCTAATAGGTTACCAACCGCTTACCCGTACTTTTGGTTTTAGGCTTGCTACAGAAAATGAAGCATTAACAAATAGCAACAACATAAAGCTGATGACTTACAATGTGCATAGCTTTAGAACTCAAGAGGAATTATTAGATACCACCTTAACAAAGAATTTTTTAAGTTTAATTAAATCTGAAGCACCAGATGTTGTAGGGTTTCAAGAATTTTTCTCTCGCCACAAAGGTAAATATGACTTTAAAGATTCAGTTTATAACCTATTAGATTTTAAGTCATATTACCTCAGCAAAACAGATTCAAATGATTATGAGTATACGGGCGTTGCAGTTTTCAGTCGCTACCCTATTATTAGCCATGGAGAGATTAAGTTTGAAACTAGTGACGGAGGTAATAAAGGCGTGTGGGTTGATATTAAAAAGAACAATAAGATATTTCGGGTTTATGTGGTGCATTTGGCTTCTATTTCTTTCCAACCAGAAGATTATTCCTTTATTCATGGTATTAAAAAAGATCTTAATAACACCAAAGACGTTGTTTCTTCAAAACGGATCATTAAAAAGTTGAAAGTAGCTTTTGAAAAGCGAAGTACGGAAGTCAGAAAGTTAAAGCTTCATTTTGACAGTTGCACTACACCGTACATAGTAATGGGAGATTTTAACGACACACCAGCTTCTTATGCGCTAGCCCAAATGACCAAAGGTTTAAAAAATGCTTTTCAGGAAAAAGGAGCCGGCTTAGCAAGAACTTACAATGGCGATTTTCCAAACTTTCAGATAGATTATGTGTTGGCGTCGCCAGCATTTAACGTAGAAACATATAAGATTATCAAGAAAGATTATTCAGATCATTATCCAGTTCGGGTAAACGTTAGCTTGAGCGAGTAGCCACCAATCAGAATGGAATAAGGTCATAAGTGTTATCACTTCGCTATCGGACATCCACCGCCTGCGCTTAAAATAATATGCTTTTATAGCCTACAGCTTACCAAAAGATTTGCTTACCATTTTTATAAGTAAATACTCTGTTTTCAATTCCTCCTTTTGTGCTTTTTATGAGTAGTAAAGCATTTTTGGGAACATTATCATAAGTTACCTTGTTGAAGGACTTTCCGGTCTTTATTCCGAGCGATACCCATTCGTCGTTCCAATAAAACAGTTCGTAATTTTCGTTTTCTACTATTGCGTTACCGTCACTTCTCGCAGCAAATGCAATCTTTGAAACCTTGTTGGCGTTCCCGCTTCCTAAATCAATGCCGATATATGATTTGTCATCTTTGTTATAAGTGAAATAGGTTAAGATATTTCCGTCAATCGCTTTGTCCGCTTCCGCACAGGGTAAGATTATCCCCGCTGGAAGCCCGTTTATCTTGGACTTGACCGGAAAGCAAAAGAAAATAGATTATAGTAATCAAAAAGAAACCATAGACGCATATATGAAATATGCTTATCGTATTATTGTACATGGTTGGCAAAGCTCCATCGTGGGCGGAAGATTTCAATTTGCCAACAACGCCGATTTGTCAGATACGGTTACTGTTCATAAAATAAGCAAAGTGCCCTTTTACAATACAGAAGTGCAAATTAACCAGACTAAGAAATTTCGTTACCTGATATTTAATTACAAGGGTATAAATGGGCCAAATCTTGCGGAGATGGCTTTTTATACCAAAAATAAATTTGGCGAGGAAATTAAATTAAATGGAAGTCTAATAGGCGCTCCAGGGATGTATACTGTGAATAATACGCTGGCAGATAAACGATATTCTTGCCCATATTTTTAAACACAGCTTCGCCTCGAGAAACTTTAGCCCAAGTAACTGGTTTCCAATATTGGTTATCAAAAATACATAAGTATGCAAATTTTTGATTTTCAGCATAGTTGTCTAACTTCACTTCGTAATGGATGGTTATATTTTTTGGAACGCCAGGAATTACTGGTATTAAATCAAATTTTGACGCATCTACGATCGCGTTCGTGTTTAAGGGTAGATTTTCATTGCTCATTCTTGTTTTAACCGTGTCATTTTCTTGACGAATAATTTTATACCAGTAATGGGAATTTTTTTGGTTTCCCCAATTAGGAATTTGGTCTAAGGCAACGGGCAGTCCTAATGAGCGCATTGCAGTTATATACACTGAATTAATGTCCTGACAGTCCCCAAACTTGCCTTGCATCAACTGGGAAAACGACATAGGATGTAAATAAGGATATTTTAACGAAAGAGTAGGAGCGTTTAGAAACCACCCATCTATATCTTTTTTGATAAAATCTCCAACCGTACCCTTATCATCCGTATGTTTTACCGAATCTAAAATATCCTTATATCTTATTAAGAAAAACCTTCTTGAGTTTAGTGAATATGTATCTGTACAACGGTAAAAAAGAATATATTCACAAAAAGCATCAAAAGCGATGTTTTTTGCCCAAGGCATATTCTTCCATACATAAAAAGCTTCATCTATATTGTCAACTAAAAAGTTGCTCGAAACAGTTTCTAGCTCTTTTACATAACTTGGACGTAGCATTTGTGGGCTTAGGTTTTGACTTTTATTGATACTATCCACAACAAAAGAAACTACACCTTTGCTGAGCCGCTTTTTATTTATCCCCCACATTGAACTAAAGGTATTATGATAAACATTGTTAGCTTTAACCGAGTTTGAGTCTAACGTCATTAGTCCGTCAAAGTTATTTATCAAAAAATAGGTGGCCTTTAACTTTAAACTGTCTTTTTCATGTTTGCTATAATATTCAATTACTTCTAAAAGTTCCGATTTATTATTACCGGCTTTTTCAATTATTCTCATAGTGTCTATAGGAACACCCGAGTGAGTGTTACATGAAGCAAGGGCACTTATTGCAACTAAAAATAATAGATTGTATTTTAAAGTATTTTCATTTCGCAGTGACATAGCTACACGCATTTTATAAAACTTCAGTACTGATTCAACTTCTCTTTTAGGGTATAGTTTAAGCAGATTGAAGGCAGTTTTGAAGGATTTGTCCAGCTTTCGAAACTGTAAAACGATAATCGATATAATGAGTAATCGACTTGTTTTTATTCTTAAAAAAAGTAATTTTTCCATGTCTAATAAATTTCAGTAATTATGGGTAACCGTGGCTGAGAGAAAGTAAAATACCAACAAGCAAATAGCGAGACCACTTTCGGTCTCTTCACCATGTCTTTTAAAAAATAATCTATTTTGTAATAAGTTCTTGTTGCACATGATTAAAAAAGACATTGTGATTTTTAGTCAAGGCTCTATAAATTAATATTTTAATAAAAGATAACGAAACTGAATGCGTTTTTTATTTGAAAAAAATACCTTAAAAATAACTTTTTTTACAAAAAAATGTTATTTTGCATAAAAAAATGTCTTATAAAAGCAAAACTACTAATTCTTTTTATTTTCCTTGTTTGTTACGTATGCTTGCCAGCGTGATTCTATAACCGATATTTTTGAGCCTGATGATCAGAAAGCTGCTGCCGAGTTCTGGAATCACACAAAGAATGCTCCCATTTTAAAAAGCGCAATTAAAGACCTTAATGCTAGTAAAAACTCTAAAACACTGGTTTCTTACATTTCAAAGATTGGCAAACCTATGTGGGACAAGAGTACGGAATTTACGGATATTAACAAGACCAACACTTTAATTGTACCTGTTGGTAATGATGATAAAAAATCGACAGTGGCGTTACTAGTTGTTTCTTATAAGGGTAACTATTACCAGTATCATATCGTTTTGAAAGGTAGATATCCCAGAGGAAGAAATCTATTGTCAGCCCACCAGTGGGACGGACTTTTTGCCGCACTAGATAAAGAACTTTTTGGTAAAGGCAAATCGAGGGGATTTGTTAAAGAGCGCCGGCGGACTAACTCAATGGAATATGGGGCGACTGGGTACTACTGGTGTTGGTATGGGTGTTCTGGCAACGGCAACGGTGGTTGTATTCCGGGTACGGAGGGAGAAGTTACTTGTGAGGCCGAGTACGGGTGGTACTGGAATGGTAACGGTAGCAGTAGCAGTAGCGGAAGCGAGACAAGTGGCAGTTGGCCCGGTAGCGGTGGCCCAGAAAGCGGCTGGAGCGGAGGTGGAGAAAGCGGTTGGAGTGGGGGTTCTGGAGGCTCTGGGGGTGGGACTAGTGGGGGAAACTCGCCATGGACACCTTCTTTGATTTTAAATATACCGCCTCCGGGGGATAAAATCACGAATATTCTTGATTATTTGAAGTGTTTCAATACTTCTAGCAATGCAATTGTAAATATCTATGTAGATCAACCGACTACCAATTCTTCTAACGCATGGAGTGTGGATGGTACAAATGTAGATGTTGGACATACGTTCATTTCAATTGAACAAAATGGTAAAGTACGGGTTTTTGGATTCTATCCCTCCATAGGAGTAAGTCCATATAGTCCTTCGACAACTAGTGTGCTTGTCGATGATAGCAACCATCATTATGATCTTAAAGTAACGATAAACGTCAGTGGTTCGCGGCTAAACGATGTGATTAATTATACTAATAATTATAATTCAGTTTATAATTTAAATAGTTTCAATTGTACTGATTTTGCGCTAAACGTTGCCAGTAGATCAGGTGTTTCTTTACCTGATAATGTAGGCAGTTGGCCTGGGGGTAGTGGCTCAAATCCAGGAAATCTAGGTCAGGATATAAGGGCTAGCTCTTCTTTTGGTCCCAACACAACTATCAATAGAAATGGCGGAACTAGTATTTCTAATACGGGCAGTTGCCCATAAAAATTTCAATCATGATGCTAAAGTCTATAATAATTGTTTTTACACTGATAGCTTGTTCAGCAGAACAAAACAAGGATGAGTTATTACTAAAAAAATTCTTAACAGATATTGTCGTTCAGGAAGATAATGACACCTTATTATCCGATTATTTCTGTACGGATGGAATAAAAGAAAACTCTGAACTGTTGAATATGATTGTTGCACAAATGGATTCGCTAAGGAGCAAACTTCATAAGGTACCCAAAAGCGAAATATCAATTAAGGAATACAGAGATTCTCCCGTTGCCGACCAAAATATTTTAATGAACGAAAGCTCTCAAAGCCATGTTTTAATGGTGTATCATAAAGAAGAATTATTATTGCGAGTGCTTTATACTAATTGTAAAATTCATTCTTTTATCATCATGAATAAAGGCGGTAAAGGGGTATTTTTGAATTTTTGCAAATCTTAGGTGCTCTGTATCACTAGACGTATTAGTGCCTGTAATGCTAGAACAAAATAAGAAACTTGCCCATGAAAAAAATAGTTTTACTTAACTTGGGGAGGGCTTGGAGCGACCCAAGCTTTTTCAAATCTCTCACAAGCCGATAAAAATAGAATTTCTAATACAAATAATTCACTTAAAAATGCTACAAAAGGTACAAAATGCTAGAAATATTTTGATTTTTTTTACGTTTATTTGTTTTACAAATAAAGCCTTAAGCCAAGAGGTTAGCAGTAATTTTGATCAGTTTTTTATTAAATCTTTTTATAAAAACTTTCGTGTCCCTAATTCTATTAAAGATAAGTGTGCTGGCACAAGTGTATTATTAAATTTTTATATCGATGAAGATTTCAACGCAATGAATTTCGAATTTTCTGATAATGCTGGGGAGGAATTAAAGGAGGAGTTACGAAGAATAAGTAAAAAACTCGCCACGGAATTTATTTCAAATTACCTAAAACGTAATAATCTTAGTAAGATTCATTTAGTCTACCCAACTCTATTTCTTGCGAGAATTGAAGAATGTGATGACCGCAACTTGATGGTTAGTCCGGGCGAAGCTTTTACACATTATAATGGGGCGTTAATAGATAAACCTTGTTTCATAAGAAATACGCTAACTCTAATCAGTTATCAAACAATTAAGAATTAACAAATTTAGTTTTTGATGTTGATGAAAACTATAGTGTAAAAAATATTTATGCCAAAGATGATTCAGGGTATTTAATAGCTTAAGTTTTCAAATTTTAATTAAATTGCTGTTTTAAAGAGATTTAAAAATCAGTCTTGAAAAGAGGTCACAGAAATCGCTCTGGAAATGGACAGATTAATGTTGGCAACGCGTACGGAATTTACCGATATTAACAAGGCCAATACGTTGATTGTCCCTATTGTTAACGATGATAAAAAATCGACAGTGGCGTTACTAGTTGTTTCATATAAGGGTAACTATTACCAGTATCATACCGTTTTGAAAGGTAGATATCCCAGAGGAAGAAATCTATTGTCAGCCCAGCAGTGGGACGGACTTTTTGCCGCACTAGATAAAGAACTTTTTGGTAAAGGCAAATCGAGGGGATTTGTTAAAGAGCGCCGGCGGACTAACTCAATGGAATATGGGGTGACTGGGTACTGGTGTTGGTATGGTTGTTCTGGCAACGGCGACGGTGGTTGTATTCCGGGTACGGAGGGAGACATTACTTGTGAGGCCGGGTACGGGTGGTACTGGAATGGTAGCAGTAGCAGTAGCGGAAGCGAGACAAGTGGCAGTTGGCCCGGAGGAGGCGGCGGAGAAAGTTGTTGGAGTGGAGGTGGGGGTTCTGGAGGCTCTGGGGTGGGAGTACCTACAACTTTACTTTTGATGCGACATTAGTCTTTAATTATGGGAATAAGCCATTGTCTGAATATGCCAATAAATGCGTTGGAATACAAAATATTTGGAATAGTTACACAAACAATGAAGTTTTTGGATATATTACCATGGATGATAAATTGATAGTTACAAATGTTCTTCCATTTATAGGAGGATCGGCAAGTGGACTTTATTTATTTAATAACATCTACTATTATCCATATCCTGATTCTCAGGGTTCCCTAAATGAGACATACGCGGGTATAATACATTCTGCCGGCAATTACTTTATCCCTATTAAAGCAAGCTTGCATACACACACACCTTGCAGACTAGATGGAACCGATGGTGTGTCACACCCCGTCGGTGCTGATGATATTTCCACAGCCACTAGGTATCCGGGAATAAATCATTGGGTTGTAGGATGTAATGCAATAGCTCAGTTTGATGCAAATGGAGTATTCTTCAATGTACAGTCCGGTTCTTTAGTTGTAAATTGTAATAAGGTCTACTAGAAGAAATTATATGTTAAAAATGGTGTTAACACTCATCTCTACGTTATTTGTAATAGGTGTTTTTGGGCAAAATAATTTGAATAATGCAACCTCATCTTGTATTATTCATAAACAAAAAAAGACAAACATTGAGGAAATAAATTCAATAGATAAATTTTTGAGAAGTCAACTTACTTTATTCATAGATGAGGAATTAGTAAAGGATTCCGTATTTAAAACTAGAGGCTATGTAAACGTGTTTTTCACTTTAAAACCACTTAATAATGACACAACAACTGTTTTTATTATGAAACAGTTTTCAAACTTTGACGATATTGACAACGACAAAAATTTTCCCTCGTTTTATATGTGGTTAAATAATAAGATGATTTTATTTTATGTCCGTCAGTTAGATAATATAGTCTGCAAGAAGTTGTCGTTGAGAAGCAAAAAGAAATTCGTTAGGAAAATAGAACCTTTTTTGGCGAAACAAAAAAGAGTTGGCAGATTTAAAAATTTCAGACCTGATGAAGTATTTCAGCTACATGGAGGAAAAACTATTTACTTAATTAACGATGAACATCTTATGCGTCATTGAGCTATGCTTATTTCTACTACTCCGAAACAATTTTGGATTATGATAATATGGCAGATAACTATTTGAATTGGTTTAAGACATCTTTAAAGAAAATTTACCCAAATATGTCCGATTCTGATACAGAAACTCTTGGATAGGGGGGTGGAAATGCCAAACTACATTGATTAATAATGTTAAAAACAATATCTTAAATACTAATCAAAGATGCATAAATGGTCTACTCGGGTGTTGTTTTGAAATGTATATAAATTTTGACTATGAGATATTTACTTTTTTCAATCTTAATCACGCTTTTCACATTACACGTAAAAGCTCAAAACCTAACGATACCCATTGAGAAATATATATCAAAACATTTCGTAGTTCCTGCTGAATTAGAAACGGATTGTAATTGGAATTATTTAGCTGTCCAATTAACTGTGAATTCACAAAATATAATTTAGTATAAAATGTTAAATCAGTTAAACCCTAACTTCACGAACTCTTTAAAATTCATTGGAAATTATCCCATTCAACCTAATCAAAGTAGCGATTTTCCCGCTTTAGTATTCATAACTGTTCAAAATGAAAGTGAGAACTGTGGAGACAAGCCGATAAAAACGCCTCTCGCGGGCTAGATAACTGCCGAAATTTTAAAAATTATTAAGGATGAGATTTCAATTTATCCTAAAATAAAATTACTAAATCCCATTACATCAATAGTTGGAATAACTCACCATTAGTGTGATCATATTAATTTTAAGAATGATACTAAAATGAAAATAGTTTTTTGATATCTTTATTAACTTTTTTGGGGATAACTTCATACGCCCAATTAAAAGATGAGAATTTCTTGATGGTTGAAAATTGTCCTAATATTAGAATTTTTAACTCTGATAAGGCCCATAACACTTTTATATCTGTAGATGATACAGGGTTCAAATATGAATCTAATCTTAGTTTCATGCATCTTAATATAAGTGCAGATTATTGTTGTAATTATTATGAGGTAAAGCAAATCCCAAAAAAATGGAATATAATTACTGTAAAAGATATTGTAACCCACATGGAGGATAAAAGAAACGGGTTTCGGTTCAATACTAAAAAGCTGTTCTTTGTAGAGTATGATAAGGAACGAAGGATTTACAAAGCCCATCAGGCAGATGTTGTCGGTTGGCCTAGACCTGATTGAGCTTCAAGGGCAAGTATCTTCTTTAACCTTAAACTGCCAGTTGATGAAAAATTTCATAGTAAATAGTGTACTAATTTTAATTTTTACTCAAAGCTTTGCCCAACTCAAGGCTGAGAGTTTTTTGTGCCTTGATTCCACCAACTATAAAATCATAGCTAATAACGGCAGTAATGGATTAAAGGGGGTTACAATTTTAGACAGTAAATTTAAATATGAAAAAAGTCTGAATTTTATCTCTCTTAGAAAAGTTATGGTCCAGATTATTGCTGTAACTATTATGAGGTGAAGCAAATCCCTAAAGGATGGAACATCATTACTATAGAGGATATTGTCGCGCACATGGAGGATAAAAGAAACGAGTTTCGGTTCAATACGAAAAAGCTGTTCTTTGTAGAGTATGATAAAACGAGATGGGTTTACAGAGCCTACCAGGCAAATATCATAGGTTGGCCTAGAACGGCCTGATATTTAAGATAAAAGACAAATCTGCCAAACGATGCGTACATAGGTTTAATGCTTCAAGGTTTGCAGAAATGTATTATCTCGGTGATTACCTTTTAAATTTTAAAAATTAAGTCTGGTAGAGCCACTCAGTAACTATGGCTTTTCGTATTAATCAATGACCTTATTTCTTCTTTCATAAAAAACGTCTCATAGGTCTCTATTTTAAGTGGAGTGCTAAGAATTTTATGCGCTGTCTCTAAAAATTTTTGGTGCTGATTACTGTTGTAATACATTTTTGCTAATAAATATTTGGGCTTTAACAACGAAGGGATTGCAATCGAAACAAACATATATTCCTTTTCAGCATCATCATATTGTTTCAATGAACTATAAATGTCGCCTAATGCGAAATAAATTTCCTTCTCGGGCGATATCTGCTTTGCATTCTGTAAAATATTTATGGCATCTATGTATGTTTTTTCATCTTTTAGTTTTTTGGCCAATGCACTTAGATAGGAAGGGTGGTCTGCTAATATCGGATATAAACTCCATAATTTGTCGGAACCCGTCACAGCATTACTTCTATTTTCAATTTCTGATAATTTAAGAAAACCCCGCCATCTCCTTACAGCGTAGAAGATAAAAAAAGAAGCCAAAAATACTAACGCAACACATACAAACTTTACCGATGAACTTGGTACTAAGAGCGTATAACAACGTCTCTTTTTGAGTGAACTTAAACAAGCAATTGAAATCCAAAAAACTACTTGTAATGACAAAAGACTCAACGGATACGAAGACATTCCACTAATTAACAATACGATTACTGAACTCAATAGCGATAAATCGATAATATTGCTTAAGTTGAATTCATCCTCTGATAAATTTGATTTTTTATAAAAAGTAAAAACAACGACACTGCAAAACAAAAGCAGTCCGATAATCCCGTTTTCGCATAAAATTTGCAAAAAATCATTGAAAGCAAAGCGTACATCTCCTGCAAGGCCTTTATATAAACTTAAAACAGCTGAATTTTGGAAAAGGTTATACTGAAAATTAACATAATTTGCCCCAAAAGCTCCAGCACCTATTCCTGAAATTGGATTTTCTTGAAAAATAGTAAAACTTACTTTCCATATCAAAAGCCGCCCCAAGGCGGAGTTCTCTTTTATAGAGTATAACCAAAATGCTATTGAAAAACTCAAAGTAAGTAACGTTGATATCCATACAACTTTATACTTAAGATATTTCCATAAGTTAAATAACCTACTACCTAAAAGATAAGCAACAATAAAGAGTAAACTAAAGAAAAGACCAATCCATGCTGACCTAGAGTAACAGATAGCTATCAATAATATACAGGAAAGTAATAGTATTAAAGTTAGAACACTTAAAAGTTTTTCTTGTTTTTTTATAAAATACAGAAGTATTGGAACTAAAAAAGCAACAAGTGACGATAGGTATATAGCATAAGGAGCAGGATTAAAAAAGCCTCCGGTTACTAAAAATGCGTTGTGATTTGACGGAACGTAGTGGTATAACTGTAAAATGCCAAATGTTACTTGTATAAATGTATTAATATAAAACACAGATAAAATTCCATGTTTTGTTAATATCTACCACTTTTTTTACGGTAAAGTAAGTCAGCATTAACCCTATCAACAAAACATTTGTATGAAAGGTGAGCGGTCTAGACTCTATTTTCACGATTGAATTTATTAGAGAATAACCAAAATAGATGAAAACAAAAATATCAACTCGATCAACTTTAAGTATTAAGTTTGTTCTGCGAATACCGGAAAATATTAAAAAAACTAGGGCAAGACCACTAACCATAAGAAACCAAATTTCTTTAAAAACAATTAACCCGTCGTTTATTTGAGTGCTAAAAACGAAGTTGGTAAGTAATAAACAAAGCAATAACCCAGAATATATCCAGGCTTTAGTGGACGGAAAACAATTACATCTCAAGATTTTAAATATCCTTATCATAAAAAAATCACTACTAATCAGCTAATTATTCTCAAAGTAACGTTCCTTTCATCAGAACGCTCTTTTTTAATGTTCTATGGTTCTTAAATCAGAGAAATGAATTCTAAAGATATTGAAAAAAAGCTCGTCGGTCAGCCTCTTGTCAACTGATAAGAAAAATCCGTTGTCAAGAGCTTATAGAACGGATTAAGCCTATTAAATGTAAATGATAAGTTATTCTGTTCTTAATCATTCGCCAATCAATTATTTGTCAATCAGATATCCAATTCTAGACATATTAAAAAACTTTTTTCGAAGTCTATAATATGCAATTATCCAAATTCCCCTCAAATTTCATATTTTGCGCCATGTCTCAATCATTAACTATATATAATACGCTTAGCCGAAAAAAAGAAGAGTTTAAAGCTTTAAACGCACCCTTTGTTGGCATGTATGTTTGTGGTCCAACGGTTTACAGCGATGTGCATTTAGGCAATTGCCGTACGTTTATTTCTTTTGATATTATTTACCGTTACCTTACTTATTTAGGTTATAAAGTTCGTTATGTGCGCAACATTACAGATGCAGGTCATTTAGAAAGCGATGGCGATGTTGGGGAGGATAAAATTTCTAAAAAAGCGAAATTGGCGGCAGTTGAGCCAATGGAGATTGTACAGAAATATAGTGTAGATTTTCATCAAGTCATGCAAACGTTTAACGTTTTGCCCCCGAGTATCGAGCCTACCGCAACCGGACATATTATTGAACAAATTGAGATGGTGAAAACCATTTTGGCAACTGGTTTAGCTTACGAGGTTAACGGAACCATTTATTTTGATGTAGAAAAGTACAATCAAAAAGAAAACTATGGCGCATTAAGCAACCGTAAGCTAGAAGATTTGTTGAATAATACTCGCGATTTAGGCGGACAAAATGAAAAACACGGGCCGTTAGATTTTGCACTTTGGATTAAAGCAAAGCCAGAACATTTAATGCAGTGGCCTTCTCCTTGGGGGAACGGTTTTCCGGGTTGGCACTTAGAATGTTCTGCCATGAGCAATAAATATTTAGGTAGCCAATTTGATATTCACGGTGGCGGAATGGATTTAGCACCAACGCACCACACCAACGAAATTGCACAAAACGTCGCTGCTTGTGGCCAACAGCCGGCAAATTATTGGATACACACCAATATGCTTACGGTTAATGGGCAAAAAATGTCTAAGTCTCTAGGCAATAGTTTTTTACCACGTGAACTTTTCTCTGGCGAACACCCTTTGCTAAACAAAGGCTACAGTCCAATGGTGGTAAAGTTTTTTATGCTACAGGCGCATTATCGCAGCACCTTAGATTTTTCTAACGAAGCTTTAGATGCTAGCGAAAAAGGTTTTAAGCGCTTAATGTATGCCATTTCGTTACTGGACAAACTAAAGACCAGCTCCACTTCAGAAGTTGATGTAAAAGCCATTGAAGCGAAGTTTAGGGCAGCAATGGACGACGATTTTAACTCACCAGTTTTAATAGCAGAACTTTTTGATGTTGCCAGAATCATAAATTCCATCCACGATGGAAAGATGCAGATTAGCCAAGAACATTTGTCCGCATTAAAACCGTTGCTTCAAGCATTTATGGAGGATGTTTTGGGTTTAAAAAACGACATTCAAGCTACTAATGATTTAGAGCCCGTGATGGATTTTATCTTGAACATCCGCACCGACGCAAAAGCCAATAGAGATTACGCTACTTCAGATAAAATACGCATCGGCTTAAACGAAATAGGTTTTAATGTTAAAGACGGTAAAGAAGGCAGTACTTGGTCAAAAAAGTAATTTGCAAATTCTTCAGGTTCCTTAGGTTTTAAGTACAAGAAAATTGGGGTAACGTGTAGCGCATTCGGACGAACTAAAACGGCAATGATGCAAATAGAATGGAAGAAATAAAAAGATGCCATTGGTGCAGAAACGACGAGTTATACACCAAATACCATGATGAAGAATGGGGAAAAGAAGTTCATGATGACAAAATATTCTTCGAGTTCTTGGTTCTAGAATCTGCTCAAGCGGGCTTAAGTTGGATTACCATTTTGCGCAAACGAGAAAATTATCGCAGGCTTTTTGCCGATTTTGACGTGGAGAAAGTGTCGAATTTTACGCCAGAGTACATGGAGAACATCTTAAAAGATGCGGGCATCGTCAGAAATCGCTTAAAAGTAGTTTCGGCAGTAAATAATGCGAAGCTGTTTTTAAAAGTTCAGCAAGAATTTGGTTCCTTTAATGCTTACTTGTATTCTTTTATGCCCAGTGGAACAGCTATCAAAAACCACATTATCAATAGTAAAGACGCCCCAGTTACCACAATAATATCTGATACAATTGCTAAAGACATGAAAAAACGCGGCTTTAAGTTTTTCGGTTCCACCATCTGTTATGCGTTTATGCAAGCAACGGGGATGGTAAACGACCATGCTACAGATTGTAGTTTTAGCAATTAGGCTTCGCTCGTTTAAGTTTCAGGGAACTGATGCCAGCGTTTTTATATAAATTTGTCGCTTTGTATTATTTGCCTATCCATGAAAATATTATATGCCATACAGGGCACCGGAAACGGACATATTAGCCGAGCAAGAGAAATTGTGCCCCTGCTGCAAAAGCATGGAGAGCTAGATTTACTGATCAGTGGTTCACAGGCTGATGTTTCTTTAACAGAATTTGTGAAGTATAACTTCCATGGTTTTAGCTATGTTTTTGGAAAAAACGGTGGCATAGATTATTGGAAGACTGTTAAGGAAATGAATCTAAAACAGTTTTTGAAAGACATGCAGTCTGTGCCGTTTAGAGATTATGATTTAATTATTAATGATTTTGAACCCATTACAGCTTGGGCCTGCAAAATAAAGAAAATTGAAAGTGTTGCTTTAAGTCATCAAGCTTCTTTTTTATCGCCATTAACGCCGCGTTCGGCAAAAAGGGAGAAATATGCTGAACTTATTTTGAAATATTATGCACCAACTACACATCAGGTTGGTTTCCATTTTAAAAGCTACGATAATTTTATCCATACGCCAGTTATCCGCAAGCAAATTAGAGACTTAAATCCTCAAAATCATGGGTATTATACGGTTTATTTGCCAGCGGTTGATGATAAAGTAATTGTGAAATACCTGCACCAGTTACCAGATGTTAAATGGCAGGTTTTTAGCAAACATCAGCAAACACCCTATCAATACAAAAATGTGAAAGTTCAACAAATCAATAACGAGGCTTTCAATAAAAGTTTAGAAAACTGCGCAGGATTATTCACCGGAGGCGGCTTTGAAGGCCCTGCAGAAGCACTTTATCTCGGCAAAAAAGTGGTAATGATGCCGATGAAAGATCAGTTTGAACAAACCTGCAATGCTGCTGCTGCTGAACAAATGGGTTTGCCAATTATCAAAAAAATTGATCAAAACTTAATGAGTGCGTTGCGCAAGTGGGTGGACGATACGGAAAAAGTTCAGATCAACTTTCCGGATGAAACCGAGAAGATTGTAACTGATTTGGTGAGTAAATTTGCAAGAAAGTAAAATCTGGGGAAAGCAAAAATAATTACAAATGATACGCATGGAAATTTTATCAAATCCTTTATACCTCAACCAATATGCTTATTATTGCCCGTCGGTAAAATAACGCATGGTACAACAGTTCAGAAATCTAAATTTTATCAATCTATTTTTACTTTTCGTACTTACGTTAGTGCTCCGCATAGGCTTGTTTTTGGATATGCCCCAGGCAGTAAATTCAGGCTTTATCGAGTTTTTTTCGCGGTTGCTGATCCCTTTCAATTTAGACACCTATTTATCGCCCTTAGCAAACATCTCCATAGCTATTACGGTAATGTATTTGCAAGCAGTATATTTTAACCAAATCATTAACAAACATGGTATTTTAGGTAAATCTACTTTTTTGCCAGCAGCTAGTTATATTTTAGTTTGTAGTGTTTTCACTCCCTTTTTATCGTTCACGCCTCCCCTGTTTTGCAACTTTTTCTTGTTATTTATTTTCAATAAAATTTTAGTTGAGTATAAAAACATTAATTCCATAGCCGCAATGTTTGATTTGGGGTTAGTGGTAGCATTAGGTACGTTATTCTACTTTCCGTTTGTAGGTTTTTTAATGCTTTTATGGATTGCGCTTTTGCTATTTAAGCCGTTTTCGTGGCGAGAATGGGTGAGTGTTTTAGTCGGCTTTTTAACATTGATGTTTATTCTTGGGGTATACTATTATTGGAATGGTAAACTGATGGGTTTTATTGAAATATGGAAGCCATTGTCGAGCAAATTGCCAATTTACATTAACATTGAGGTGTTAGATTACATTGTGCTTTTCCCAATAGTAGTCTGTATTCTATTGAGCATGTACTATCTAAATCAAAACTTTTTTAAGAGTTACGTTTTGGTACGAAAATCCTTTCAGTTAGCCATTTCTATTTTCTTTGTGGCAATTCTTACTTTTTATTTAAGACCGGGATTTAGGATTAACCATTTTTTGCTCTGTGCTATTCCCGTAGCACTTTCGCTTTCTTACTATTTTGTTAACGCAAAGAAAAAATTAGTTTTTGAAACCCTGTTTATTGCCGTCATTGCCGTGATCATTTACTTCCAATTTTTCTAAGCGCTTTCGTTTAACTTTTTTTAACAGATAAGTGCCGGTTGAACTGTTAAATTTTGATATTTTTGTATCGAATAAGCGATTTTTGTGTTTTCAGTATTGATTTTTCGACTATTTAATTGATATAAAATGAAAGTTGGGTGTATTGTTTTTCCAAGTTTAAGCGGTGGCCAAAATTGTGGTTACTTGTTGCAAAATCTTGCGGATTCAATTTTGGGAACTCAAGGCGGTTTAATGTTTTTCGAATCTACCTTAGGAACATTAAATGCCTAACCTAGTTATTGACATTGGTAACTCTTTTGTAAAGCTTGCCGTTTTTGAACACAACGAAATCGTTTACAGTCAAACGTCTTCAACGATCACCACAGATTTTGTTAGCCAATTAATCAAAAGCAAAAAAGTAGATAACTTCATCGTATCCTCAGTTAGAAACGAAATTGGTTTTGAGGATGACGTTATTGCAAGCCAAGTCAATTACGTTAAATTCAATACGCATACTAAATCACCTATAAAAAATAAATATCAAACTCCCCAAAGCTTGGGCTTGGATAGGCTAGCACTTGTAATTGCTGCCCATCACTTATACCCAACGCAAGCAGTTTTGGTAATAGATGCGGGCACTTGCATTACTTACGATAGCGTAGATGCAGAAGCAAATTATTTTGGTGGAAGTATCTCGCCCGGAATTAAAATGCGCTTTGATGCCATGCATCATTTTACTTCAAAACTGCCACAGCTTAGCTTTGATACAAGTTTTGACAGAGATTTTGGAAGCAGCAGCGAAGAAGCCATAAGTTCCGGCGCAATAAACGGAAGCGTTTATGAGGCAGAAGGTTTTATAAAAGCTTTTTTAAGTAAACACAAAAACGGAAAAATTATACTATCAGGTGGTGATTCTTCGTTTTTTGATTCAAAATTTAAAAACAGCATATTTGCAAACTTAATTTTACATGAACCTAATTTAGTTTTAATAGGTTTAAATACGGTTGTTAACTATCAGCATGATCTTAAATAAAAAATATTTCCTCTCCTTTGCAGTTTTGTTTGCAATAACGTCTACTGTAATGGCACAATCTACCATCAACTCGCCATACTCAAAATACGGAGTCGGAAACTTAAAGGGTAGCTACTTGCCCCAACAAAAGGCAATTGGAAACTTAGGTTACGGTATAAGTACCGTTGGCGCTTATCAAAACATTAACATTTCTAATCCAGCATCTTACTCAAACCTGCGTTTAACGGTTTTTGATATAGGTATAAGTGGTTATAATCAAGGTTTAAAAAAAGGAAGTGTATCTGAAAGTAGCTTCAATGCAACATTAAGCCACTTGTTAATTGCTGTTCCAGTTTCAAAAAAATCAGCGTTAAGCTTTGGCTTGTTACCTTATAGTAACTTAGGTTACCAGTTTAAAAACAGCAGCCAAGTTGATACTTTTACTGTAGATCATGTTTACTCTGGCGAAGGTGGCTTAACCAGAGCGTATTTAGGATACGGGATTGCGTTCGGTAAACACTTAAGTGTTGGTGTTAACATGAATTATACTTTCGGAAATCTAAAAGAAATCAAAGCAACAGAATTCTCCAAGTATGTTGGGTTTCTTAACTCAAAAACGGAAAATGATAATTCTGTTGGAGGTTTAAATTTTGATTTTGGTGCACAGTACATTACTGCATTAGGTAAAAATACAAGGTTAACATTGGGTTATACGGGAGGCGTAAAAACACAATTGAATACAAAATTTTCTCAACTTTCAACCCGTTATACCAGTACCTCTGATGCTAGTTTTAGAGCAGATACAGTTGCATTTGCTGACGGTGTTAAAGGAAACTTAACTTTACCTGCTAATCACAATTTCGGTTTCAGTATCGAACGGCAAAATAAATGGTTAATCGGTGCTGATTTTAGAATGGCACAATGGTCTGATTTTGATAAAACGGGTTCAACGGATGATTTAAATGATAGTTGGGGTTTTTCTGTAGGTGGTCAAATTACACCAAATGTTAATGCCGTTACAAATTATTTGAAATTAATTGATTATCGCCTTGGAGTAAGCTACGATAAGTCTTACGTGACTTTGGGAACCCAGAATATCAATGTGAAGTCAATAAACTTTGGTTTTGGTTTTCCACTGATCTCTGGTAGAAACGCATTTTACAAAATTAACTTAGCAACAGAGTTAGGTACGAGAGGAACGCTAAGTAATAATTTAGTAAAAGAGAACTTTGCAAACATTCACTTAGGTTTCACCATTAATGATAAATGGTTTCAGAAGTATAAGTACGATTAATACTATGAAAAGAAGCCTTCTTTTTTGCTGTTCTTTTATTTTGATAAATATTTTTGCATCCTGTGAAAACGACCTAAGCAAGGTTAAGGAAATTGAGTTAAAGCAGAAGGAAGACGTAGAAATTACCAAAGGTGCGGAAATTATTTACAGTGATTCTGCTCACGTAAAAGCTAAACTAACGACGCCAATTTTATACAATCATAAAACTAGCAACCCTTATTACGAGATGCCGAAAGGCATTAAAGTAATTTTCTTCGATAAAGATTTAAAGCAAACCAGTACGGTCACGTCTGATTATGCTATCCGTAAAGAAAATCAAAAAATTGTTGAGCTTAAGAAAAATGTGGTAGCAACTAACGCAGAAGGAAAAACGTTTAAGTCTGAAGAGTTAATTTGGGACGAGAACCTGAAGCGCTTTTATTCTAATAAATTGGTGACCATTAACACTGATGGTAATTTAATTACCGGTCCTGGTTTTTGGTCTAACGAAGATTTTTCTTACTACGAAATTAAGCAAGGTTCTGGAACTTTCAACTTTAAAGGAGAGTTAAACGAGCAATAACGAACTTCTAAGTCATTGCGAGGCGGGCTGGTCCTGTGCGTAAATGCGCTATGGCAGTCTTAGAGTTATTTTGATTTGCCGCATTTTTTTTGCTTGTACTTTAAAAAAGACGGTTCATCCTTCGTATGTTTGAGATTGCCACGGTTTGAAAAAAGCCTCGCAATGACGTCGTAATGTGTAGCCAACATCCTTCACAAACTAAAAACTCAATTTGCCTTTAAAAACCTGTTTAGCAGGTCCTTCTAAAAATATTTCGGTGAAAATTTTACCATCGTAATTAAACCTAATATTTAACTCGCCGCCTAAAACCTTAATCGGAGTTTCTATAGTGCCGGTTTGTCCATTTGCATAGGAATTAGCTAATGCAACCGCGGTCACACCTGTTCCACAAGCATATGTCTCATCTTCTACACCGCGTTCATACGTACGTACAAATAAATGATCTGCTTTTACTTCAACAAAATTAATGTTTATGCCCTCTGCTTTGTAGGTTTCATTGTACCTAATTGCTTTTCCTTCCGCAAATACGTCTTTATCGGCTACTCGTTCTGCAAATTTTACGTAATGTGGCGAACCCGTATTTAAAACAAAGTCGTTTCCGTCTTTCTCAATATGCGTCACGTCAATCATCTGTAAACTCACCCAATCACCCGAGTCCGAAATTTTGGCATAATGCGGCCCGTCAACGGCAATAAAAGTAGTTTCCGTATCGATTACGCCTAAAAACTTTGCAAAGGCAACAATGCATCTCCCTCCGTTTCCACACATACTGCTTGGGTTTCCATCAGCATTGTAATAAACCATCTTAAAATCGAAACCTTCGGCAGGTTCTAGAAACATAACTCCGTCTCCGCCAACACCAAATCTTCTGTCGCAAATTTGAGCAAGTTTCTCTGGTGCACTGTGCTGATAAGCTAAATTACGGTTGTCTACCATAATAAAGTCATTTCCAGCGCCTTGGTATTTATAAAACGGTAATTGTTGTACAGACATGGTGCAAAAATGAGTAAATTAGATGGTTTAAGCAATTTCTTGTTAGGTCGATTACATTTCTATGATTAGAAATATTAAGAGATTAAGTTACACGCAATAGGTTTAACAATTTTTAACAGAAAAAGATGCAACAACAGGTTGCAAATAGCGTCTTAATGGTATTATTTTTGAAAGTCAATATTTTATAATTTCAAATACAAAAAAAAAATGAACGGTAATATGAAGAGAATAGGTTTTACCTTATTAACAGCATTTGTTGGAGGCGCAGTTGCAATTGGTGCCTATAAGTTATTAGAACCGAATGCGCTAGGCGGTTTAAGTCTCAGCGAAAAACAAAAAGTTTATTTTGCAAACAACCCATCAGAAATAACCGCATCAACGGGGGCAATAGATTTTACTCAGGCGGCGGCGGCGGTTTCGCCGGGTGTTGTTCATGTAAGAACAACTTATAGTCGCTCAAAAGGCCAGAGTGCAGATGACCCATTCGGTGATATGTTTGAAGATTTTTTCGGTAGAAAAAGACAATCTGCGCCTCAACAAAACAGACCAGCACCTATGGGGAAAGGATCTGGTGTAATTGTAACGGGCGATGGTTACATCATGACAAATAATCATGTTGTTGAGGATGCTGAAAAAATTGAGGTGATTTTGTCGGACAAGAGAGTGTTAGAAGCAAAAGTGATTGGCAGAGATAAAAACACGGATTTAGCCTTGATAAAAATTAGCGCTACGGATTTGCCAATCGTAAAATTAGGAAACTCAGACGATGTAAGAGTTGGAGAGTGGGTATTAGCAGTTGGTTTTCCTTTAACGTTAGAATCAACGGTGACAGCTGGTATTGTGAGTGCAAAATCTCGTCAAATCGGTATCTTAGAGCCAGAGATTGATAGAAACACTTACGACCCTAATAACCCACCTATAAATTCATCTATTGAATCATTTATTCAAACTGATGCAGTAATTAACAGAGGAAATAGCGGTGGAGCTTTGGTTAACACTCGTGGAGAATTGATCGGAATAAACTCTGCCATCGCTTCTCAGTCTGGAACTTACGAAGGTTATGGATTTGCGATTCCTGTTAATTTGGCGAAAAAAGTAATGGATGATTTCTTGAAGTTTGGAGAAGTTAAGCGAGGATTTATAGGAGTAACATTTCAGGAGTTAAATGCAGATATCGCAAAAGAGTTAAAGCTTACTGAAATAGACGGCTTGTACGTAAATTCAACCTTAGAAGGTGGTGCTGCTGAAAAAGCAGGTATTAAAAAAGGGGATATCATTAAGAAGTTGGACGGACAAGAGATAAGCTCATCAGCTCGTTTGCAAGAACGAGTTGGCACCATGCGTCCAGGAGATAAAATTACTTTAGGGGTGTTGAGAGATGGGAAAATGAAAGATTTCAACGTTACTCTTAAAGGTAACGATGGAAATAAATTGGCTAGCAATAGCAAAGAAGTCACCGAAGTAGTAAACAGTTTAGGTGCAACTTTCTCTCCGCTAACGGCTGAGGCAAAGAAAAAGTATGGTATAAATTCTGGTGTGGTGGTTACAAGTGTGGCTGCAGGAAAAGTTTTTGACATGTACGATATGCCAAAGGGAACGGTTATTACCAGTATAAATGGTAGGGGCGTTAATAATAACGATCAAGTTATTGCGGCGTTAAAGCAGGATACTAAAATGATTGCGCTGCAAGGTTTTGTGCCAGACGGTAGTCGTTTTAGAGTTACTTTCCCAGCAAAATAAACAGAAGATAAATTTTTAAAAGCCTCGGTACCAATTACGCTACTGAGGCTTTTTTGTGCCTAAATTTTTTGATAATGGTAAAATAATAGTTAAAGTGCTAGTCATTTGGTATTTATTAAATAAAACGGCACTTGATTAAAAACATTTTTAGGCAGGCATTGTTAAAGACTTATAGCCAAGTTAATTCGTTTAAACTGGTTTGAGCAGCAATAAGCGAACAGCATAAAGTTAACTATGGGTGTGAATGATTGGTAGCTTAGTGTATTTTATTTAAAATGTTTCTAAATAGCTAATACATGCAGGTTAATAACAGTTATTGCAATTATTATGTCATATAATAGATACTTTTGTAACCATAAAACCAATAAATACCAAAATAAATAATGAGTAATTTTTCAAAAACCTTTTCCTCAACACTCGGGAAGAAACTGATTATGAGTTTAACCGGTCTGTTTTTGTGTTCATTTTTGATTATTCACCTAATCGGAAATTTCCAATTATTTAAAAACGATCAAGGACTTGCATTTAACCATTATGCACATTTTATGACCCATTTTACCCCGATTAAGGTGGTGTCGTATCTTCTATATACTTCAATTATAATACACGCGGTGTGGGCAATTATAATTACCAGACAAAATCAAGCTGCTCGTCCAGTTGCTTATGCCATAAAACCTAAAGACGGCACCATATGGTCCTCTCGCAATATGGGTATTTTAGGAACCATTATTTTTGTGTTTCTCGTAGTTCACATGAGTAATTTTTGGTACAAATACCACCAAGGTTATACGCCATTTATAGAATATCAAACAGATTTAAAAACTGGAAATACTACCAGCAGAGTTTTAGATGCATCTGAGTTTAAACAGTATGCCATGTATGTCGAAAACGGAGTCGAAATAACACAAACAGAAGATTTGTATAAAGAAGTTGCTGTAGCATTTCAGCAATGGTGGTTAGTGGCGTTTTACATACTAGCAATGGCAGCTTTAGCATTTCACTTAATTCATGGTTTCCAAAGTGCTTTCCAAACTCTGGGCTGGAACCATCGCAAGTACTTCCCGATAGTTAAATTTTTGGGTGTATGGGGTTTTGGATTACTAATTCCCATCGGTTTCGCTTTAATGCCTTTATATTTTCTGTTTAAGTAATAAAAAATAAGCTAGCATTTTAAATGCTTGGCTAGTAAAAAATTAAGATAAGATGAAGTTAGATGCTAAAATTCCAGAAGGCCCATTAGCCGAAAAATGGAACAAACACAAATTCGATCTAAAACTGGTAAATCCAGCAAATAAGCGTAAATATGATGTTATTGTTGTGGGTACCGGTTTAGCCGGTGCCTCTGCAGCAGCGTCGCTAGCAGAATTGGGATATAACGTAAAATCATTTTGCTTTCAAGACAGTCCTCGTAGGGCGCATTCTATTGCCGCTCAGGGCGGGATTAACGCCGCAAAGAACTATCCTAATGATGGTGATTCAGTTTATCGTTTATTTTACGATACCATTAAAGGTGGTGATTATAGGTCAAGAGAGGGAAATACCTACCGTTTAGCAGAAGTTTCTGTAAATATTATTGACCAATGCGTTGCACAAGGCGTTCCTTTTGCTCGTGAATATGGTGGCTTGTTAGATAATCGTTCTTTTGGAGGGGCACAGGTTTCAAGAACTTTCTATGCAAAAGGACAAACCGGTCAGCAGTTGTTGCTGGGTGCTTATTCCGCATTAAACCGACAAATTGAGCTGGGCAAAGTGAAAATGTATAACCGCTCAGAGATGTTGGATTTGGTAGTGGTTGATGGTAAAGCACAAGGTATTGTTACCCGTAATTTAATTACTGGAAACATAGATACACATAGTGCACATGCAGTTTTATTGTGTACAGGCGGTTACGGAAACGTATTTTACCTTTCTACCAATGCAATGGGATGTAACGTAACCGCAGCATGGAGAGCGCATAAAAAAGGAGCTTATTTTGCAAACCCTTGCTACACTCAAATTCACCCAACTTGTATTCCTGTAACTGGGGATCATCAATCCAAGCTGACTTTAATGTCAGAATCATTACGTAATGATGGTAGGGTTTGGGTGCCTAAAACATTAGAGTTATCAAAAAAACTACAAAACGGCGAACTAAAAGCTAAAGATATTCAAGAAGCTGATAGAGATTACTACCTAGAACGTAAGTATCCATCTTTCGGTAACTTGGTTCCGCGTGATGTGGCTTCAAGAAATGCGAAACAGGTTTGTGATGAAGGGCGTGGAGTGGGTAAATCTGGTTTAGCAGTTTATTTAGATTTTGCCGATTCAATTAGCAGATTAGGTCAGCCAGCAGTTGCCGCTAAATACGGGAACTTGTTTGATATGTATCAGCAAATTACTGATGAAAACCCATACGAAGTGCCAATGAGGATTTACCCTGCGGTACACTATACCATGGGCGGACTTTGGGTAGATTATAACCTGATGACTAGCTTACCAGGTTTATATTGTTTAGGAGAGGCAAACTTCTCTGATCACGGTGCAAACAGATTAGGTGCTTCGGCATTAATGCAAGGCTTGGCAGATGGTTATTTTGTAGTTCCATACACAGTTGGTGATTATTTAGCTAAAATTGGTCCTGAACCAATAGATGCTAGTCGCCCAGAATTTGCAAAAGCAAAAGCAGAAGTAGAAGAGAAAATCAAAACGCTTTTATCCCTAAAAGGAACCCGAACCGTTGATGAGTTTCACCGTGATTTAGGCCATATCATGTGGGAATATTGTGGAATGTCTCGTAACGCAGAAGGTTTAAAGAAAGCAAAAGGCTTAATCGCCGAACTTAGAAATTCGTTTTGGAAAGATGTGATTGTAGTTGGTGAAAACGAAGAAGTGAATCAATCCTTGGAGAAAGCCGGTAGAGTAGCAGATTTTCTGGAATTAGGAGAATTGATGGTAGACGATGCGCTTAATCGTAGTGAATCTTGTGGCGGTCACTTCAGAGAAGAGTCTCAAACACCAGAAGGCGAAGCTTTAAGAAAAGATGATGAATTTGCTTACGTAGCAGCTTGGGAGTTCAAAGGAATTAACATGCCAGAAGCACTTCATAAAGAAGAACTAGTTTTTGAAAACGTTAAATTAACACAAAGGAGTTATAAATAGTAGGAAGTAGAAAGTAGGAAGTAGAAAGTAACAAGACAATCGTCTTGACACTAGGCACTCAATACACAATACTAACTACTCAATACTAAAAAGATATGAGTGGACACATGAATCTGACGTTGAAAGTATGGCGTCAAAAGAACAGTACAACACCTGGAAAATTTGTGACTTATAAGGCAGATGATATCTCTCCGGATATGTCTTTTTTGGAGATGTTGGACGTGGTGAACGAAGACTTGATTAAAAAGACCGAGGATCCAATCCATTTTGACCACGATTGTAGAGAAGGTATTTGCGGAATGTGCTCTTTGGTAATCAATGGCGAACCTCACGGACCAAAAAGAGCAACTACAACTTGTCAATTACATATGCGTAGTTTCTCTGATAAAGACACCATTGTAATTGAGCCTTGGAGGGCTTCTGCTTTCCCGGTGGTAAAAGATTTAGTGACAGATCGTTCTTCATTTGAAAGAATTCAGCAAGCAGGCGGATACGTTTCTGTTGGTACAGGCGGTGTTCCGGATGCTAACGAAATTTCAATTTCTAAAGTAATTGCTGACGAAGCCTTCAACTCCGCAGAATGTATTGGTTGTGGCGCTTGCGTAGCAGCTTGCAAAAACGCTTCGGCGATGCTGTTTGTTTCGGCAAAAATTTCTCAATACGCTTTATTACCACAAGGACAGCCAGAACGTTATGCTAGAGCAGAAGCTATGGTGTTGCAAATGGACGAAGAAGGATTTGGAGGTTGCACCAATACATATGCTTGCGAGGCACAATGCCCTAAAGAGATTAAGGTAACCAACATTGCCCGTATGAGTCGCGAGTTCTTTAATGCAGAGCTTATAAAATCTTAACTAGGTTTAAAAGAATATTTATAGATGAGGGATGTATTAATTTACGTCCCTTTTTTGTTTTTGGGAAAAATTACTGAATTAAAGATTTCGTCATGTTGAGGTTAATATATTTCATATAAATCAACATGAAATGACTTTGAAGTTTGCCACGAACATAAGAGGGTGTCACCCTGAGCGGAGTCGAAGGGGTGTGTTGGGTTCAAATTTCCGATGGCTTCAAGAATCGGTTCGGCAACCTTGTCAGAAAGTTTATCTAATGCTTTAACCGCTTTTTTAGATAAAAATACCGTATAATCAGATACCTCTTGTTTTCCGTTGACTTAGGTAATCTTCAAAAAGAATCCGCTCTCCTCTATCTTCTTTTTTTGATTCGTCATAAAGCTTAATGTCCTGCAGTTCTTCCAGTTCCTCAACCATTGCCTCGTATTCTTCTAAGGACATAACTACAAGTTTTTTTCGGCAGTATCTGTAATATTTTGTGGGCTTATAGTTGACATTTATGTTGTGTTTATTTACTACGCTTCGTTCTAAATCTAATTTAGCAATAATATATTGTATTTCTGAGAACAAGTGCAGAGGGTTCGGAAAATAACACAACAAACAAGTTAATACAGAACTGAAAATTGTTAAAAACGTAATTAGCTATAAGTTAGCTTTCTACTGGCTTACTGTCAATTTTTATTTGACTTTATCCACATTTTTAAGCTACATTTATATCAATCTTAAAAGGAGAATAAATATGGCTAATCACGTAAACATTCCTCGCTTAGACTTGAACGACTATTTAAAAGGTACGCCTGCTCAAAAGAAACAATTTTCTGATGATATAGGTAAGTCTTTTAATGATACCGGATTTGTAACGATTACCAATCATGGCTTGAGCAAAGATTTGATCGAAAAGCTTTATCAGCAAGTAAAAAACGTATTCTCTTTGCCAGAAGAAAGCAAGCTTAAATACGAAAAGGTTGAGCTCGCTGGTCAAAGAGGATATACTTCTAAAGGACGCGAGAAAGCTAAAGATTCAAAAACTCCAGACCTAAAAGAGTTTTGGCAAATAGGGCAATATGTGGAAGATGGTGATGCATTAAAAGAAGAATATCCTGATAATATTGAGGTGAGTGAATTTCCAGAATTTAACTCAACCACGAAAGAAACTTATCAAAGTTTAGAACGAGCCGGTAAGCATATTTTAAATGCAATTTCAGTTTATTTAGGGCTGCCAGAAAACTATTTTGAAGATAAAGTACATAATGGAAACTCAATTTTACGAGGCATTCATTATTTCCCGATAGAAAACCCAGATGCTTTACCAGCAGATGCTGTAAGAGCAGGAGCGCATGAAGATATTAACCTAATTACTTTATTAATTGGTGCAAGCGCAGACGGCTTAGAGGTGCTAACTCGCGAGGGCGGGTGGTTTGCAATCAAAGCACAAGGCGAAGATATTGTGGTCAACGTAGGTGATATGTTACAACGTTTAACCAACAATAAACTACGTTCTACTACACACCGAGTAGTAAATCCGCCAAGAGAGCTGATGAAAACTTCAAGATATTCTGTTCCGTTCTTTTTGCATCCAAGATCGAATATGGATTTAAGTTGTTTGGCTTCTTGCGTAGATACGGAACACCCAAAAGCTTACAGCGACATTACCGCTGGTGACTATCTGGACGAGCGTTTAAGAGAAATCGGTTTAAAAAAATAATTCTCAAATTTGAGAATAGGAAAGAAGGTGTCTGAAAGGGCGCCTTTCTTTGTTTAATGGTGAAATTTAATTCCTTCACGCAATGCCCCCAGCTTTTCCCCGTCATTTCGACGATAGGAGAAATCTGTAAGTTTGTTAGCACTTTCCCCATTTTTGTCCACTGCTTTTTCAAAGACAATACATTAAAAAAAAGATTCTGTTTTTCATCGGTTAGAGATTTCTCACTATCGTTCGAAATGACAGGCTGAAAGGCGGTTGGTCATCCTCGGTATTGTCTCGAAGTAACGAGAGATCTTAGAAATAGAATAAATTTACCATTCACAATCAAAAAAAAATGTCCCGAAAGTTTATCGCTTCCGGGGCATTCATGAAATTATGGATCCTTTTTAAAGCTTGATCACTTTATGTGAACTGCTTTCTTTTTGACCAGTTAATCTGATGATGTAGGAGCCAGATTTATAATTGCTTAAATCGAACTGAGTTTCGTTTTGCTCTGCAGTTAAAACCTGTTGCTCCAGCACTTTTCCGCTTAAGTCTACCAAACTAGCATGGTTAAATGCGCTTGTAGCAAACTTTACGCTGACTAAATCTGCAGTAGGATTCGGATAAACAGATACTTCTATGTTAGCAAGTTGGAATACAACAGAACGTACACCTAAATCAGTAATTTTTCCATCGATATCTATTTGTTGTAAACGGTAGTAATTTGTTCCTACACTTGGCGACTGATCTAAGAAAGTATAGCTACTGCTGTTTCCTTTGCTAGCTACATTCCCAACTGTTGTAAAATTACCACCATCTATACTACGGCTAACCGTAAAAGATTTATTGTTTTGCTCGCTGGCAGTTTGCCAAGTTAATTTTGTGCCGGCTGTTTCTGCTTTCGCAGTAAAACTTGTTAAGTTAACAGGCAATGTACCTTCGTATTCATAAGCGCCCATATCTACAGCGCCATTGAAACGTGGTTTCCCGGCTAAGTCAGTGCTGATGCCATTTAAATCCGGGGTTTGACCTTCAACATAAAACAAATCGCTACCAGCGTTTATTGCGGCGCTATTGCTTTGAAGCGTATAATCACCATCTGCAAACGGAGCATTGGTTGTAGTAGACGGTTGTGTAAACATTGGATTAACGTCTAAATTATTGCCACCATCTATGCCAGTTTCTGCAACCCAGTTGATTCCGCTTCCGCCGCTTTCTGTAATAATGCTATAACTAATTGTTGAGGTTGATTCATCATTAAAAATACCATTTATGATGCTGTTCCGAATAATTGGATTGCTTAAGCTCGCGTTATATATGCCACTTATATTGCCATTTCCATCTGAGTTATCAGTTATGGTGGTATTGGTTAATACTGGGTTGCTCCCTGCATTGTATAGACCGGCTCCTCCCTGGCCAATATTACCTATCATTGTTACGTTGGTAAGAATGGCGTTTCCGGAAATATTTGCCATTCCGCCACCTCCTGCGGAGGTGTTTCCATTAAGCCTAACATTTTTCAAAACCGGCTCCCCCTGATAATTCATTATTCCACCACCTATAAAACCAATATTTTTGGTAAATATTAGATTATTTAGCACAGGACTACTTGGAAAGCAAATTAACCCGCCTCCGAAACCTTTTGGGATATCCTCTCCGTTTACGGTAATAGAAGCGTTGTTGTCGGTGTCAACTGCGTAGCCACTGGTAATGGTAAAGCCGTTAAGTTGCGCATTTCCCACGGAGCCCACTGATGATAATACATGGAAAGTGTTTTCAGAGAAACCACTCATTGATGAACCATCTCCGAGTATTATATCTTCCAAGTTTATGTCATCCCCATTAAAATCTCCACTCAGTATACTTTTGTTTAAAGATGTTGCACTGGTATCGCGTAGGCTAGTATTTGCTTCTGGAGCATTTGCATTAAAACCACCGAATATTTTAATATCGTTTCTAAGTACAAAAGCATTGTCCTGGTTGCCTTCATCTGGTGTGTAAGCTCCAGAAAAGTCAGTATTAGCTGGGTAAATTGGTTTATAAGTTCCTGCAGCTACATAAACGTTTTCGGTGCTTTGCTGTATAGCCTTTTGCAAATCACTGGTTGCATTGGTCCAAGAACTTCCGTCTTCTAAACCCGCACCATTTTCAGATACATAAACTGTTGCGCTTGCCGCCACCGGCAACGTAGGCAAAAGAAAGCTTTTTGCATAAGCGCCTTCATTTTCTGCAGCATAAGCTACCACTAATTCTTTTCCGGTACTAGTGATGCCGGCAGAGCCAGTAGCGCTAGCAGAGATACTCGCATTACCTACGGTTTCCCAAACGTTCCCATTTAATTTTTTGACCGTTAATACGCTGCTGCCATCGAGATAACTTAGGTAAGGAACATTGTTGACAAAAATTAGCTTTAGATAATCTGAACCACTATCAGGTAAAACAGCGCTAACTAAATCCCATTTTTCATTAACGGTGTTGTATTTTCTAACAGTAGCTTTAGAGGTTCCGCCATTGCTATACGCAATGTAAACATTGCCATTATTAAACGCTATGTTAGAATTAGTAGAATATTTTCCTGAAAAATCAGTATTATCAACAGTTTCCCAAATGTTTCCATTGAGTTTTTTTACGATAATCTTTTGATAGATTGCATTATCAGCAAGAACTATGTAGGGTACGTTTTCGTTAAATGTAATATCGGGATAGTTTGAATACTTACCAGAAAAGTTGGCATCTCCAACAAGTTCCCAATCGTTTGTACTGGTGTTAAATTTTTTAACATTTGCCCTCCCTTGACTCCCTTCATCGATATAAACTACGTAAGGTATATTGCCATCAAATGCGATTTTACCAGACGCCACTCCAGAAGAAATTGGATTAGTGCCTACTGTCTCCCATGTTTGGTTTATGCTATTATAACGCTGTACGATAAGCTTGCCACCCTTAGAATTGTCGGAGTAGGCGACATAAGGAGTAATTCCGTTAAAAATAATATTTGCTGGTCCATAACCGTCTCCAGCAGAAAAACCTGTGGCACCCACTGCTTCCCAAGCGGCTCCATTACGTTTCTGCACTGTTATTTTTCCGGATTCCGTCCCATCGCGGTAAGCAACATAAGGATAAGTGCCATCTGAAGCGATACTTATTCCGTTGGTACCGCCTGCTGAAAATCCAGAATCGCCTATGGTTTTCCAGCTTGTGCCATCAAATTGCTTTACCTGCATTTTTTTCTTATAATCTCCCTCAAGATAGGTAACGTATGGAACTGTACCATTAAATGCAATAACCATAGGCGATTCATCGCCAAAACCTTCATCACCGCCCCCGCCACTATTTGACGAACTCAAATCTCCAACAATTTCCCAGCCTGACGCGGTAGCATTCAATTTCTGCACTGTGGGTGTATCGTTCTCTTTGTAAAACACGTAGGGTACAGAACCATTGAAATTGATTACCGGGGCTCTGCCGGGTCATTTGTAGAAACATCTGTAGCCACAACTTCCCAACTTGTACCATTGAGCTTTTGTACGGCTAGCTTCGCAAGCTTAACCTTAAAGAAGAAAATAATGCTTTATTAAAATGGGCGCTTGCGAATGAGCGGATGATTAAGTAATACAGTTATGCCAGAGAAAGCATTTTCGTTAAAATTGATTCGATCGTTTTAAAGTTCTTTTGTCTTGAAACAAAAGAACCAGAAACTTAAGGCTGTCGAATCTTTTTTCATTCCGCTTCAGGAAATCTTTTATCGCCCCTTTACCCGCTCGCCAATTCAAAATATTTCTACCTTGAATTTTTCTACATTTTGTATGCTTTTAAGCGCATGGAGTTTGTCAAAGCTCCCTTGCTGTGCGTCTCCTGCTTGATCATCCCAATAGAAGGTGTTATCCAGAGATATTCAACCGTCGGAGGTAGAGTTTGCTTGAAGCCCATCACATTCATGGCAGTATTTGAAACTGATCTTATTTTAAGACAATCAAATTTGCCGGCGCTGGTAATTATTGTTTCTCTTGCAACAACCTGTCGATTGGTTACTACTGTTTGAAACGCCATTTCGCCACCTCCTGCTTCGGTTTTGAAAGAAAAACTCAAATCGTCTAGCTTCATCCCTGGGTGCATTTTTTTAGGGAAAGAGGCAAAGCCATTATCAAAATCTATCTTCACATCCTTTATAGTTTTAATATTTTTATTTTTCAGTTCAGGGTTATTCTCCATCATCGCCTTCATCATATCGGCTATGTCCATATATATCATGCCGCCATCGCATATGTAATTCGTTGCGTAGTCAAGGTTTCCAAGACTTGGAGTTGTTACAGATGCATTTACTTTAGCGATAGTAGCAGACCCTTTGGTTGACACTTCAATCACTTCCATTTTGTTGCTTCCTTCCAACTTTCCTTTTCCATCAAATGCCTCATACTCTAACACCGCACCTTTTTTGAACCAGCTTAAACCTGAGCAATCATTCCCCATCAAAACCAAAGCTTCTCCAGGTCTTTCAGCAACCTCGTCAAAGCTTGGTTGCTTTTTTGACGACGTGGTTTCTTTCTTTTGATTGCTCGTTTTGTTTTTTGGCTTATTCAAAGCATTGTCAATTGGCTCATCAGTTTTTTTATCCGCTTTATCTAGTACCTTATCCACCTGCCGATCAGTCTTACGCTCAATCCGCTCCTCAATTTTCTTTTCGAGCTGTTTGCCAAAACCTTTCAATAGCTGACCTTCGGCATTTTCAGTGCTAAAAAATAGGCAAATCGCCATGAAACCTGTTGTTGTTAATAGCTTTTTCATAATTTTATCAGTTACATTTTGCTAATACCTCTTGTGCAAATTTTACGGCTGCGTCTAAAGCAGGACCTTCTGTAGCGGCAACTTTGGCTTCGATGGTAAAATGAACCATACCCGTTAGTACAACTAATTCTATCCCGTGTTCTTCATGCCACTTCCAGTAGGCTCTATCGCCCAGATTTTCCTGTACTCGGTAGGCAAACTGCATACGTTGATCTAAAAATCCTTTTGCCGTTGCCAAACCAGCGGGATTGTTTGCGTATTCTTTTTCCAGATTAGTCAATAACTGGTTGTATTCTTCTTGGCTTAATTTTTTGTAAGTCTGATCAAATAAGCTAAGGGCCGATGACTGGCTATAAAGCTCAAGCTCGCTCTTTGAATAAAATGTCAACATGTTGAGCTCTACTCTATTAACATCAGCGTACTTTATAATCTGTCCCAAAAGCTCCATTTCCAAATCGGGGCGGTTACTTTTCCACTCGTAGGTACAAGAGCCATATTCACCTTTTGTAGAGCTGATTTCCATTTTATAGGATTCCTCGTCGATGGCGATGTGCTTTGCGATATCAGCCTTGGTCAGCAAGGTTTCGTATTTGTAATCCATCGCTTTGAAGCAGGTGGCAATTGCATTCTCTTTTTCGAGCTTTGGCTCTTTGTTTGCACAAGAAGCAAAGAATGCCAAAATTAGGGTGCTGTAAAATAGGTTTTTCATTATTTTTTTTTGTTTTTAAAGGTTAAGAAAGTTCCTCTCTTTTTTTCTAAGTCTGTCATTTCAGACCTCGAGAGAATTATAGATAATTTTTTATTGCGTAATACGCCTTTCCAATATTTCGGTAGATTTGGCTACATAGCGGGTAGCATTAGTTTGTATTGTTTTATGGCGATTCTATTTTTCTATAACAGCGAGTGAAGTAATGTCACAATACGATCCATCAATATCTTCTAAAACGTTCCAAATTCCGTTTTTCCAATATCCGCCAGCATTTTTTAGGGTACCTGCTATATATACATCACCGTTAATAATAGTAATTGATTCGCCAAAACTATTTTCATTAGAAGGGACATTCATTGCTTGTTTTACACCGTTTATCCAATAGGCTAAAACACCGTCTTCGCTTCCTACTACATGTACCTTGTTCTGTTCTACAAATAATGCTTTTGCATCGGCTGATTTGCTTCCATCGGTAAGCGGGTATCCTATGTCGTTTTTCCAATATTTAGCAATATCTCGTGAACTGCTAGTGCTTTTTTCATAACCCGCAATGTATACGTCTTCAGCTGTTACAAACATGTCGTACACATCCACAATAAAGGCAGAGCTACTAATAACATATGGGGTATTGTTTTTCCAATACTTTACTACGCTCATATTAGCGTCATTAGTTCCTGTACCTGCAATGTATATGTCGTTATCTTCGGAGACAAAAATTGCCCCTGGTCTGGATCTTGTAAAACCTTGAGTTGTGGGTAAAGATTCTAAATTTCCATTTTTCCAGTACACGCCCTTGCCGTTTTCTACTCCTGTAATATGGACTACACCATTTGATACATGAACAGCTTTTGCATGTGAACCTAAATTTTCATGAGATTTGGCCAATTTATATTTTATCCCATTTTTCCAATACACTGCAGATTGGACCGGGTTTACTTCATACCCTACAACATAAACGTCTCCGTTATCAATATAAATTGATTCAGTTTGGAGTTGAGAACTCCCATCAGTTAGTTCACTAACTACTCCGTTTTTCCAGTATTTTGCTGTAGATGGTCCATTTATGGGACCAGTATAACCTGCCACATATATATCTACTGATTTTGGCTTTTCTTCGCTCTGCTTATTTTTGCTACATGATAAAAACACAAACACAGTACAAATTAAAATGCTTATGTACCTGTTTATGCTATTTCTTTTTGTTTTCATAACTTTGAATTTATTTTCTTTCTTTTACTACCACAATATCCGTTGCATTAGCGTTAGCCAGTCCATTGGTTAATTCTGTTGGTACACCATTTTTCCAGTATTTAGCCACAGTTCTAAGCCCATTATTTTCATAACCAACTAAATACACGTTGTCTTCAAACCCAAAAACGTTATTAATTTTTGCGTTTTGAGTACCGTCGCTTAATTCTTGCAATACGTTATTTTTCCAATATACGGCCACCTCCTTATGTGTAGAATTCATTTTCCAGCCTCCCACATGAACATCGTTTTTGTCAACAAAAATACTAGTCGCAATAATCGTTTCGGCGAGATCTTTCCCTGGTAATACATGTGCGGTTCCATTTTTCCAGTACTGCGGTGAGTAAGCAGGCGGATCACTTCTTCCAGTCATATAGACATCGCCGTTTGTAGTAAATACTGAGTATCCTTGATAACTGTCATTTACAACATAAATTTGATTATTGGTCCAGTAAAATGCAGAAACACGACCCTCATCACAGCTACCAACTAAATGAACGCCGTTTTCATCTACAGAAATGGATTCTCCTTTAAACTGCTTTTCTTTTTCACCAATTTCTTGTAAGATGCCATTTTTCCAGTAAGCGGCAACACTTTGCAGATAACCTTTCACTATTGTGCCGGCGGCATATAAATCTCCATTATAAACGTAGACAGAAGTTATTATTGGACGATAGTCTGTTCGTCCTTCAAACCAGATTTCCTCTTTGTTATTTTTCCAGATGGTAGCCTGAAGTCTACCGCTATTATTAGTTGTATATCCGCCAGCGTATACGTCATTTTTATCTATGAAAATGGAAAGAGCTCGAGCATCTCTTCCTGTCAGTTCCTGCGCAACTCCATTTTTCCAGTATTTTGCCACATCTCCGCTACTGCCTCTTTCATAACCTACTACATAAATATTCACTTCATATTCTGCTTCACTTACGGTTAATTCTATAAAGGTACTTTCCAAATAACCTTCTTTTTTGGCAATGGCTTTGTAGTTGCCCTTTTGCTCAAAAATATATTTATTTCCTTCTATCTTTTTATCATTGATGTAGATGTCGGCATCCATTGCTTTTTCTCCAGCAGTGATTTCAAAGCTTACTTCTTCGCCTACATTTATCTCTGTCAAAGAGGCTTTGAGTATCAGTTGTGTTTTTTCTTCTGCGGGGCCATCTTTTCCGGGACCGTTTTTGCTACAGGAGAAAATCAAAAACACACTACATAGTAGTAAACCGGTGAGTTTCTGTATGACGTTGTTTCTTGTTTTCATGATGATGTTGTTTATGGCTGTGCTTTGTTTGTCTTATTAAAATATCTAATTGAGGAACTTGAATCTACTAGGACGTTTGTAAAAACCGTAAGACTTTTTTAGCTCTTTATTTAGTTTTGTAACTTGAAGTATTGCTGTACATCGTTATAGTTCTTGATGTCAATTGAATTCGACATTACGCGGAACTCTTCTGCCTCAGTTACCACGATACGGAGATCAACATTTCTAAAATAAGTCGAGCCTGATTCTCTCAAAAGTGTAAGTCTTGTTTGACCACCATTGTTTATTTTACTGAAAGCTACCGTGAATCTATTGTTCCCTATTTTTCCAGGAAGAGGGTACCAAGAAACGTTTTTCACATAAACGTTTATCATGCTTTTCTCTAAGATGTCCCATGGTAAATTAAAATCAATTTGAAAGTCGCGTATAGGATCTAGTGATCCTGGGATATCGATCTTCTTGCTGAACTGGATAGTATTTGAAAGGTCTGCAATGTGGCCCCATGCCGGAGTGTTTAAGAACTGTACGTATCGGAACCAAAGTGTTTTCGTAGCTCTATTGATATAGAAATCCCCAAAATTACCAATAGCATTTGTTGGATCAGTTATACCATTCAAGATAACGTACTTCGCTTCGCCTTTGTCTCCTTTCGCACCAAGGATGCTCTTTCCGCTTCCCCAACTAACGGCTGTCTTTGGTCCGAATATAACGTAGCTACTTGTGTTGATATAGAAATCACCTATATCACCTACTGCTCCTGTAGGATTTGAAGTGCCACTCAATATCGTTCTTCCATCTTCACCTTTATCTCCCTGTGGTCCTTTTAACCTTATCCCTGTACCCCAACCTGCAGAAGTCTTAGGGCCATATAGTGTGGTAGTACTGGGTTGAAAATAAAAGTCACCGACTTTTCCCTGTGTAGTTGGAACGCCAGTATCACTCAAAAACTGACTTCCATCTTGGCCTTTTGATCCCGTATCACCCGTCTCTCCCTTTAATGGGAAGGGGTTACCCCAACCAGTAGCCGTTTTAGGACCATATAAGTTAGCGGTTAATTTGTCAATGTAAAAATCGTTTATCCCACCATCTGTTATTGCCGGAGGGCCATTATCATAGCGTAGCATATTTCCGTCTGTTCCCGGAATTCCTTGGGCTCCTTGCGCACCTTTGGGGCCTAAAGGCCCTTCTGCTCCTTCTTTACTACAAGAGCTAATGCTTATGAGGAAAAAGAAGGCAATTATAAAATTAAGTACTTTCATTTTAGTGTTTTTTAATAGTAAATAATATTTGATTCTTATGGCCCGTATTGTTATGAGCTGTCAAAAGGCAGGAGCTATTATCAACTAACGCTAATGCACAACTACTATATGAAGCTATCATGATTTTCAAAGATTCACACAGTGAAAAGAAAAATCATGATAGCCTCTTCACCCATTAAAGTAATTTATACGGATGAAAAACATGGTCACAACTCTTTACAATCCAACCTGCATCCCTCCCGCAAGGTTGAATTGGCCATCTGTGATTTTTAGTGAGCCCCCATTACCAGTTCTTTCAAGGGGACTTAAGTCCATCTTGAAAACCCCCGATAGTTTGACATAACCTTCCGTACCCGTGGGGTGTCCCATTACCTGCTGCTGCCCAATTTCAAACCCGCTTATTTCAATCGTTCCTGATTGCCCAGAAGTAGCTGGAGCATATGTAGTGGCATCCCTAATATCGGTGCTTGTGCCAAAGACTGCGGTGGCTTCGTTTATTGCTGCTTCTGGTTGCCAAACTATTGGATACACTCCTTTTGGGTTTTGAAACTTGGAAGCCGGTATAGCAATGTAGAGTGTTATACTCTCTGCACCATCATCCTCGGTAGTGCTGTTTTTTTCAATTATCCGAGTTCCCATCATCGAAACCAAATAATATTTCTGGTTTTCATCGTTTTCGTGTTCTTCTGTAAATAGGGTGGTCATTGCAGAGCTCCAAGGCTCTCCATTAACTTTCATGCTTATACCAGATTTCTTGGCCTTAGCGGTGCCACTATCTTTGGAACAAGCCGAAAGGCCGACAAAAGCGAATACCATTAGGTACAGGCAGATTAGTTTGTAGTTGTTTTTTGTAGTTTTCATAATTGTTGAGTTTTAGAATGAGAAATTATAACCGATACGGACGCCAATAAAATTGAGATTATCTACGAGCTGGAAGCGAGCGGCCAAATCCCAATCGCCAAAAACGTAGCCTCCGCCCAGTCCTAAACTAACCTTAGACGTAGAATGTGTCCCAGACATGCCTGCTAAACCCAAGCCCATATCATCGAATTTAACTTTGGATTTTAACATCATGATACCTATTTGAGGTTCTGCATATAATCCGCCAAAATCATGGCGATAGCCAAACATAATCGGAATCATACCCATACTACCACTCATTGTGTTACTATCTTCTTTCATTCCGAAACGTAAGTAGCCTAATGTACCTGTGATAGCCCCCTTTTCGGTAACGCCATAAAAGGCTTTTCCAGTTGCACCAAGCCCTACCCCGTAAGCATTTCCAAAATCACCCAGGGGCAAAGCAACTTCGGCAGCAACCCCAACAACTTTGTGGAGTCCTTTTTGTGCATAGCCAAAACTGCAAATTGAGGTAAGCGCAAGAGCGCAGATTAGTTTTTCAATAATGTTCTTTTTTTTCATAGTAAATTTAGTTGAGTTTGTATTGTATGTTGATTATTCGTTTAAGTCGCGTATAATTTTTTTAGTACAAAAAAATCATACCTTCATTGCAATGTGTTTTTATCGGTTTATAGTTTATAGCGATAAAGAGAAATAGTAAACATTGTTTTTGCATTTTTTTTATTTAAATGTTTACTTCCGTAGTTTGTGCCTATTAATGAATAAAGAGAGTAGCGTAATCCAACAAATAAAGTCTGGAGATCAAAAAGTCGTAGAAAGAATATATACCGAGTATAAAACGGAGTTTCTGGCCTATGCTTTGCGTTTTTCTGTAAATGAGGAAGATGCCGTTGATATTTATCAAGACAGCATTGTAGTTTTATATGAAAATATTTCGTCAGGGAAGCTAACTTCTTTAACAAGTTCTTTAAAAACATATTTGTTTGCCATTGGCAAGTACAAAATATATAACTGCTTAAAAGTTAAACCAATTACAGAGGAGCTTACGGATTGTGAATTCCTTTTAAAAGACGAAGGCAATGAAGAATTTTTGCTTCGTGAGGAAAATATCGAGAAGGTACAGAATGCTTATAAACAGCTAGGTGACAAGTGCCGAGAAATTTTAAAATTGTTTTATTATGAAAACCGAACAATAGAAGAGATAAAGCACTGTTTAGGTTATCGCTCTAAAGATGTAGTAAAAAGTCAGAAATCACGCTGTATAAAACAGATCAAAGAAATTTTATTAAAATTGAAATGAGCCAATCAGATTTAATAGAAAAGTATATTCAAAAAAGAGCCACTGCAGGAGAGTTGAAAAAAATTAGGCAGCTGATGGAGGAAGATCCAGATTTTAAAGAGGAAATAATTCTTCAGTTAGAAATCCAGCAAGCTATAAAAAGGGAAGTGTTGAAATTGCGTTTGCAACAGTTCGAGAAAAGAGAAATTAAAAAGAAAAAAATCTTCAGTCAACTTTGGAAAATTGCTGCCGTGTTCGTTGTAGGGCTAAGCTTGTTGTGGTTTTTTAACAGGTCTCCTGATTATGGAAGAATATATGCTGCTAATTTTGAGCCATATCCTAACATTGTGGTTCCTAGCATAAGAGATTTTAACACTTCAGAAAACGATGTAGAAGAAGCTTTTAGGTATTATGACAATCAAGATTATAAAAAGGCGGCAGCAGCTTTTAAGAAATTATATCTCGATGATGAAATAGCTTATGCTAACTTTTATTATGCAATAAGTTTAATGTCAGATCACAAGGTAGAAAAAGCTCTCGAAGCCTTAGAAAGCTCGAGTTGGAAAATCCCCAAAAGATACCAATATCAGACAGATTGGTATCTTGCGTTAGGATATTTAAAAGTCCAAAACATAGAAAAAGCAACTGTGTACCTTCAAAAAGTAATAAAATCTGATAATCCAATGGCAACACAAGCGCAGCAAATATTAATGGAAATTGAATAATATATCTACGTGGTAAACTATGTAACCAAATACATGGCAGTGACCAACAGCCTTGCTTTTGTGCGCAATGCGATTATAATTGTTTATAAAAGTGATTATAGCTAAGTTTGACCATTCCATGTCGCCTAACTCCTAACCTATTTTTATGAATAAAGCACTTCTGTTTTATTTTGTATTAGTTTTTTCTCTTACCGCGTCAGCACAACCCTCTTGGGAAGGGTTTACGGCCACTGCCGATTCTCTTGATTCGGAAAAACGGTTTGGAGAATCTTTAAAATACCGAAAAAAATCTTTAGAGTCGGCTAAAAAATCACCGGAACATATACGGAAAATGTTGAATGGCTTATATTTATTTAGCCAAGCCGAATATAATTTTACTCAAACCAAAGATTCTAATGCGAAGGCATATATTTTGATGCAAAATGCGGCTGACTCTCTAAAAAAAGCAAATATAGCTGCAGTAAGAATGAGCAAAGTTTACCGCAGAATGGCGGAAAATGCTTTCGACTATATGCATAAATTGCAAGATGCTGAAAAATATATAGAATTAGCCCTCGAGTATTTAGATAAAGACAGCAAAAAAGACATCGTAAATTTAATAGAAATGATGCAGTTCTCGGGATATCTTAAAATTATATCTCGAAGTTACGAAAAGGGCATTAACATTACTGAAAAAGGCATTGAATTATTTGATAAGCAAAACATAAAGGATCATAAACTAAAAGCGAAACTCTACTATAATTTAGCATTGGTGCATAATGTGCAATTTTTAGACATCCCCCAAAAAGAATATCAATATACTCTTGAGTCTAAAAAAATCCTATCTAAAATGGATAATCCTGATATAGAACTACTTGTTCTTTCGTATAGACGGTTGGCGCTTTTTGAAAAGGATTATAGAAATTTCCGACAAGCCAAAGGGTATATAAACAGAGCAATGACTTTGTATGAAAAGCACAAGGATAATTTAAGAGCGCAGCTAGGCTTTAAACTTGAACTTGCTTTGTACCGGGCTATTGTTGTTATTCTGGCAGAGAGTGGAGATGAAAAACAAATGCTGAACCACTTTAAAAAAGCGGAGTATATTGTGCAAAACAACCAGCTAGATGAGGTAGAAAAAGGTTCGTACAAAGGGATATTAAATGCGATAACGACTTACTATTTAGATGTAAACCCCAATTTATATACTGCCAAAAAATACAATGATAAAGCCTTAGCCGTTCACCTCGATTCCAGCAAAGCTACTTATTCTTTGGAGTCGTATAATCAAGCAACTAAAATTAACAAGATTGCACTTGCCTATGCAAGAAAAGATTATCAAAAAACAATGGCGTTGATCTCTCATGCAGAAAAAACATCTGGAAACCACACAGATAAGTTGCTTCTAGAACTAAAAGCCAAATGCTTGCTTACTCTGGGCAAAACTAAAGAAGCAAACGGGGTTATCAGTAAACTATTGGTGCTTTTTAATAATAAGAACCAGGGTTTTGATTTTTCCGAGAGTAACTCAAAAAATTTTGCTCATGGTCATATCATTTCAGATGCAAAAATCATAACACATTTAGCTGAATCCTTTCGAGCGCATTATAGAAGACATTCTACGGAAGAAGAAAAACTCTATTGGATGGCCTTGGTGCAAATGAACAGTAATATTGGCAGCACACCATTAAATAAAGAGCTAAAGAGCACCTTCGATAAAATAATTTCGGGCCTTATGAATGCCGCTGTGGTGCGTGGCTTTTCTACTGAAGAAAACAATAAACTGCTCTCTTTTATAGAGACCCTTACGTCACAAGAATTAATCAATAATTTTTTATTAAAAAGAGAAATAGCAGGAAACACACAACTTTATAAACTTGTAGAAAAAGAACAATATGTACGTTCTTACATCACCTTCTTAAAAAAAGAATATCAAAAGTCCAAAGACGAAAATTACAAACAACAGCTTTTTGAAAAGGAATTGGAGCTTAAAAAAGTCAACGAACAACTTAGTGCTCAATATAAGCAGAGCAAGCTGTTTGCTGTTCCTAAAGTTGACATCTCCACCCTCACTGGCAAAAACATTATAAAATTTAAAGTTAGCGGTAATGACTTGTTCAAAGCAAGGCTTTATAATGGAAAATTAACCTATCAAAAAATAGCCAATTATCCTGTATTAAAACTGGAGATAGAAAATTATCTTATTCATATAAACAACTTAGAAACCCCAATAAGTACGCTAAAAAAACAAGGAGAAGCCCTCTATAAAAAACTCTTTACAGACGATTTCAATACAAGAGCTCCAACGGTTATTATTCCCGACGACATTCTGCATTATTTGCCTTTTGAGCTTTTGGTGAAAAACAACACATACTTAATAGAAAACCATATCATTTCGTATGCGTCTAATTTTTACTTTTTAAATACCAAGGACGTAACAAGCACCAGCGACAAGCGCAAAAAGGTTGCTTTTTTTGCTCCGGAATACCTAGGTAATAAGCAAGAAAGCCAACTTGCTGTTCGCGGTGAACCTTACTCTCTATTGTGGGCGAAAGAAGAAGTGAACCAAATTGCAAAATTTGTCCCTGGAGAAGTGTATATGGGAAATTTAGCTTCAAAGACTAAATTCAAGAGTTTAGAAAGTGATATATCAGTTTTGCATCTTGCCATGCACTCCAGTTTGAATGATGAGGACCCGGAACTAAGCAGCCTAATATTTTCAAATTCTGAACAGGATTATGAAATGTATATTTCAGAATTATACGGGCTAAATTTTAATGCGGATTTGGCAGTTCTAAGTGCTTGTAAAACCGGAGTAGGTGGTTTTAAAGATGGAGGAAGTTTAGTTTCGATGCACCACGCATTTACTGCAGCAGGGATTCCCGCTACCATAGCTAGTCTTTGGAATGCTCCTGATCAGTCAACCCAAAAAATAATGATTGCTTTTTATAGAAATTTGCAAAAAGGCCAAGATAAAGCAAACGCATTGCAACAAGCTAAATTAAGTTATCTTAAAAACACAAAAGACAAAAATCTCCAACATCCGTTCTATTGGGCAGGATTTGTACTCTCCGGAGACGAATCGCCTGTACAATTGACAGCGAATTCTTTTTGGGATAAATATACAATTATCTTCATTTTATTATTTGTTGCTATAGCGATAGGTGCTGTGTTTTTTATAAAAAAGGGGAAAAACAAACAGATGCTGAGAAATTTTTGAAATTTCAGTCAGGTGTTTCGCATAATGATGATTTTGATGAATAATAATCTCTAGATGCGTCCAACTCACACTGGAAGCCAATATTTATGTTTGCCAGTTAAGTTGTTTAAAACACAGGATCTTCTGGGAAAAACCCCACGCTGACAGAATATCAAAAAATTTTTACTTATCCCTTGCTTGCGTTCTAAAAGTGGCATCTACGAAAATGCTATCGATTGAATTTTCTTTATTATATAAATATCCCTTAATTTTGCCAACTAATGAAGGCACCTTTAGTTCTTTATAAACCAAACTGTCAATAACTATACTAATTGAATTCTTGTTTTTTACAGTGGTGTAAAACCGTGTATCAATTTTATTTCCAAAAGTTTCTGAAGTATAAAGAGCAATCTCATCATAATTGGTTTGTTGCTCGCTTTGATACGGCTGAAAAAGTTGAAACGAGTTTTTTTCGTAGATCTTATTTAGGCTTACCGCTAACCGTTGATAAATTTCAAAGTTTTCAAATCCATTGTTACTTTTGGTTCTATATTCGAATTCAAACTTATAATTTCCATTTTTAAAAATAATAGTTTTTATCACATCTCTATAATTATCATTAATTAAATAATAGCCATGTCTGCCTAAATTTCCGTCAAACCTACCGTCCTCTACTTTAATTATAGTCTCATTTTGTTTTGAACATCCCGTAAACAGAATTATTAATATAAATGTTAATATTGAGGTGTTTTTCATGAATTAATTGTTGAATAAAGTTCGCTGCTTTCTTTTAAACCTCAGTGACCTTAAATTTAAGTTTTGTTTGTTGTTAGATTGAGACTTGTCTAACGTTTACGTTAAAAGCAAAATGGATATTAAAAAACTCCAACGCTAGAAAGTTAGTCCAATTGTTATAGGAACACTCGAAAGGTTCAAATTCGAATAACCTGTATTGTCACGTTTGCCATTATTTACAATTTGAAAATTGTATCCGCTTTTAATGTTTAGCTTGGTTTTTTTACCAATCGGAAATGCATAACCAACTCCTAATCCCGAATTAAATCCTGTTTCAAAAATTTTGAATAGTTTAACAGCGTAACCAAAATGAGCTATAGTGAATAAGCCATTTTGCGTAGCTTTAAGATAGTAAGAGCCATTTACGTTTACCGGTAAGGTATTGTAATAGTCTCAGCAATGATATCCAAAGCATCTAATACTTTAATAATCAGTTTATAATTATGGTTAATTAAAACTGGAAAATTGCGCTGCGATGCGCTGTAAATACCTAAGCTATTATTTGAAACCAAATCAATTGATTGGTTTGTTTCCAAATCAATTATTCTAACATTTTGTATTTTCGTTAGCGCAGTTGCATTAGATTTAATGACCTCGCCTACATTGGTTATCGATTTTATAGTTATAAAAACACTATCCGCTGGGGCAATAAATCCAAAAACCGCAAACTCAAATTTTGCTTTCGAGTTTGGGTTTATGGCTACCTCTTCAAAATGTGAACATGAGGTGGTAAAAAGACAAATTAAAAATAAAGTGAATTTAATTTTTTTCACAGGGTAGGTAAATAATCTTTTGGGAATTTAATAATACTCAAAGTGTTTTTCGGTGTAAACTTACAAACAAATATGATATTTAAATTTATGGTATATCATGGAGTTGATAGTCAAGTTCTGCACCGGTAGGTTTAACATCAGAAAAATGAAACCCGTTTGCATTAAACAATTGTTTAAAAACCCTTAAGTAAAGAGTTTTGTGCAAAAGGATGTTGCGCAAAACTCTTTAAAAGTAAAAAATAACGGCGAGTTAAAACAATAAGCCTGCTTTAAAAGCGAAGCTTGGTATTCTTTGCCGGTCTCGTGGCGTAGTTTTAATTTCTTGTTCCTGATATCCAGCACTTACCAAAATTGCTGTTTTCCATGAGGGCATAAACTTTATTCCTATACCTCCACCTCCAGATAAACCTTCCTGAAAGGCGGGGTCAATTTTAACTGCTTTACCTAAGTTTCCATAGGCATACCACGTATTATCTTGATTTTTAAAATAGTACCTTACATCCCCAAACAGTTGAAACGTATTATAGAACGCTCCATTTTTTATTTGAAATCCGTCCAGACCTAAACCCACTCCGAGTGATAGATGGTTGGTTATAAATAGACCATTTATGTTTCTAAGACTAATTGTATTCACAGTAGCATAGGTCCTGCTAAATTCATTAGGCCCTGTTTGGATTGTTCTGTCATTTAACCCAGCATAGTAGCCCAGTTCTGTAATATTGAAGTAACCTTTTTCCTGTTTCGTTAATGGGTTATTCTCTTGTGCATTTGAGAGTAAAGTGAAAAAAATGCTAAAAATGACTAGAGAAATTATATCCTTATTTTTTGACATCGTATTGAATTTAAAGATTTACTAATAATCTAATACCTAACCATCTGCCATTGTGTTTTACAGTTCCAAAAACGTCGGCTTCATTTATTTTGTAAGAAGTGCTCAACCCTGAAACGTTTTTGTCGGTAAAGTTTAGATCTTTTTTACAGCCATACACTGAAGCGAGAATACCAATTCCCGAAATAAGCAGTTTGAAGTTCGAAGGCCAATTTTTTGCAGTTTTTTCATAGGATTTTTTTTAAAATTTCGCCAAATGTAACTGAATTTTACAAATCTCAAATATTCAAATTCATTTTATTTTTTAAAATTCATTCTCTGTATTTCTCACACAATTCCCCTCTAAATTTTACTTATTGTACTGATTACACTATATTTGTAGCATTCAATCAAAAACATGGAAACAGTTAGTACTCCCATTAATTTTTTGCCCATCATTATTCAGTTAGCAGTTGCTTTGGGCTTTGTTACTTTAACAATGGTTTTAACCCACATGATTGGGCCAAAACGTAAAACTACTGATGTTAAATTAACAGCCTTTGAATCAGGTATAGAAGTAATTGGTAATGCCCGTCAACCCTTCTCAGTAAAGTATTTTGTGGTAGCGATCATCTTTGTTTTGTTTGATATTGAAGTAATTTTTATGTACCCATGGGCTGTAAACTTTAGGTGGTTGGGATTAAACGGACTCATTGAAATGTTTATTTTTATGGGAACGCTGCTTTTAGGTTTCATATATGTGATCAAAAAAGACGCCCTTAAGTGGGATTAAAGTAGAACAATTCTAAATAAAGGCAATCGGCTTTTTAGAATAATAAACTTGATAAATTTGGGACTTATTTCAAAAACTAAGTCCATTTTGGATTGTTTAGGAAAGAAATATATATTATGAGTGATATAAAATTAGTTGAGGCGCCGGCAGGGATACAAGGAGAAGGCTTTTTTGCTACTTCTTTAGAAAAAGTGATTGGGATGGCAAGAGCAAACTCTTTATGGCCACTTCCTTTTGCAACCTCTTGTTGCGGAATTGAATATATGGCAACAATGGGCTCGCATTATGATATTTCCCGTTTCGGAGCAGAACGTCCTTCGTTTTCTCCTCGTCAGGCAGATTTATTGATGGTAATGGGAACTATTGCTAAAAAAATGGCACCGGTTTTAAAACAAGTGTATATCCAAATGGCAGAGCCTCGTTGGGTTATCGCTGTTGGGGCTTGTGCGTGTAGCGGCGGTATTTTCGATAGTTATTCTGTTTTACAGGGAATTGATGAAATTATTCCCGTAGACGTTTACGTACCGGGTTGCCCACCACGTCCAGAAGGTATTTTAGACGGGTTTACCAAAATACAAGATTTAGTAAGGGTAGAGTCTTTACGTAGAAGAAACTCTGAAGAATACACAGCATTATTAGCACAATACGGAATCCAGTAAATGGGAAAAATAGCTAATCAAGATATTACAGATAAACTTACCGCTCAGTTTGGAGATAAATATACATCGCCAACGGAGCCTTTTGGTTTATTAACTTTTGAAACAACTGCCGATGTTATTGCCGAAATGTTGGCTTTCTTAAAAAACGATGATGATTTAAAATTCATCTATTTAACAGATATTACTGCGGTTCATTTTCCAGATGAAACCAACGCACTTTGTGTAGTTTATCATTTGCACAGTTTAACAAATAATGTTAGGGTGCGTATCAAAGTTTCTATCCCAGTTTCAAACCCAAAAATCCCTACTGCAACTACCTTATGGGAAGGTGCAAATTGGATGGAGCGTGAAACTTTTGACTTTTTCGGAATTCAATTCACAGGGCATCCAAACTTAGTAAGGATATTAAATGTGGATGATATGACGGTGTTTCCGATGAGAAAAGAGTTTGCATTAGAAGACCCGAACAGAGTAGATAAAAAAGATTTTTTCTTTGGACGTTAAGTAAAATAAATGAGCAATTTTATAACAGAAATAACGCCTAACAGACCAGTTTATGTAGATAACGACCCACAAAGTGAGTTTACTACGTTAAACTTGGGGCCAACCCACCCTGCAACACACGGAGTTTTCCAAAATGTTTTGCAAATGGATGGCGAGCGTATTGTTAGCGGAGTTTCTACCATTGGGTATATTCACAGAGCTTTTGAAAAAATCGCTGAACACCGTCCATTTTATCAAATTACCACGCTTACCGACAGGATGAACTATTGCTCGTCCCCTATTAACAATATGGGCTGGCACATGACGGTAGAAAAACTTTTAGATATCGAAATTCCAAAAAGAGTAGATTATTTAAGAGTGATTGTAATGGAATTGAGTCGCATTACCGATCATTTGATTTGTAATGGTATTTTAGGTGTTGATACAGGTGCTTTCTCTGGCTTTCTTTATTTAATGGAGGAACGCGAGCACATTTACGAAATTTTTGAAGAAATATGCGGTGCTCGTTTAACAACGAACATTGGTAGAATTGGGGGTTTTGAAAGAGATTTCAACGATATCGCTTTTGCGAAGTTGAATGTTTTCTTAGAAAAGTTTCCACCGATATTAAGAGAATTTGAAGCTTTATTCAACAGAAATAGAATTTTTATAGAACGTACATCAGGTGTTGGTGCGGTAACTCCAGAAGTTGCTTTAAATTACAGCTGGAGCGGACCAATTTTAAGAGCAACAGGTGTGGATTATGATGTTCGTGTAAATGAACCTTATTCTTCTTACCAAGATTTTGATTTTGAGATTCCCGTAGGAACAACTGGAGATGTTTATGACCGTTTCATCGTGAGAAACGAAGAGATGTGGCAGAGCTTAAGAATTATTGAGCAGGCTTTAGAAAAACTAAAAGGCGAACCAAAAGGAATTTTCCATGCGGATGTTCCTGAGTTTTATTTGCCTCCAAAAGAGCAAGTTTACAACAATATGGAAGCTTTAATCTATCACTTTAAAATTGTGATGGGCGAAGTGGATACTCCAAAAACAGAAGTTTATCATGCTGTTGAAGGTGGAAACGGAGAGTTGGGTTTTTATTTAGTTAATGATGGAGGCAGAACGCCTTACCGTTTACACTTCCGTAGACCAAGTTTTATAAACTACCAGATGTATGCGCCAATGAGTGGCGGAATGTTATTGTCTGATGCCATTATTAATATGTCTAGTTTAAACGTAATAGCAGGAGAGTTAGATGCTTAGAGTAGAAGATACAGAAGCAGTAGAGTTTTCTGCTGAGTTATTAGATAAGTGTAAAGAAATAATCACTCGTTACCCAGAAGGAAAAGAGAAATCAGCTTTGTTGCCAATTTTGCATGAAGTACAAGCTGTTTTTGGTTGGTTGAGCGTAAACGTAATGGAAAAAGTAGCCGAAATCTTAAATATCAAAGATATTGAGGTTTTCGAAGTTGCCACTTTTTACACGCAGTACTTTTTAAAACCACAAGGCAAATATGTTTTAGAAGTTTGCCGTACCGGACCTTGTTGCTTGGTTGGTGCAGAAAAATTGATGGATTACATTGGTGAAAAGTTAGGAGTAAAAGAAAATGAAGCTACCGCAGACGGTTTATTTAGCTATCGCGGTGTTGAATGTTTAGCTGCTTGCGGTTATGCACCAGTTTTACAGATTGGTCCAGAATATACTTTTTACGAAAATTTAACGCCAGAATCGGTGGATAAGTTGATTGAGGAACTGAAGAGTAAGTAGTATTGAGTATAGAGATTTGAGTATTGAGAGCTTAGCAAGCGATTTAAATCAGATTAGAAAAATAAAATAAATAATAAGACAAAAAGAAGTAAGGTTTAGAAGAGCGGACCGAAAAGGTCTCAATTCTCAATATTAACTTCTCACATCTAAAAAAAGAATGGGTCGCAAATTATTATTAGAACACATTAACGTACCAGGAATAAACACTTTTCAAGTTTATCGTGAGAAAGGTGGCTACCGTTCAGTGGAGAAGGCTTTGAAAACAATGTCGACAGATGATGTTGTTGAAGAAGTTAAAAAATCCGGTTTACGTGGTCGTGGTGGTGCGGGTTTCCCTACCGGGTTAAAGTGGAGTTTTTTGGCCAAGCCAGAAGGAGTTGCTCGTTACCTAGTTTGCAATGCCGATGAGTCTGAGCCGGGAACTTTTAAAGATCGTTACTTAATGACCCACATTCCTCATGCTTTAATTGAAGGAATGATTACTTCCAGCTATGCGTTGGGAGCACATACAAGTTATATATATGTTAGAGGTGAAATGATGCCTCAAATCAGAATTTTAGAAAATGCAATTGCTGAAGCTAAAGAAGCTGGTTTTTTAGGTAAAAATATATTAGGAACAGGTTATGATTTAGAATTATACGTTCAGCCTGGTGCTGGAGCTTATATCTGCGGAGAGGAAACTGCATTACTAGAATCATTAGAAGGTAAAAGAGGAAACCCAAGAATTAAACCACCTTTCCCTGCAATTGCCGGTTTATACGGTTGTCCAACGGTGGTAAATAACGTGGAAACTATTGCTGCGGTTGTTCCAATCATCAATGATGGTGGCGAAGAATATGCTAAAATAGGAATTGGCCGTTCAACAGGTACCAAATTAATTTCTGCGTCTGGTAATATAAACAAACCAGGAGTTTATGAAATTGAAATGGGTATTACCGTTGAAGATTTTATTTATTCCGACGAGTATTGCGGAGGAATTGCAAACGGAAAAAGACTGAAAGCAGTTGTTGCTGGAGGTTCTTCTGTTCCAATTTTACCAGCAAACTTAGTGTTGAATTTAGCGAATGGCGAAAAACGCTTAATGTCTTATGAATCTTTATCTGAAGGTGGTTTCATCACCGGAACGATGTTAGGTTCTGGAGGTTTTATAGCGTTTGACGAAGATCAATC
>JBBSQW010000018.1:0-81458 GCA_038243635.1 Sphingobacteriales bacterium
GACGCCGTTGGGCGTTGGTACATCCATAAAGATAGAAGTATCTTTACGTGATTTATGGACATGAAGAGCCGTATGAAGGGAGACTTTCACGTACGGTTCTGTGAGAACGCAAGGGTGAAATTCCTTTGCGTGACTCGATTACCACTAATACTACCCGACAAAATCTGCTATTCTTAGCGAAAAATAAGTATTGCTATTTAGTAACTTATAAGTTACCTTTGATTTATGAAAGTCAGAGAAGTCATAGCCTTTAAAAATTACTTCGAAAGTTTTTTGAAATCTCAACCTCAAAAGATGCAGGACAAAATTTTTAAAATAATTGAAGCTATCGAGACCCTTGAAAGAGTTCCTTCAAATTATCTGAAATTTCTTGTAGGAACTAAAGGACTTTATGAAGCAAGAATTCAATTGGGTTCTAACATTTGGCGTGTGTTCTGTTTTTTCGACAACGACAAACTTGTTGTTTTACTGAACGGTTTTCAGAAGAAAACACAAAAGACACCAAAGAACGAAATTGAAAAAGCTTTAAAATTGATGACTGAATATCACGACCAAAAAAGGAAAGAAAATGGAAACTAAAAGCTGGAAAGAAATCAAGAACGACGTTTATGGAATTAAGGGAACTGACCGAAGAGACGAACTTGAAAGAGATTCTGAAAGTTTTAAGATTGGTGTGCTTTTGCGAAAGGCAAGAGAAGACAAGCATCTAACTCAATCTCAACTAGCCGACCTTGTTGACCGTAAACGTGAATACATTTCTAGGATTGAAAACAATGGAAGTAATCTGACCTTGAAAACATTGTTTGACATTGTTGAAAAAGGTTTGGGTGGAAAAGTAAATATTTCAATTGAACTCTAGAAAAAGTACTAGTGGTAACAGCAAATTTGTTCAAAAATGGCTGACGGTGGTTTACGTAAATTCATCGGTTATTTACTTAATTTAGTGCGGTACGACAATGAGTCTGCAATCAATGCCATTTCTGCACAAATTAGCAAAACGTGTGTGTCTTGAACAGGTTGCGACAGCAACCTGATGCTTTAAAAGAGATGAGAGTAGGTCTCTCGGTGGCGACTTTCAGGAGTAGCTACCAAACCACTTTATGGTGCGATTGATGAAAATCACTGGTGCTGAGCGATAAAGAAAAACGGCTACAAAGATAGCTGTAGGTAAGTATAGAAGAGCTGAACGAAAGTAAACCAATGATGAAGCCTCGTAAGAAAGGAAGGTGTTGTCGAAAGCAGGTAGCTACGTTTGTATCTGTGAACAAAGTGTACCGGACGACCTGATTTACTGGGTACATGGCAACCGGGGTAAAATTGGCAGGACTTTTATACAGGCTCTATTAAGGAACAAGAGAAATCTGTTTCGTTTTGTAAAATCGTAAAGAGGAAACAAACAGCATGGATGTGGCTGAGAAACAGGTGGCAGACCCAATCATAGTAGTGAAGAAGTGTTTGTAATGAACATGGAGCGAAGGTTTGGGCATGTTTAGTCTTCAAAACAATTTACAACCCACAAGGAATGATTGATTATTTTGAGACAAAATCACAACTGAAGCCGTTGGGCGTTGGTACATCCATAAAGATAGAATTATCTTTACGTGATTGATGAACATGAAGAGCCGTATGAAGGGAGACTTTCACGTACGGTTCTGTGAGAACGCAGAGGTGCAATTCCTTTGCCTGACTCAATTAGCGGTAATACGAAAAAAATGACAGATACCTTTGAAATTTACGTTTAATGTGCTTACTTTGTAGTTACATCAGCATAACGAATTATGGAAACTGCAATAATCAAAATTGGAAATTCAAAAGGTTTGCGTTTAAGTAAAACCATTTTAGATAAATACAATATTAAAGACAAAGTAGAAATCATACTTGAAAAGGGACGAATCATTCTTAAACCAATCGACACGCCAAGACAAAATTGGGAAATGGCATTTGAAAAAATGAGCAACGAAGGCGATGATAAAATGTTAATGAACGACGTTTTTAATGATGAAAATTTTGAAGAATGGAATTAGTACAATATTCAATAGTTTTAATAAATCTTGACCCAACATTAGGTAGCGAAATACAAAAAACTAGACCTTGCGTAATTGTTTCTCCAAATGAAATGAACAAATATTTAAACACTATTGTTATTTCTCCTATGACGTCAAGTTTAAAAGAATATCCAACTAGAATTCCTGTAAATCATAATGACAAAAAAGGAATGATAGCTATCGACCAAATTAGAACAGTAGATAAAAAAAGAATTATAAAGTTATTAGGAAAGTTGAATAAGACTGAAATTAAAATGACCACAAAAGTTATTAAAGAAACTTTTGTGGATTAATAAAGTACTATTGCTAACAGCCGTTTGGCAAGATTGGGGTTTTAGTGGAACTAACGTTTTTATCATATCTTCGTTTTGGCAGAAAATACGCTGCTTTAAAGTCCCCAACCTCGCCAACCGCTAGGACGTTAGCAGGCATTGCTATCTCATAGAATATAGCCGTTTATAGAAAAATACCGACCGAACTGAACGAAATTCTCAATTTTGTTTTTAGCGAAAATTTCTCAACTACGTTTTTTGGACCCAACAAACTGAAATTTAGCATTTAGACTAGATTTTTCCGAACAAACCGCTCACCTGTGTTTTTTTGATCGACCAGAACTGACCTAGTAAGACCAATAAACAAAATACATTTAAGAACAAAAACTCATTATAAATTGACCGAGCTAAATTCATAAATTACTGAACGAAATGGATTTGTAAAACTTACTTGTCGCAAGAAAAGTAACCGCAACGTTAGCTAACAGCAAATTTGTTCAAAAATGGCCGACAGTGGTTCACGTTAATTCATCAGTTATTTACTTAATTTGGTGCGGTACGACAATGGTTCTGCAAGCAATGTCATTTATGGGCTAATTTTCAGACCGTTAACGGTCAGGTTATGACGATAGAGGAAGTACTAATCGATCTACGCACAGTGGACAGACAAACAAAATAGAAGCATGAATAAACTTCATAAACATAAATTTAATTAGATTTACTAAAAGTCGATCTTAACAATAGCAAGAGACTATCAATAGCAAGAGACTATCAATATGGCAAAAACTACAAAAGTAAAAATTACAGCTAAGCGTAATAAGTTACTCAAATGCCCCACCGGCATCAAAGGTTTTGACGAAATTACTGAAGGCGGGCTTCCTCAAAATGGATCCACCTTGGTTTCCGGTAATGCAGGCTCCGGGAAAACGCTTTTTGGGATTGATTTTTTAATCAAAGGCGCAACCGATTATAAAGAGCCAGGGGTTCTCATGTCGTTTGAAGAGACAGAAGAAGAACTCTTTAAAAACGTGGCTTCTCTCAATATGGATTTAAAAGCGCTGGTTTCGCAGAAAAAGATTGTACTCCAACATGTTATTTTAGACCGTGAAAACATTCAGGAAACCGACTTTAATCTGGAGGGGATATTCGTTCTTTTGGAAGATGCTATTGATTCTATCGGTGCCAAACGTGTTGTTTTAGATTCTATCGAATCTATCTTTGCAGGCATTACAGATCTTGGCATTCTTCGCTTAGAGATAAAAAGACTTTTCCGATGGCTTAAAGCAAAAAAAGTCACGGCAATCTTTACAGGAGAGGCCGCACAAAGCGGTTCATATACTCGTCATGGTCTTGAAGAATACATCTCCGATTGCATTATTCTTCTGGATAACAGAGTCAAAGACCAAATTGCCACCCGTAGAGTTCGGGTAATTAAATATCGAGGGTCAAGCCACGGAACAAGCGAATATCCATTTGTTATAGATGATGAAGGACTTTCAGTAATTCCCATCACGTCAGCAGGACTTGAACAACCGGGCACAGACAAGAGGGTTTCGACAGGCATTCCATCGTTAGATAAACTGTTCACAAAAAAAGGTTATACCAGTGGTAGCACCATACTGGCTTCGGGCACTGCAGGCTGCGGAAAAACTAGTTTTGGAGCGGCATTCGCAGTTGAAAGTTGTAAACGAGGGGAACGCTGTCTTCTCTTTTCTTATGAAGAATCAGCAGGGCAACTTAGCCAAAATATGAAATCTATTGGCATTGATTTTGCGCCCTGGATAAAAAAAGGACTCTTAAAGATTGTGGCTCTCAGACCATCCTTTCTTGGTTTAGAGATGCATTTATTGAATGTTTATAAGCTCGTTGATAGTTTTAAACCAAAAGCTGTGGTGGTAGACCCACTCACAAGTCTTGTTGGAGAAGGAGACGAGCGGGAAGTTACATCAATGATTACCCGTATGATTGACCTCTTTAAATCCAGGAGCATTACTACGTTTTTTACAAGTCTTGTTTCTGCAAACCTTCAAAGTAACACGAGTGGCGAGATCGGTGTTTCATCGTTGATTGACACCTGGATTGTTGTGAGAATGGTAGAAGAAGATGAGGGAAGAAAACGCACCCGTGAACTTTTCATTGTTAAGTCCCGTGGCACTAATCATGATGGCGATGTGCACAAATTTATTTTGAGTGATGATGGAATTATGTTGATGCCAAATGATGGTAAAGCTAGAGTAAGCACCAATAAGAAAAAGGATGATGATAAAAATGTTGCTGATAACAAAGCGAATCAATAATAAGCTATGAAAATAATGCAATCTAAATTCATTGTAGGTATTGGCGGCTCTGCCGGAGCACTTAATGCATACAAAACTCTGCTGGATGCAATGCCGACCGATACAGGTATGGCCTTTGTTATTATATCTCATATGAACCCCACCGCCCATAGCCAGTTAGCTTTAATACTATCGAGGCACACGAAAATGCCAGTAATCGTTGCTTCTGATGCAATGCCGATTCTTGCGAATCATGTTTACGTAATTCCTAAAAACTCGGATCTTTCCATGGAAAGCTATTGTTTCAAAGTAACCTCCCCTCGCTCTGTCGGATACAAACAAATAGATGTGTTTTTTATTTCACTGGCAAATGAAATGGGTACGAGGGCGGTAGGTATTGTCCTTTCGGGATATGATGGCGATGGTACAGAGGGATGCAAGCACATTAAAGCCAATGGAGGAGCAACCTTTGCACAGGACATGTCTGCCGAGGTTGACTCTATGCCGCTCAGCGCTCGGGCAGCAGGATATGCTGATTTCGTTTTGCCACTTAACAAAATTCCTGCGAAGCTAAAAAGCCTAGCAACTGCGTTTAAAACGTAGAAACAATTTACAAGATCCGAAACTATTAATTTCGGGTTAAAACAGACCTAATTACTGGTTTTTTGAATGTCCTATCAGAAGAACTAAACTGGTTTGCCAATGAAAGAAAAGACAAAAAAAAACACGAACCGCTAACAGCAACCTCAATAAATTGGCGGTTCTGTGGTTAAATGAAGCTTTTTGCTTCCTATCAAGTTCGGTGCTGGCTGAAAGTTTAGAGCTTCAAAATCACCAGCTTCTTGTAGCTCCAAAACGTTACCGGCAAATGTAAAAACCTAAAACGAGTCAGTAACGTAGCTGTTGATTTCAAGAAGAATACAAACAAAATTAAATATCGAATAGATGGCTTTACATAGAAATAATGATCTGTCTAAAATTAACAGAATGCTCATTTTCTATAATTTACCACTAAATATATTTTGGACTATATTAGCTATTATGCCAATTTCATTATTTATCGTTTTTAACCCTCCAGACATTAAATGGCTAATTTTTCTATCTATAATTTTTATACTACCAGTTTTCTTAACTAACTCATTTTTGGACAAGCTGAATTTCGCGAACACAACTAAGACTTATGAAAAAATGGGGGTACTCTTTATTCAAAAAATCACTCAGAATGGAGACATCATTAACAAACTAATGCGGAAAAAATTCCCTAGCTATAAAACTTTAGATTATAATAAGGCGTCTATTGATAAACTTTTAAAACAGACATACAGTTTTGAAAGATACCATATAATGATGTTTGTGATTTTTGGCTTAACTTTTATCTTTGCTTTGAGCAAAGGTTTTTTTGGGTGGACTATTGTTATTTCTCTGAGCAATTTAATATATAATATTTATCCCATTCTTTTACAGCATTATATCAGACTTAAGTTGGTACCACGCAGATGACTCATTAAAATAGAACATCAGCGGGAACAGGAAGTTTAAATTATGCCCAAGCGACGTGAATCTCATTCGTTTTCTGCTTTTTAATTACTTTAGTGTTCGGTTAAGAGTTAGTGCTTTCTATTCCAGCACAACTCGAATTCGGAAACGCTTGTATACAAATTTAAAAAAAGCATTTTCTCAATAAGCCAGTTTAAAATGAAGTTGCTAAGAAGTTGAAGGCCAATGACTAACATTTATCTAAAAGAAAACATGATGAGAAAGCATGAAAGTTTTGAAGAATTAGAGCCATTATTACAACTTTTTGTAGGTGATTGGATAATTGAAGGCTTAAATTCGTCATTTGCGCCAAATTCTGTTGATACACCGTTAAGTGGCACTCAACATGTGATATTTATGGAGAGTGGAAGGCTTGTTGAAGCTCATTGGAAATATGAATATAAAGGCGGTGACAAACATTATGGAATAAGTATAATCGGTAAAGCGCAAGAGAAGGAAAAAACAGAATGTCACAACTTTGATAATATTGGATTTCATAGGGTATACGATTGCCATTTTACCGAAAATACTTGGGTATTAACTGGTAAATCTGAAAGAGCCACTATTAAATTCGATAAAAATGGAATGTCATACAAAGAGTTCTGGGAAGTAAAAAAGAATGGAAAATGGCAGTCGCTCTGTGAAAGAATAGGAGTGAAGACTACGTAGCTAAAATAATATTTGGTAATAAACTCTTAAGTAGTTAGTGAGATTCTACCGCTAATAATAGGTTCAAGGTTGCTGGCCATTGCTTCCAAAACTCCTTAACACTTTGTTAGACTTGAAGCGTACTAAAACACGCTTCGCATTAAAACAACAATTTTAGAAACTTGTAAAACCTTACAGCTCAAATCATGGAAAAAACAACTTGTCTGTTAATAGATGAATCTGATCAAGATAGCGGAAAACTAACGACGTTACTGGCGGCGGTTGATTCTATAAAGATTATAGGCAACACAAACAGTTACAAAGAAGGCTTAATTTTAGTAAATGATTTAGAACCCAACATTTTATTTTTGGCCGTAAAAGGCGATGGTTCAAGCGCTTTTAAATTATTGGAGAAAATAAAAAAGCAACCCACCATTATCTTTTTAGCAGATAACGATGCCAACCTAAAAACCTTTGAAGCCAACCGACTGCATTTTTTGAAAAAACCAATTGCCGCAAAAGATTTATCGCAATTACTCAACAGTTTCCAAAAAACGCATCAACAGCTTGCCAATAAAATGCAAGGCTTGTTAGGTAAATTAAAGTTAGAAGACTAACCACCTAACCACCTACCCAACTAGTAAACCCTACAAAGCAATCCTTTTAAATATTCGCCTTCTGGGAAAGAAATTCTAATTGGATGATCTTCTGGCTGTGAAAATTGATAAATAATCTGTACCTCTTTGCCGGCATCCAAAGCAGCCCAAGCTACAATTTGCTTAAAAGTATCAATATCTACTGCGCCAGAACAACTAAACGTAGCTAATAAACCGCCATGCTTTAAAACCTGCATACCTAAACGGTTTAAATCTTTGTAAGCCCTAGAAGCTTTGGTTAAGGCAGAACGTGACGGTGCGTATTTAGGCGGATCTAAAATAACCACATCAAAACTTGTTTCATTTTCTTTAAAAATACGCAGTTGTTTATTTACGTCGCTTTGTATGGTTTCGTATTGATTGGCACTAAAGCTATTTAAGCTGAGGTTTTGTTTTAAAGTTTCTAAGGCAAGCGCAGAGCTATCAACCGCCGTAACTTTTTTAGCACCTTTAACCAATGCATTTAAGGTAAAACCTCCGCTGTAGCTAAAGCAATCTAATACTTCTTTGTCTTTAACATAATTTGCAAGCATCTGTCGGTTAAAGCGTTGGTCGCAGTAAAAACCAGATTTTTGCCCTTCAATAATATTGATGTGGTATTTAATCCCGTTTTCTTGTACTTCCAAAAAATCTGGAGGCAAAGTGCCGGAAAGTAAGCCGTTAGCAGCTTCTAAGCCATCATGCGCTCTTGATATCGCATCGCTTTTGTCAAAAATGCCTTTTGCGCCAGTCAGCTTTTGTAGTTCATCTAAAATTACGGTCTTCATTTTTTCAATGCCAGAAGTAGAAATCTGCACAGAAAGGTAATCGCCATATTTATCTACAATTAATCCGGGCAAATAGTCAGACTCGCTAAAAACCAGCCTGCAAGTGTCGTTTCCGTCGGTTAATAAATTCGCTCTAGCATTTACTGCAGCCTGTATTCTTTTACGGTACCAAGCTTCATCTGGCAAAGTGTTTTCATCCCAACTTAATAACCTTACCGCCACTCTCGACTCCTTATTATAATAGCCATAAGCTAAAAAGCGGTTATCAGCTGCATGTACAGCAACTAAATCGCCATTTTCGGGATTTCCGTTGATGTTTTGCAAAGCGCCAGAAAAAATCCAAGGATGCTGATGTAGCACAGCCTTTTCTTTACCTTTTTTTAATAGAATCGATACCATAGGCAACAAAGTTATAATAATGCTTTTTTTTAAGACAATTAATCGTACAAAACTGCTTATAAAATGTTAAGCGCTTAATTTCATGGCAGATATAAACAAAATAAATTTTATGCTTTACTGGTTAAATTTGTATCTTGCGCCCTCTAAAATAAAGCATAGTTTACAATATGGGTATAATGGGTTTTTTGCGCAACCGAGCAGGAGTAATCATAGTGATTGCTATCGGTGTTGCAATTGTGGCGTTTCTGTTAGGAGACGCGATACAAAGCGGACAAGGTTTTATTGCCGATTCGCAAAGTGAAGTTGGCGAAGTAGGTAAAGAATCAATTTCTTACAAAGAGTTTAACGAAAAAGTTGAACAAAATTCGCAACAGTTTAAACAGCAAATGGGAAGTTTGAATGCTCAAATGACCGCTTACGTTGTAGAAAACACTTGGAATCAAGTGGTTTCGGGAATAATTTTGAAAAAAGAAACCGACAAATTAGGAATAACTGTTGGCGAGTCTGAATTATTTGATTTGTTATTTGATAATCCGTCTCAACAGGTTCAACAAATTTTCACTAACCAACAAACTGGCCAATTTGATAGAGCCGCCGCATTAGGTTCTAGAAAAAGTGCTGATACTGACCCATCTGGTCAGTTAAAGTCTCAGTGGGTTGCTTTAGAAGAAAGCGTACACCAACAACGTGTAAATGAAAAGTATATTAACTTAGTTAAAAACGGTATTTATGTAAACTCTTTAGATGCTAAAGACGATTATACCAACAAAAATAAGTTGGTTAATTTTGAATACGTATATAAAGATTACGCTAGCGTACCAGACGCAGAGGTTAAAATTACCGATGCAGATTATAAGGAATATTACGAGCAGAACAAGTACAAATTCAAAAACGCAACTGAAACCAGAAGCTTTGAATATGTTACTTTTAATGCAGCGCCATCAAAACAAGATACTTTAGATGCTAAAGTTAAAATTGATAAAATAGCCGAAGGATTAAGAGCTTCAACAAATGACTCTTTATTTGTAGCTATCAATGCTGATACTAAAGCGCCTATTACTTACCAAAAGAAAGGTCAACTAGATCCAGCTTTAGATTCGGTAATGTTTAGCGCAGAAAAAGGATTTGTTTACGGACCTTATTTCTCTAACGGAACTTATAAAGTTGCCAAACTAATTGATTCAAGAGTAAGTCCAGATTCTGTTAAAGCTCGTCATATCTTGATTAACCCAGCTACCGAAGGTGGAATGGATAAAGCGATGGCAAAAGCAGATTCATTAAAGAAATTAATTTTAGGTGGTGCCGATTTCGGAAAGCTAGCTGCAGAATACGGTACAGACGGTTCTAAAGATAAGGCTGGTGATTTAGGAACTTTCTCTAGAGGAGCAATGATTCCAGCGTTTGAAGATGCTGTTTTTAATGGTTCTGTAGGTCAAACGTTGATAGTACCAACACAGTTTGGTGTTCACGTAATCAACATACAAAGTCAAATTGGTTCAGCAAGAGTTGTAAAAGTAGCAATGGTTGATAAATCGTTAATCCCTAGCTCTACTACAGAACAAGCAGCTTACCAAAAAGCACAAAGCTTTTTAAGTAACGTTTCAAATTTGAAATCTTTTGAAGAAACTGCACAAAAACAAGGTTTAAATAAAATGGTAGGTGCAGATGTTACGCCACTACAATCTTCTTTGCCAGGTTTAGATGATGCAAGATCTTTGGTGCGTTGGGTTTACAAAGCAGAAAAAGGAGATATTGGAAACGAAATTTTTGATGTAGACGATAAATATGTTGTTGCAGTACTAACAGCAATTAAGCCAGAAGGTACATTGGCATTAGAAGATGTTAAAACCCAAATTGAGCCGGACGTAAAAAGAGCGGTGCAAGCAAAAGTATTGAAAGCAAGTTTTGAAAAGGCAATTAGTGGTGCTTCATCATTAGCACAAGTTGCTCAAAAAACAGGCACTCAGGTGACGCCGGTAGAAAACGTTGTTTTTGCTAACCCAGTAATTCCTGGTGTTGCACAAGAAAATAAAGTTATCGGTAGTATTTTTGGTTCACAACCTAATAAAGTATCAAAAGTAATTGAAGGCGACCGTGGTGTTTATGTTTATACTGTAAAAAGTTTTACTAGTCCAGCACCTTTAACTAATACTTTAAAGATCAAAGGTCAAATGGAGCAAGCTATTAGCCAGCAGGTTGATGCTTCTGTTTTCGATGTTTTACGTAAGAAAGCGAACGTAAAAGACTTTAGAGCTAAGTTTTATTAATAGATAAAATTCTTATTTTTAAAGCCGGGAATTATAACAATTCTCGGCTTTTTTAGTTTAATGAGATATGGAAATTCAAGAAAATATTGTAAACAAAGTTGCGTTAAGCGGATTAATAACTTTCGACCTTGCAGAATTACATCACCCTGGCGAGCGGGTGGTTTATGATATTGTTGACAATCTTTTCCAAGGGTTAATGCTAAGAGAAAAAGATTTCAGAGAGTTTGTTAAAAACCATGATTGGAAGCAATATACCGGCAAAAATGTTTCCGTGATTTGCTCTGCAGATGCCATTGTGCCTACTTGGGCGTATATGCTGATTGCATCTAAGCTTGCACCTTATGCAAACTTTTTTGTTTTTGGCGATTTAGAAGTTTTAGAAACCGCCTTATACATTCTAGCGTTAGAAAAAGCACCCTTAAATCAATATAAAGATCAACGTTTGGTAATTAAAGGTTGCGGAGAAATTGAAGTGCCAACGGCGGCTTACATGGCTATAACGGCTAAGTTAACTACCATTGCCAAAAGTATAATGTATGGTGAGCCATGTTCCACCGTACCCATCTTTAAGCGTAAAGATTAATTGGTGCAAAATTTGTAATTACCCATTTTATGAAGAAGCTTTCAATTTTAGTATTAGCATTTGCTTTTTGTTTCACAGACGGTTTTGGACAGGGTTTAGATTATTTAAATACCTCAACTTTTAAAGAAGGCGAAACCCTAACCTATAAGCTTAAGTACGGATTTTTAACGGCTGCTGAAGCCAAGTTACGTGTTTTAACAAGTGATGTTAAATTTGATGGCAAACCCACTTATCATCTTTTGGTGGAAGGAAATACATCCGGTACTTTTGATATTTTTTACAAAGTACGTAACCGCTACGATTCATACATCGACAGAGACAATTACAGTCCTTATCTTTATACCGAAAACGTTCGGGAAAATAAATACCGACGGAATGATAAAGCAAGATTTTACCAGGATGAGAAGAAAATAGTTGCCAAAAAAGGTAGTTTTAAATCGCCGGTTAGGCAAACATTTGATTTGGTGAGCGCATATTATTTTATGCGCAACATTGATTTAACAAATATAAAAGTGGGAGACAAAATTACCATTAACTATTTTCTGGATGATGAAGTTACGCCATTGACGGTACAGTATTTCGGTAAGGAAACAATTAGTACCGAGCTTGGTAGAATAAGATGCTTAAAATTTAGTCCATCTATTAGACCGGGCAGAGTGTTCAAAAAAGATAGCCGTATTTATTTGTGGATTAGTGACGATGCAAACAGAATCCCGGTTAAGGCACAAGCAGAAGTAATTGTTGGTGCAATAAATATGGAGATTTCATCTGCACAGGGTTTGGTTAAGCCATTACAGGCGGAATAACCTCATACTTATTTTTATTAGGGCATTACCCATGAAAAGGGTCACGTCGTCCGCTATACTCCTCGCTGGCAAAAAAGCCAGTCTGCGGGGTGCCGCTTCCACCGCTAATGCGAAGATTTTCTTAAGCTGAAATTGATAATTTTTTGTTAGATAAATTGCTTGCATTCCACTTAGTTACTTTTTAATCTTACGATTTACAATTTTTTTGATGGTTTTCTCTAAGAGAGTTTTCTCTACTTCACGTCATGTCGACGATAGGAGACATCCCACAAGCAAAGTCTACTTTTAGTGTTTCTCCCCGATTTGTGAGATGTTTTCCCAAAAGGATGGCTAAGCTACACCAGCGTTCAGCATGAGGCATTTATAACTAACTAATTTTCAAAGCCATTTTGCAGAGCGGTTGTCATGCTGAGCGGAGTAGAAGCATTGACCACTGTGCAAAGTTTAGCCTACAACATGCCCTTTCGACTCCGCTCAGGCTGGCGACCCCTTTTATATCTGTATCAAACTTTAGCGTCATTCAATATCGGTTATATGAAATATATTAAGCCTCAACATAACGAAATTATTCAACGTAAGAAGTCTAACTTTTGCATTAATGTTAACATTCAAGTTCCATTTCTCTACTTTACGTCGATGAAAGGAGACATCCCAAAAGTAAGGTCCTATTTTAGTGCTTGATACCTATTTGTGAGATGTTTTTCCAAAGGGATGGCTATGCTACACTACCGTTCAACACGACGTATTGATAACTAATTAATTTTCAAAGCCATTTTGCAGAGCGGTTTTGTCATGCTGAGCGGAGTCGAAGCATTTAACCCCTGTGCAAAGTTTAGCCTACAACATGCCCCTTCGACTCTGCTTAGGATGACAACCCCCTTTTATATCTGTATCAAACTTTAGCGTCATTCAATATCGGTTTATATGAAATATATTAAGCCTCAACATGACGAAATCTTCAGTAATGAGATAGGAACTGTGCTTGATCAGCCTAACTGAAATCAAAATTCTAAAGCAAAAAAAGCGATTCCAAATCTGGAACCGCTTTATTATACCAAACTAACGAAATCATCAGGTAGAATGAGTCGTTAGTCCAGCATGTTGGATATACTTTCTCAACTAAAAACTCGCCCCTGTTGCAGCTGAAGAACCAGATTTTAGTGTAAAATTGGGAGTAGTTAAGCTGTACGGGCTGTTTAGTAATGTTTGTGAATTAGCTTCTGTTAAGCTTACGTTTCCTTTAGCAGTAAAGTAGGTTTTAAATAGATCTATCGATGTGAAAGATGGTGTAGAACCCGATGTGATGATGTCGAAATTAACAACATAAGATTGATAAATGTTGTTCGAGATTACCGAGGTTCCATCAGTTAAAGCATCGCCAGTTTCTTTATCACGAATGTTTAAACCATATTCAAACCCAATAAATACGGAGTTTCCCAATACCATTTTAGATCCTTTTCGCCAAAGATTTGCATGCTCGTGTTTTGCATCAACCCCAGCTAAAGCAGCTAAGTTTTCGACCGGACCAACAACGGTCATGTTTGAAATCACGGGACGGGTTCTAGGACCACTTGTGAAATCTTTATCAGAATTGTCAGATTCTATTCCGTTTGATTGTCCGGCTTGATCTGCCAATTTAGGATCTCTTTGCGCTACACAAAATTGTAGTTTACCTTGAAATCCGTTATCAAAATCGAAAGAATCGTCGACGTTTGAGGTGGAAATTAAGTGTTTTGCATTAACTGTTCCGCCAAACCATTCAAAAGAATCATCGCCAGAGAAAGAAACTTGTACATAATCTACAGTAGTACCAGTTCCTACAGAACCAAAAGTAATTCCGTTGATCTCGTTATTTGGTTGGAAAGCAATTCCAGGAAATTCTACCCTTACGTATTTTAAAGTTCCAGAATTATCATTAGCAACCGTTCCGCCGTGTGCACCAGCATTTGCTGCGTTATTAACACCACCTTCAATTGTTCCAACGCCTCCTGGAATATTATTTGGTGCTTTACCTAATAAAATAATTCCTCCCCAATCGCCGGGTGCTCTTGAACCTTTAGCAACATTTGATGTAAATACAATTGGTTTAGCTGCAGTACCTTCGGCAATTATTTTCGCACCTTTTGTTACAATAATAGCAGCTTTTGAACTTTTGTCTCCTCTAAGAATAGTACCGGCCGGAATGGTTAACGTTGCACCTGCTTTTACGTAAATAAATCCTGATAACAAATAAACTTTACTTGCATCTAAGGTTGTGTTGGTGGCAATCTCCCCAGATAAGGCAGCGTTGGTGGCAGGGTAATCCGTTTGTTCTGGGTTGTAATTTGCCCAACCTGCAGACCAATCCGTAGTTCCGAAAGCTCCTTTGTAGGTCACTTTATCAAAAAAAGAGTTCGCTAAAGTTTCGGTGTTATCTGCTGGTATTTCAATTATAGGATCTGAACCGTCTTTTTTACAAGCTGTAAAAGCAGACAAACCTAAGAGTGATGCTACCAAGAATTGTGATTTTAAATTTTTCATTGCTGTTGTTTTTGTTTTTATAAAAGTAGAAGGCTAAGGTTAGCTTAAGGTTACCAGAATATTAACTAAGCAAAGTGCTTTCGTTAAGCTAGTGTTAAGCTTATTTAAAAGTGTAGGCAAAACTTATAGATACACTTGATCCGTATCGTTCAGAGATGTTTACATAGTCTTTCGTACTATCAAATGTTCCATTGTTATTAGCATCTTGGTAAAAAACACCTTTGTTGTTTAAGATATCGCTATAGTTTATTTTAAACTCTCCTCGGGAATTCGCAATCTTTTTAGACAATTGAAAATCGAGGATATTACGTGGGTTTTCGTAAATGTCTTTGTCTTGGATGTTTCCTACGGCCCAAATTCTTTTGCCAATTCTATTGTACAATAAGCTGAAACCAATTGCATTTGCAGATGGAGCACTGTACTGGATTCCGGTATTGATTAGGTAAGGAGATTGACCTTGTAATGGTCTTACGCCATCTTTGTTTACGAGTTTGGAAACAACAACTTCAGATTTTATGACTGATGCATTTGCACTGAACGTGAAGTTTTTAAATTTCTCATCAATGAAAGATAGTGATTTACGCACTTCTGCTTCTATACCAAATAGCGTTGCAGATTGTGCATTTGTATAGCCAATGTTTCTTCCACTCGTTCCTAATTCTAAGGCTTGCTCAATTGGTAAATCAAACCTTTTAAAGAAAGCAGCTACTGAAAAAGTTTCGCCACTGCTTGGGTAAGTTGCAAAACCTAAATCAATGTTTATAGTACTTGATTGTTTTAAATTGGGATTGCCCTGTACAGATACATTTTTGTTAAAATCGTAAAAAGCGAATGGCGCAATTTCCCTAAATTCTGGGCGACTAACTGTTTTAGATCCAGACAACCTAAAACTTGTTTTTTCTGTTAAATTATAAATCATGTTAACGGAGGGTAAAACGTTTACATAAGTGGTATCAACAACTATTGGTATATACGAGTTATCCGCACTGGTTAAACGCTGATTATAAGCCTCAAGCCTAACGCCAGCTCCAATTCTTAGTTTCTCTTTCACAAAACCATCAAACATTGCGTAACCCGCATTTAAAAATGATTTTGCATCGTAAGCGTCACTGCCGTTTGTGATTTCATCCAAAACAAAGCTTCCCGGACGAATATTTATTGGATTAAATATTTGGTCATGCGGTAAAGCAAGAGCAGCATTATTATCAAAATTATTATCTCTAATAAAGCCAATAACCCTTGCACTAAAGTCTCTTTGGCGTAATTGTCCAAAATAGCCTACTTTGATTTTGTTATTGTCTGCAAACCATTTTACTGGAATGCTTAGGTTTGTTGCGCCACCGTAAGAATTTTCATTTAGTATGGAAGAGAAATTACCAGCTAATCTTGGGTCTGATGATCCGTTTGGTACAGAAGCAACACCTTGAGCATATTCCATTCGCTTAAATCCAGGCTCTTTGCGATCTGTGTTGGCAAAGTTTAAATTCCAGTCTAGCTTAATTTTGCTACTTTCTGACAGTAAATGTTCACCGCTTAACTGGTTACTTATTAAAGAACGTTGCAGTAAATAATCAGCAGTTCTGTAAAAAGTCTGGTTACTTTCGTCGATGCCGTTTCTGCTGGTAAACTTGCTTTCAATTACACGGTTATAAATGTTTTTGAAAGCTATTTTGCTGTTGCCGAACGAGTAGGCAAAATTTGCTAAGCCACCAATATTGGTATTATAGCTATATACTTGGTCATTAAACTTATCACCAATATTTTGCCCAGCGTAAGCAATCTGATCAACATCTTTTAAACGTTCGTTATACCGGTAGGATAAGGAAAGAATAGTCCCGAATTTATTATTGTTTTCGTAAATTTTACTGTTACCATAATTGGCTTGGAAAGCCGGACCCAATTTGGATTTTACATTATTATATCCCCAGTTGTTTTTAAAATCTTTAGCTAATTGAAAACGTTTTGAGCCCTGAGTTGGTAACGCTAAGTACTCGGCTTTTGAAGGAAAACTTGTGGGAATATTTCTTCCTTTATCATAAAAACCAAAAACATTGTTTCCACCATTAGGCGGCGCAATAAAATCTTTAAAAGTAGATTGTGTGTTGTATGATGTTCCTAAAGATAAATTGAAGAACTTATTATCTGGAAAATCTTTGGTACTCACTTGTACAACACCTCCCGAAAAATCTCCCGGAATATCCGCCGAAGCTGTTTTGTTAACTACGATGGCATCAATCAAATTTGATGGAATGATGTCAAAGGAAAATGCTTTTCGGTCCACCTCGGTGTTAGGCAATACGGCATTGTTTAGCATGGCAGAGTTGTAACGGTCAGAAAGTCCTCGTACAATAATAAACTTGTTATCTTGAATGGAAGCGCCGCTCACTCTCTTTAATACTTCAGAGGTGTTTTTGTCTGGCGATTGTTTAATCACGTCAGAAGAAATACCACTTGAAATACTAATTGCATTTTTCTGTTGTGCATACAAAGCGCCAACGGATGCTCTTCTGTAAGTTGCTGTAATTACAACTTCGTTTAAAGCTTGTACTGTGGACTCTTGCATGGTAATATTTAGTGCAGTTGCAGCACCGTCTTTTATTTCAACATCAGTAACGGTGTGGGTTTGGTAGCCTAAATACCTAAAAGTTAAGTTGTACTTTCCTGGGTTAATGTTTGCGATTACAAAACGACCTTCAATATCTGTTGAAGCGCCTTTTGTTGTGCCTTCAATACCTACGGTTAAACCGATTAATGTTTCTCCGCTGGCTTTATCCACTACTTTACCAACTAGTTTTCCTGTGTCTGCAAAACCTACAGTTGATAGTGCCATTAGTACTAAGGCAACTTTTATTGTTTTTAAAATATAATTTTTCAATTTTACTTTTGTTTGGTTGTCACAAAAGTATTAGCGCAATGTTAGGAGCTTGTTAGCTTATGATTATTTAAAGGTGATGGTATTGTTACGGGAATATTAAGAGGTTGATTTAGAGATTAGCAAACCCTTGAATGGCTGGTTATTAATAGAGATTCAACTCTGAGGTTTTGATGAGTTTTAAAATTTCCATCTATCAGTTTAAAAATCATAACTCACAGCAAACCCTTTAACACCTTGTATATAGGTAGGGGATAGACTTAAGTTATCTGATTTATTTTTTGAAAGTAATTTTGTTATTTCCGGATAAACTAAGTAGGCAACCTTTGTAGATAGCATTCCAAAGCCAGCGCCTGCAACAACGTCTCTTACCTAATGAGCTTTATTATACGTTCTAAAAATGCCTGTAGTAGTTAATCTGTATTTATTAATGGTATAAAAGAACAGGTAATAATTTACATACCTTCAACTAAAATCAAATGGTTGTGTTTATATAATTGCGTTATGTTAAGCTTAAAAGTGAAAATATTTATGATCAAGTGCGAATCAAATGGCATCATGATTGTTTAGTTGAATTTATATTTAAAACAGCAATACTATGAAACTATTTAAATTAATTGCACTAGGTGCTGCGGTAAGTTTTGGTTATAACTACCTTACCAAAAGAAACGAATCTGGAAAAACTAAATTGGATGAAATAAAAGAGAATGGCCCAGATTGGATAGAAAAAGGGAAGAAGATGGCTAATGACGCTATCGACAAATACACGCAAAACAAAAACGAATCTGGTTATACTAACCAAAACTAATAATATAACTTCATCTCAAACATATAATTATGAACGGCTTTTTTAAAACCATTATAGCAGGCTACGGCGCAAAGAAACTAGGAGGCGGTTGCTTTTCTACAATTGTAATCTTTGTAATAATTTATTTTGCATTAGGACAGTGTAATAAATCTAATGCGCAGGTAAATGATAAGCAAATGCCTGTAAAGACTATTTCGCATCAGCCGGTGAGTTCTTACAAGACTGATCACTAGTGTGAGCGTTTTGGAATATATATATATGCTAGGAGTATGTATTTAGTTTACCCAATGATTTTTATAGTACTAAGCTTCTAAGGGAGTAATTGAAAAGAGAAATATAGTGTTTCTCTTTTTTTGTTTCTTGTGAATTATATTTAGAGGAGACATATAAAACAAGAGAGAAACAGAACGCTAAATTCCAGCAGGTTTATTTGAAAGAACCATGTTAGGTTGTTTAAAACTCTCAACAACGTTGAGAGAAATACAGCCAGACATTAATAACAGTTTTAGAGACGACTATATCTTTGAATTCTTAACCTAAATAAGGTCACAGTGAAAGCGATTTATAGAAAGAGTTAATAAAACAACTGAAAGATTTTGTTTTTGGATTAGGTGTAATTTACAAATGTACACGAATATAAAGATGTTCCAAACGATACATATTTGTATCTAAATGTTAATTATTGTAAAGTGAGTTTGTTAATTGTCGTCACTAAAATTTCCAAGCTATTCTATTGATAATATGGTAAGTACGTTAGTTATTTGTTAATTGCTATATTTGCACATTGTTGATTGTTGTATTGTACAACACAATACTTTACAGCTCAATTAATTACAAGACTATTATGCCAGCACCTACTTTTAAACATCAAGACTTAAAACTTATACAGCCCTCTTTCGATTCTAAATTAACAGATTTAATTATCGAGTTGGACTATCTCCGTAAAAAGAAACTCACAGGCTCTACGCATCCGCAAGTTTTTTTTCAGCTAAAGCATATTTTTCATTTATTAGAAAGTATAGAATCTGCTCGTATAGAAGGCAATAATACTACCATTGCCGAGTACATTGAAACCAAAGTAGATACGGAAAAACAAATCAGTTCGGGTATCAAAGAAATCCAAAATATAGAAAATGCCATGCTTTTTATAGAAGAGCATATTCAGGATACGGTAATCAATAGCAAATTCATCAGCGAGTTGCACCAAATGGTGGTCGAAGGTTTACCAGCAACAGAAGAGGGAGATAAAACACCCGGCAGTTATCGCAAAAATAATTTAATCATTGGAAAATCAGCCCATTTACCACCAGACTGGATAATGGTAGATGATTATATGCGAGAACTTTTTGATTTCATAAATGAAGACCATGGCTCAAAATACGATTTGCTAAAAGCTGCATTGGCGCACCATCGGTTTGTGTGGATACACCCTTTTGGTAATGGTAACGGCAGAACAGTTCGTATTTTTACCTACGCCATGTTGGTAAAAGCCGGCTTTAACGTTAACGTAGGACGTATTATAAACCCCACCGCGGTTTTTTGTAGTAACAGAAAAGATTATTACGACAATTTAGCTCAGGCAGATTCTGGTACAGAAGAAGGAATGCTGATTTGGGTAGAGTATGTTTTAAAAGGTTTGAAAGAAGAAATTAAGAAAATTGATAAACTGTTGAACTATCAATACCTCCGAAAAGAGATATTGAATCCCGCTATTTCCTATGCCTTAGCGCAAAAATATATTAAAATTACGGAATCGCAGATTTTAAAAAAGGTAGTCGAAAAGCAGGTCATACAGGCAGCAGATATAAAAGAGTTTTTTGTAGATAAAGCAAACACAGAGATTTCTCGGCAAATCAGAAAACTGATAGAAAAGAAAATGTTAAGTCCAGAAAGCAAAGGTTCAAGAAAATACGTCATCCATTTTAGTAACAACTACCTGCTAAGGGCAATCATTAAACAATTGGGTGAGAAAGGCTTTTTGCCTATAAAGGAGGAAATAATTTGACGTTCAAGCTGATAACTGAATTAAGCACAGAGATAAGAATTTAAACCAACATCAGCTTTCGTATTAAACGTATCAATAAAGCCAACAAGGCTATCCAGTTATATATCACAAAATACATAATAAAGAACAAAGATGAATTTAAATGTCAGGTCTGGAACTGCTCAAACGTGGATTTAAGAACTTGTTCAATTTTTTATTCATTTGCAATTTTCGCTAAGACATTTTGCCGAATTAAATAGATTTAAAACTTATTCTTTTCGATTATAAACTTATAAAGATCAGTTATGATTTTGGACAGTGTAGAGTTCTGGCTTAAGATTTTCCAACTATATTTTTCTTCAATGATAGAGTTATAAACGAAATTTACTAAGCTGTTTTTATACCTTGAATTAAGAGTGCCTCCATGTTTTGCTACGAATTTTCTGTAATCTTTCCCATTTTTTAATTTGAATCTCTTATCGAAGTAATCACCAAGCTTTTGGTTTCCGACTGGATTTAAAAAACAAGCGGCAATGTCGTTTTCATCACATTTAATTTCTTTCAAAAGCCAGTCTTTTAAAATTATTTCTGGGATTAAGTTCTCGATTTCTGGTTCTATTGTTTGATGATATCTAAAATTAGGTCGCTTAATTTTTTCATACTTTTCGTGTTTCTGCTTGTCAAAATCGCTATCTGCCAAAAGAAATACATTGGTATTTACAAAGTACGCTTTAATTTTTTGCATATTCTCGTCATCAAGTGAGTCTTCACCTTTATGGTCAAAATTATAATGTACTAAATTTTTGCCAGCATATTCTATGAAACTAAAGTGCAAGCCTTCGCTCGGTAGAAACTTTTCTTCTCTTGAATAAGCTAACAGAAATGCTCTTAAATAAAGACGGTCTGAAATACCTTCAACCCAAACTGTGCAGTTGCTTATTAAAACTGAAGTGTTTAAAACACCCAATATTTCTAAAACATTGTACTCATTACCGTGGAGATTGAAAATCTCTGATGAGTCTTTATCCTTTCTCTTGAAAACCAACACTTCACACTTCTCTTTTCCTAGAATAGCCTCTGATAGGATGTGGTTAGAATGAGTTGTAATGAAAAATTTAAGTTCTTTATTAAGTATAAATTCATTTTCTGAAATTGCTCTCATGAAAATTGTTTGGTATCCAGGGTGTAAATGGGTTTCTGGTTCATCTATGAATATCCATGTCCCATTTTTAGCAGTGAAGATTGGGAATAGTAAATTGATAACACCTTGAATTCCATCACCCAAATCATAAATAGCAATATCTTCTCTTTCACCCTCTATAGTTAACAATATATTTCTTTTATTTGAATTAGACTTCTCAGCAACTATGTCAACTGTTTTTCCGTTAAAAAAGTTATTACTAATAAATTTTTCGAATTCTTCGAAACCTGCTCTTAAAGATTTGATTCCATTTCTAGCATATTGAATTTTTTCATAAAGATCTAATCCAGTTTCAATAGATAGACTTTGGGTTTCATTATTAAAATATTGTTCTTCTATTGTTTTCTTATAAACATTTATATCTGAACCAGCTAGATTCATTGATGTTCTTAGAATAGGAATATAAATCTTAGGAGTATTGTTAAAAAATTCAGCCTTTATAGTTTCGATATTTTTTAAATGATCTAATATTTTAGATAAAATATCTAGTCTATTATCAATATCTCCTGATTTTAAGAAATAATCTTGTGGAATTTCGTGATTAACTTTATGTATAGTGAAATTTTCATTTATTTTTTCAAAAAGAAGTTCACGGCTGTTTTTATAAGATGAATAAGAACCCTCAATGTATTTGGTAAGAAGTAAGGTTTGTTGAATTTTTTCTTTTAGAGAATTAAAAGAGTCCGCTACTCCAGCTGAAATAAGCTCAATGTTTATATTTTTAAGATTCACCATTAAATCATACCAGTGAACTTTGCCAGTTGGGTTGATTTTTGAATCAAAATATGCTTTTAATCTATTATAATTTTCATCCTGATATTCATTTTTTTGATCAGTGTCGAATTTTATTTCTATAATTGGTGTATTATTATCAAGTTTCTCTATTATCTCAATAAGTTTTAAACTATTAAGATAAACAGAATTTAAAGCGCAATTGGCATCATAAATACTAAAAAACTCTTGCTTTATTATAAATCTTAAAAACCTGCTTTTCCTACTATTGTTAGCACCTATAAGAACATTGAGAGGTTTGTTGTTTTGCAAAAAGAAAATTGGTAAACTTTGCTCAAAGAACTCAGGGTTTTGATTACCCCCTATTAATCTTAAGTATTTCATTCAACTAAACTTTTAGAATGTCACAATTTAATTATTAATAACTTCTTACACCAACTGATTGAAGATTAACTAAGAATATTTTTCTGGGTTTCGTTTTTTATTTCAAGATGTCATATAAATCTGTTTTTACAACTAAATTCTAAAGCAACTTTTTAAATAACGTTATTCTGACCGTAAAACTGACCGTTAAAATTAAAAACCCCGTGTAAAACATTGGTTTACACGGGGTTATAATACTTAATGTGGACCCGGAGGGATTCGAACCCTCGTCCAAACATGGGACCAGTTGCGCTTTCTACATGCTTATTTTATGGTTGGTTTTCGAGAGCAACTTGACCATAAACAATCTGGTTACTCCTTAGTTTCTTGAGTTTTAGAGAAAAGCCCGAAACTTACTTTTCCTTATTCCGGCATTTCTGTGCTTCCTGATCGATTGCCGCCAGACTTGGCCTTCGGAAAACATCTCGCTCGTACTTCTAAAGTACGATTAAGCTAATTTTAACTTGGTTAAAATTAAGCAGCAAGAGCGTAGTTATTTTCGCCTTTTGTGTTTTGAGAATCAATATTAGAGCGCTGAATCCTCATTGCGCTGCATGCTTACACACTTATCATCCATCCTGTCTATTCCGGTCGAGCCCAGTTTTTTTGTAGGAGTTCATTAGTCATTAGTACTTGCGGACTGATGATTTAATTCATTTTAATTGCTGACTGATAAAAACTTAGTGATAAGTTTTCCTGACAAAACGTCCTTCCATCAGGGCAGCAAAAATACCAAATTTATTGGAGCTAAAAAATAAAGATGGATTAAACCTTTTTTAATGACAATTTTCTCACCATTGACCATTGACCATTGACCATTGACCAAGCTTTCCATAAAGTAGTGCCTAATGAACCAATGACTAATGAACTATTTTAACCGCCAAACTATTCCTAATGACTAATGAACTCCTAAAAACTAATTCGTTCTCCCCGGATAAACCTCCAAAGCCTTCTCTAAACAAACCATCGCTTTTCTAATAGCATCCTGATTGATTACGTAAGCTAGTCGAACTTGGTTTAACCCTTGGTCTTTACTGGCGTAGAAACCCGAAGCCGGTGCTATCATTACGGTTTCACCTTCGTAACTGAAGTCCTCTAAAATCCATCGACAAAACTTTTCAGAATCATCAATCGGTAAGCTGGCAACCACATAAAAAGCACCGAACGGAACGGGGCAAAAAACGCCTTCCATATTGTTTAACGCTTCTACCAGAATATCTCTACGAGCGGTGTATTCTTTGTTTATTTCTTCAAAATATTCATCCGGGGTATCTAAGGCAGCTTCGCCGGCAATCTGCTCTAGCATTCCTGCACTTAAGCGAGCCTGTGCAAACTTTAAACCTGTTGCTCTAACTTCTTTATTTTTGGTAATTAAACAACCTAATCTTGCACCACAAGCACTATATCTTTTAGAAACGGTATCAACCACGATTACGTTTTCCTCCATTCCTTTCAGGTACATTGGCGAGATAAACTTTTTACCATCGTAACAGAAATCGCGGTAAGCTTCATCTGCTATGATAAATAAATCGTGTTTTAAGGCAATTTCTCTTAAATCCTCCATTTCCTCTTGGCTGTAAAGATAACCGGTTGGATTGTTCGGATTACAGATCATGATTGCCTTAGTGCGATCGGTAATGTATTTTTCGAATTCCTTGATGGAAGGTAAGGCGAAGCCCGTTTCAATACTCGAGCTGATGGGTGAAACTACCACATCGGTTTGACAGGCAAACGCGTTGTAATTTGCGTAAAATGGTTCTGGAATTAACACTTCGTCGTCAATGTCAAAACAAGAACGTAAAGCAATTAATATAGCTTCTGAACCACCTAGTGTAACAATAATATCTTCTGGGGTAATGTCGTAATTTAACTTATTGTAATAGGCCGCTAGTTTTTCTCGGTAACTTTCTGTTCCTTCTGACGCGGTATATTCCCAAACATGAATGTCTGCATTTTTAACCGCGTCAAGCATAACTTTTGGCGTTTCAATATCCGGCTGACCGATGTTTAAATGATATACTTTTATTCCCTGCTTTTTTGCTTTATCGGCAAACGGAGTCAACTTCCTAATTGGTGAAGCTGGCATTTGTTCTCCTTTTGATGAGACTTTTGGCATAACCACAAAGCTAGTCATCTCAAAAAGAAAAGTGAAACGATTTGGTAAAAAAAAGGAAAGTAAATTTATAATTCTGTAAAATGAGTGTAAAAGTTCTATGTTATTTGGATTATCTATTTTTTAGAGCTTCAGATTAAATCTAGCCTTTTTTGGCACTATTAGTTTACCAAGTGGTTGTTACGTACAAGCTATTGATTTTGCTTTAACTAGAAGACGTTTTTCTATAGCAAACCAAGATATAATTCCAAGCAATATGGAAGAGCCATAAATCATAAAAAAATAACTTTTTGAAATATGCAATTGTAAAAATGTATTGATGACTAATACGTGGTAAATGTAAGTTCCATAAGATATATCAACGTTCTTTAGTAACCTAAAACTTAATCCGTTATAGCTGAATACAAACGAGAAGACAGAAAAGATAAGTAGAACTAAGTATAAAAAACTGGTATTGTTATACTGATATCTGGAAATAGAGATGTCATTAATTACGATGAGGATTATAACTAACATTAAACCAGCTAGCCAGTAATTAGCTTTGTTTATAAACAGACGTTTAATGGAGCTAAAGTTTATCCAAAATAGAATGCCTATTCCAAAAAAATAAAAATGGTAGAAGATAGAATTGAATAGTAATTTAAAAGTAGTTGACTCTGAGTTCAGATTTTGGTTAGAGAAGTAATTAATGAGACAAGAGATTGCGACTAAATAAAGGATAACATTATTCTTAAACCGAATACTTTTTTGTTTCCATTTAAGGCACTTAGCTAAAACAAAGAAAAAGATATAAAACTGGAGTTCTACGCTGATAGTCCACAATGCCCCGTTCGGATGGTGTCCTCCAGCAAAACCTTTCATACTTTCTGGCGTGTAAAATTGAAAGATTGAAAGCTGCGTAACCAAGTATTTGAAAAAATCCGTGTTCAATTTAGCAGAACCAAAATAAAAGAGCAAGACGCAAGTTACCGCTACGTTTATGATCAATGCTGGATAGATTCTAAAGAATCGTTTCAAGGTAAAAGACCTCGAAGTTGAATGTTCTAAGGATTTAGCAATTAGAAATCCACTAATGGTGAAAAAAATAATAACCCCAGGAAAAAGCCAGAGTGTTTTTAAGAATAATGACCCTTCACCAACTTCATAAAAATTATAAGTGTGAAGAACGAGTATTTGTAGGCAAGCAAATAATCTTACTAGGTTGAAATTGTTCTTTTCTTTAGTAAGGTTATTCATCTATTACTCATAAACAAACTCGCCAAATTCACTAGTAATAGTCACTTGTTTTTTCTCCGCATTTTCAACGCGACCAACAATTTGCGCATCAATTCCGAAAGAATTTGAAATGTCAATAATGTTTTGCGCAAGACTAGCCGGAACATAAATCTCCATTCGATGACCCATATTAAAAACCTTGTACATTTCTTTCCAATCGGTGCCAGATTGTTCCTGAATTAATTTGAAAAGTGGAGGAATTGGGAATAGATTATCTTTAATAATATGCAGGTTTTCTATGAAGTGAAGCACTTTGGTTTGTGCGCCACCACTGCAATGCACCATTCCATGAATTTGGGAACGGTGTTGATCTAATATTTTTTTAATTACAGGAGCATAAGTACGTGTTGGCGATAAAACGAGTTTACCAGCAGTTATGCTTAAATCGTCTGAAATTTCAATTTCATCTGTCAATGTTTTTTTTCCTGAGAAAACTAAATCAAAAGGGACAGCAGGGTCAAAGCTTTCAGGAAACTTTGTAGCTATAGCTTTTTCAAAAACATCGTGACGGGCAGACGTTAACCCGTTAGAACCCATTCCGCCGTTATATTCTTTCTCGTACGTTGCTTTTCCGCTTGACGATAAACCTACAATCACATCGCCATCTGCAATGGTATGGTTAGATATTACGTCCTCACGTTTCATTCTACAAGTAACTGTCGAATCTACAATAATGGTACGCACAATATCCCCAACATCGGCAGTTTCGCCACCGGTAGAGTAAATATTGATGCCCATCTCACGTAAGCCAGCTAAAATTTCCTCTGTTCCGTTGATGATTTCGGCAATCACCTCGCCAGGAATTAGGTTTTTATTTCTTCCGATGGTAGATGATAATAAGATATGATCTGTTGCACCAACGCACAATAAATCATCTAAATTCATGATAATGGCATCCTGAGCAATCCCTTTCCACACGGAAATATCGCCAGTTTCTTTCCAATAAATATAAGCTAAAGAAGACTTTGTACCTGCGCCATCTGCATGCATAATGTTGCAATACGCTTCATCATTACCTAAAATGTCAGGAATAATTTTACAGAAAGCTTGGGGGAAAATGCCCTTATCAATGTTTTTGATAGCATTGTGTACATCTTCTTTTCCGGCAGAAACGCCACGTTGGTTATATCTATTATCACTCATGTTGCCGCAAAGATATTAAATTAGCGCAAAAGGTTTAAGGTTTGAAGTGGAAGGTTTAAGGATTGTTTAGTGTAAAATTTTACGGCTAACTTTCCATGCGCTCAATTCAAGCACCAACCAGAGTAAACTGTTAATTCGACCTTGGAATTCGCGGTACTGGTGAAGATAGTAAAACCACTGCCTTTCTTAGCAAATTCCGCAGTCGAGAGTTTTTTTGGTTACTTTTTTTGCGGGAAAAAAGTCACTGCCATTTGCCCAGCATGAGGGCAGGAAAACCCGAGCGTAAATGCCCAACTCGCTAAAAGGAAATCAATTTTAAAAAAGAATTAAAACAAAGTAGGTTCATCAGTATCCAACTTCGGAATAGCTAAATCCAGTTTGAGCGCCTTATTTAACTTCTCAATAAAATGCGCAGACAGTAGGGGAGAAGCCTTCTCTACATTTTGGTGTACAAAGAAATAAAGTTCTTGCAAGCCTTCTTTTTTCCATTTAACAATACGTTCAACCCACTCATCCAAACGAGCATAATCACTTTGATGGTTTGCGCCTACATATCTAATAAAAGCTTGTGGCGTGGTGAGTTTCATGTGTAGCATATCTCGTCGGCCGGCTGTATCCACAATAATATTTGCGATGTTGTGCTGATGAAAAAGCTCAAAAATTTGATCAGCTACTTTTTCATCCATAAACCATTCTTCGTTCCGTAACTCAATACCTAACGGAATTGCTTTCGGAAATTCTTCTACCAAGGTTTTTAACCGGTCAAAATCTTTTGGTTTAAAATTATCATGCAGTTGCAGAAAAACCATCCCTAATTTTTCTTCAAAATTGCTGATGGCATCACAATACTGCATCAGCGGTTCCTTTACATTGTGCAGTCTTTTGAAATGACTAATGGTATTTGATATTTTTGGGAAGAACTTAAAATCAACAGGTGTTTTGTCTTTCCAAGTAATTATTTGATTTCTATCTGGGATTTTATAAAACGTTGCATTTAATTCTATGGAGTTAAACTGAGTTGCATAGTAAACAAGCTCATCTTTAGTTTTTTTTGGATAGAAGCCTTTTAAATCGGTCTTGTTCCATTTTGCACAGCCTACGTAAGCCTTAAAACTATCTTCAGGTTTACTTTCTTTTAGTATTGTTGCGGTCTCTTTTGCATCAGCCGGGAGGCTAAAATCTATTTCTGCGGGGTTTTCTACTTTTCCAAATTGCATGGCCTAAAATTAATTATGATAAGCGTTAATAAAAATTTTAACGCTAGATTTTCTTCTTTGTTTTGAGAATAATCTGCAGATATTCAAAATTTAAGCCTAATTATAATATTTCAGAAGTATGAATTGGAAAAGAATCAACCTTTTTGTTGGGCCATTACTGTTTTTATTAATGATGTTTTTACCGATGGACGGTTTTGTCTGTAGAAGGGAAATCGGTATAGGCCTGTACACTTTGGGTTGCTTTTTGGTGGATTACTGAAACTGTTGAGCTTCCGGTTGCGTCCATTTTACCGATTATTATTTTCCCATTATCTGGCGGTTTAGCTGGAACAAATTACTACATCGTACGGGTACCCGCTTACCTATATTTTTATGGGTGGTTTTATTGTCGGTTTAGCTATTCAAAAGTGGAATTTGCACCAACGTATCGCCTTTAATATTATCGAGGTTGTTGGAACCAGCGAAAAACGAATGATTTTGAGTTTTATGATTACAACCACATTTCTTAAATTGATAACGTAATTATACTTTCTTTTTAGACACTGTAATCGGCTACTGTTTTGCCGTTTTCCAGAACCTCATCGTCAAAAATTAATATTTGATTCTCTGAATCAAAACTTCCAGCATCCTCAATCTTTTGCTTGACCTTTTGTAAGCTATAGCTACTTTCTACTTGTAGTGTAATTGTTTCGCCGTCTGGAGTTTTCACGAAGATTTGGAGTGAGAAAGCTCTTTCGGATTTTATTTTTGTTAAAAAATTGAGTCATAATTAAGTTTTGTACGAAAGACTCTCTGTGTGTGTCACTAAAAAAACAAAAAAACTGCACTTTATCAAAAGACAGGGGTTTAAAAAATACTAGGAACCAGGTTCAAAATTAATCTTTCATCTGGCAATGTTACTGCTCATAAATACAAATAATTATTGCAATCTAGCTTTAGACGTTGGAACGGGCGTCGAAAATATCTATTTTTTGTAGTTAAAAAAAAATAGGTAGCGATCCGTAGTAAAGAAAATAATGTTAAAACACCCACAAAATTATTGTGGATAGGAAAACATTTATGAGGTTGAAATCGACTTAATTTAGCGTTAAATGACATTTCAAAGAGTAAGTCAGCCAAAAAAATCCGCCCTTTTTTCGTTAATTTTGCAAGCTTTAAAACAAAAACGTGTTTGATGTTTTAATTACAGAAGGAGAAATACAAAAACATGAGTGATAAACCAATTGATTTGGGTGAACAAAGTGAGGTTGAAGTTTATGGTGCCCGCGTTCATAATTTAAAAAATATAGATATTTCTTTCCCTAGGAACAAGCTGGTCGTTATAACCGGTTTAAGTGGTTCGGGGAAATCTTCGTTAGCTTTCGATACTATTTATGCCGAAGGACAGCGACGTTATATGGAAACTTTTTCGGCGTACTCTCGCCAATTTATGGGCGGGATGGAGCGTCCAGATGTGGATAAGGTTTCTGGTTTAAGTCCGGTAATTGCTATTGAGCAAAAAACTACTTCCAAAAACCCACGTTCAACAGTAGGTACAATTACAGAAATTTATGATTTTCTGAGGTTGCTTTATGCCCGTGTTGGTGATGCTTACTCGTATAACACTGGAGAGAAAATGGTGAAAATGTCTGAAGACCAGATTATGAACCAAATTTTAACTCAGTTTGACGGTAAGCCTATCAATATCCTGGCTCCAGTTGTAAAAGGAAGAAAAGGACATTATCGCGAACTTTTTGAGCAGATACGCAAACAAGGTTATTTAAAAGTACGTGTGGATGGAGAAATTTTAGACGTTATCCCTAAAATGCAGGTGGATAGATACAAAATCCATGATATTGAGACCGTAGTTGATCGATTGATTGTTTCTGAAAACGACAAAAAGCGTCTTTACACTTCCGTTCAAGCGGCGTTAAAGATGGCTAAAGGAATTATCAAAATATCCGATAAGGAAAACAATAGTTATCACTTTTCAAAATATTTGATGTGCCCAACAACGGGTGTTTCTTATGACGAACCGCAACCGAATTCGTTCTCTTTTAATTCGCCTTACGGTGCATGTCCAGAGTGTGATGGCTTAGGGTATATTTTTGATGTTGATGAAGAATCGGTGATTCCGAACAGAAAACTGAGTATTTTAAACGGCGGTTTGGCACCTTTAGGCGATTACCGCGAAACTTGGATTTTCCAGGTGATCAAAGCTTTAGGAAAAAAATACGGGTTCTCTTTGTCACAACCTATCGAAAAATTGGATCCAAAAGCCATCGATATTTTACTTCATGGCATTGAAGAATTAATTACTGTTCCGGTGGAGTATAATAAATGGAACGTCCAAAACTATCAAATTAATTTCGACGGCATTATTAAAATGCTAGAAGAACAAAACGAAAAAAAGGCAGGCACTGGAAATCATGATTTAGAAGCTTTTAGGGTGTTGAAAAAGTGCCCACTGTGTGAAGGAGCGAGATTAAAGAAAGAGTCGCTTCACTTTAAGGTAGATGAGAAAAGCATCTTCGAGCTAGCTTCTATGGATATCAGCACTTTACAAAAGTGGTTTGATGGTTTAGAAGATAGGTTAAGTGAACGTCAGAATGTAATTGCGAAGGAGATATTGAAGGAAATTCGTTCAAGAATTGGTTTTTTGTTGGATGTAGGCTTGGTTTATTTAACGTTGGATAGAACTGCCAGAACTTTATCTGGTGGCGAAGCACAACGGATCCGTTTGGCAACCCAAATTGGTTCGCAATTGATGAACGTGATGTATATTTTGGATGAACCTTCTATCGGTTTGCATCAAAGAGATAACGATCGATTGATCAAAGCGCTAAAAAATCTACGTGATTTAAGCAATACCGTTCTGGTGGTTGAGCATGATAAGGATATGATTTTAGAGGCTGACTATGTGATAGATATGGGACCAGCTGCGGGAGTTAAAGGCGGACAAGTAGTTGCGCAAGGAACAGCGGCTGAGGTATTAGCGTCAAACACTTTAACTGCTTCGTATTTAAACGGAGAGCGTGAAATTGCGATTCCAGAAAAAACAAGAGAGGGAAACGGGCATATTTTGTCGTTAAAAAAAGCATCAGGAAATAACTTGCAAAATGTAAGTGTTGATTTTCCTTTAGGAAAGTTCATTTGCGTTACCGGAGTTTCGGGAAGCGGGAAATCAACTTTAATTGGTGAAACGCTTTATCCGGTTTTAAATAAACACTTTTTTAGAGCTAAGAAAACGCCGATGCCTTTTAAAGAGATTAAAGGCCTAGAGCATATTGATAAGGTTATAGAGATTGATCAAGCACCAATCGGGCGTACGCCACGCTCAAATCCATCTACTTATACCGGAGTTTTTTCGGATATCAGAAATTTATTTGTGGCTTTACCCGAAGCGCAGATTAGAGGTTACAAACCAGGTCGTTTCTCGTTCAACGTTAAAGGTGGACGTTGCGAAACTTGCCAAGGCGGTGGGATGAAAGTGATTGAGATGAACTTTTTACCAGATGTGCAGGTTCCTTGCGAAGCTTGTGGCGGTAAACGTTATAACCGCGAAACGCTAGAAGTACGTTTTAGAGGGAAATCGATTTCGGATGTGTTGGATATGAGCATTGAAGATGCCTGTGATTTCTTCGAAAACATTCCGTCCATTTATCGTAAAATAAAAACCTTGAAAGATGTTGGTTTAGGGTATATTACCTTAGGTCAGTCGTCTACAACCTTATCTGGTGGTGAAGCGCAAAGGGTAAAACTAGCTACGGAGCTTTCTAAAAAAGATACTGGAAATACTTTTTATATTTTGGATGAACCTACCACAGGTTTACACTTCGAGGATATTAATGTGTTGCTTGGTGTGTTGAATATGCTGGTTGATAAAGGCAATACTGTTTTGGTAATTGAGCATAACTTGGATGTGATTAAGGTTGCCGATTACGTAATTGACTTAGGTCCGGAGGGTGGAAATGGCGGTGGTAATATTGTTTATGCCGGCACACCAAAAGGTTTAACTAAAATTAAAGAGAGTTTTACAGGCGTTTTCTTGAAAAAGGAGATGGATAGCAGGGTGAAGGCAAAAGCCTAATTGTGTTGTAAATTGAGTAATTTAGATCTGTCAATGCATGATAAAAATAATAATATCGTTTCTGAACCACGGGCCGACTATGAGAAAGCGGAGATGGATTTATTGCGTAATGCGATGAAACATTCTTATACCGAACGTTTTTTGATGATGACTACCTTAATGAAAATGGATAAAATGTTTAGGCAAGCGAAAGTCACTTACAAACCTTTTATTCATTCCAAAAATAGCTGATGGATATTTTTGATGAAACTTTCGTGAATTTGAAACACTGATTTTGATATTGTGAAATATGCTCCAAGAATTCATCATCGCAGGTCAATCCGCTTAAAAGGATATGATTACTCAAAAGCTGGAGCTTATTTTATTACAATTTGTTGTGAGAAAATGGCTTGTCAGTTCGGAGAAATGTTTAAAGAAGGGATGATTTTGAATGAGTTGGGCGAGATCGCATATACAGAATGGATTAAGCTTGCAGATCGGTTTGATTGTTTCGAATTAGACGTGTTTCAAATTATGCCGAATCATATGCATGGGATTATTGTTTTGAAAGATGACGTCAATGTCGGGGCAACCCTTGCGGTTGCCCAAACCCTAGCAGATAATCCACTTGAACGAGCAGAAGATATTTCTGAAAAAGCACAGACGATAGAGAGGGTGGGGGCGAGCCCCGCTTCGACAGCGGTGACGACAGAAAAAGAAAAAACGACAACAACTAGCATCGCCGACATCATCGGCGCTTACAAATCACTCGTTTCAAATGCTTGCTTAGAAATCTTCAAGTCAAAAAACAAAACAATGGGGAAATTATGGCAACGTAATTATTACGATCACATCATCAGAGACGAAAGAGCATATCAAAATATCTCTCACTATATCATAAATAATCCTAAAAAATGGTACGATGATAAGTTCTATAAAAAAAGATAGCCTTATTATATTGATAACATCATGCTAAAAAAAGATCGCTACCAAGCGTTTGTAGATTATTTCTCGAAAAATCAACCTGAGGCAGAAACGGAATTAAACTATTCCAATCCTTTTGAGTTGCTGATTGCGGTAATTCTTTCTGCACAATGCACTGATAAGCGGATTAATCAGATCACACCCAAATTATTTGAGCGTTATCCTACGCCAGAATCTTTAGCTTCATCTACTTCTGATGAGGTTTTTACTTACATCCGCTCGGTGAGTTATCCCAACAATAAAGCAAAACATTTAGTAGGAATGGCCAATGTTCTATTGAATGATTTTGGAGGAATAGTGCCAGAAGAGGTGAACGACTTACAAAAAATGCCAGGTGTTGGTCGGAAAACTGCGAACGTAATTGCATCGGTAATTTACAACGCACCTACAATGGCGGTAGACACCCATGTTTTCAGAGTCGCTAATCGTTTAGGCTTAACTACGGCTGCAAAAACACCGTTAGCTGTTGAAAAGCAATTGGTGAAATACCTTCCGCAAGATAAAATACATATTGCTCACCATTGGCTAATTTTACACGGACGATATATTTGTGTTGCTCGAAGTCCGAAATGTGATATTTGCCCAATTAGCCATTTTTGTAAATATTATGCGCAACACAACACAGCTACCGCATTAAAAAAGAAAGAAGAAACATACGTTAAAGCAGCAAAGCAAAAATTGCTGAAATTGAAGAAAGATAAAATAGCCAGAGAATTAGAAAAGCGAGCAATTAAGTAAGCTTTTTATTCACATTAATTTGAAATGCGAACCTACTTAGTTAAGTTTATAATTATAAATTTGGTTTTACCAAAAAAATTAGCATTTTTGCATTATTAAATAGTTAAAACAGATTAAATACTAAAAATATTATACATGGCCGTAAGTAACGATAAAGCAGGCAGTGACAAATTAAAAGCCTTACAATTAACCTTAGATAAGTTAGAGAAATCTTACGGTAAAGGAGCGGTGATGAAGCTTGGTGATGCACCTATAGAAGCTATGGAGTCTATTTCTACAGGTTCTTTGGGTTTGGATATTGCTTTAGGAATTGGCGGAGTGCCAAAAGGTAGAGTGATTGAAATTTACGGACCAGAATCTTCTGGTAAAACTACTTTAGCTACGCATATTATTGCTGAGGCGCAGAAAAAAGGCGGTATTGCTGCATTTATTGATGCGGAACACGCTTTTGATCAATTTTATGCAAAGAAACTTGGCGTTGATATCGAAAACTTGTTGATTTCGCAACCAGATAACGGAGAGCAAGCTTTGGAGATTGCTGATAATTTGATTCGTTCAGGCGCAATTGATGTAATTGTGATTGACTCTGTTGCTGCGTTGGTTCCAAAGAGTGAGATTGAGGGCGAAATGGGAGATTCTAAAATGGGTTTACACGCTCGTTTAATGTCTCAAGCTTTACGTAAGCTAACCGGAACTATTAGCAAGACTAATTGCTGCTGTATTTTTATCAACCAATTGCGTGATAAAATAGGAGTAATGTTCGGTTCTCCCGAAACTACAACCGGCGGTAATGCACTTAAATTTTACGCTTCAGTTCGTTTAGATATCAGACGTATTGCACAAATTAAAGATAATGATGAAGTTGCGGGTAACCGTGTGAAGGTGAAAATCGTAAAGAACAAAGTTGCACCACCTTTCAGAATTGCTGAGTTTGACGTCATGTTTGGACAAGGGATTTCTAAAGTAGGTGAAATTGTAGATTTAGGTGTTGAATACAGTATTATTAAAAAAGCAGGATCATGGTACAGTTACGGCGATACTAAGCTTGGACAGGGAAGGGATGCTGTAAAGCAATTGCTGATGGATAACCCTGAGCTATCTGACGAGTTAGAAGGTAAAATCAAAGATGCCGTTTCTGGTGTGACGTTAATGGTTGAACCAGAATAGATTATAAAACCTTTAAAATATTAAAGCAACATTGTGTATTTCATGATGTTGCTTTTTTGTTGAAATCCATTTGGCACTCAGCTTTTTTGGACATATTGAAGCCAAAATAATTGAAAGCTTACTCAATTTACAGCAGTAATATCTATTTTAGCCTTATGGAAGAACAAAACGACAATCAATTAAATATAGAGTTATCAGAAGAGATGGCAGAGGGCATTTACTCAAACCTTGCTATCATCACGCACTCAAACAGTGAATTTGTATTGGACTTTATTAGAGTAATGCCGGGAGTGCCAAAAGCGAAAGTTAAAAGTAGAATTGTGTTGACGCCAGATCATGCAAAGCGTTTAATGAGTGCCTTACAAGATAATATTGAGAAGTTTGAAATGGCAAACGGAACTATTAAAGTTGGTGGCGACAATAATGGAGGCATGCCATTTAACTTTGGCGGACCAACAGCACAAGCTTAGCGTTTTAGAAAACAAAATAAATCCATGAACGAAAATACTTTTAGCAGAGAAACTTTTAATATTGCTGGTTCAAATGATAAAGCTATTGTGGGAGATATCACCTACGCAAATGCTTATCCAGATTATTTGGTAATTTTTATTCACGGATTTAAAGGCTTTAAAGACTGGGGTACGCATCAATTAATGGCCGAAGCTTTTGCTAATGCTGGAATCTATTTTTTGAAGTTCAATTTTTCGCATAGTGGTGTAAACCCAGAAGATTTATCCGACATCAATGATTTACAATTGTTTTCTGAAAACACGCCAAGTAAAGAACTTTATGATTTAGATAAAGTAATTACTTATGCAAAAGAGAAGTTTCCGCATCTACAGAATGTTTTATTAGGTCATAGCCGGGGAGGGGGAGTTTCAATTTTGCAAGCAGCAAAAGACAAAAGGGTGATTAAATTAATCACTTGGGCCTCCATAAGTAATTTTCGGGATTTATGGAACAAAGAAGATGAAGCAGATTGGAAAGAGAATGGAGTGCGTTACATCCAAAACGGAAGAACAAAGCAACAAATGCCACTTTCCGTTAATTTACTGACTGATGTGTTGGCGCATGAAAAAGAGTATGGTTTAGAAGTTGCGGCAAGTTCGCTTAATAAACCATGGCTAATAGCCCAAGGCACAGAAGATCCAGCAGTAAAAACTGCTGTTGCTGAAAACTTTCATCGCTTAAACAAGAAATCTGAACTTTTGATAATTGAAGGAGCAAATCACGTTTTTGGTGCGTCGCACCCTTATAATAAAGCTGAACTACCTACAGATTTACAGCAATTTACTCAAGCTTCTATCGAATTTATAAATCGATAACAAGGTTTCAGAGCGTCTTAATCGAAATAGAAGATACAATTTATAGCATTATAATCCGTAAAAATTTAACAGTATAGCAAATGCATTTGGCTTGCTGCTTTGAGCTTTCGGCTTTCTGCCTTAAGTTTTCAGGTCAACTAAAGTTCTTCTTTCTCCACCCAAATACCATCGGCTTTAATGATATTTATCAATTCATCTAAAGCGTTAGCAGAGTTTACGTTTTTCTTTACCACTTCCTTACTACGGTATAAAGTGATTTTCCCGGGACCAGTTCCAACATAACCATAATCAGCATCTGCCATTTCACCAGGGCCATTTACAATACAGCCCATAATCCCAATTTTCACGCCTTTTAAATGATCTGTTTTACTACGGATCATCTGTGTGGTTTCTTGTAAATCGAACTGGGTACGTCCGCAACTGGGGCAACTGATATATTCCGTTTTTGAAATACGTGAACGAGTCGCTTGTAAAATCCCGAAAGAAGTAGAAACTCTAAATTTTGTAGAGACTTGCGGAGCGTCTAGCCAAACGCCATCACCTAAACCATCTAACAATAAAGCGCCTAAATCAGTAGCGCCATGGAGTTGTGTTTTAAGTTCTTTTTGGTCTAAACTATCCGAATCATCAAAAGAATAGCTACGTTTTACGATTACTGGTGTGTCAATCCCTGCGTTCATCAACTTAAAAAAGAAAGCTCTTTGGTCTGCCATGCCATGTTCCTCACTAGTCTCCAGCACAAAAACTAAAGTTTTATCAAAAGGCAGAGCAGCAAAATCATCGCCATCTAAATCTTTAGTGCAAACACTCACCAGGTTTAATGCTTTATCCTTTTCTGTAGCAGCCAAATATTCTTTCAGCGAAAACAGCGGATGGCAATTCATTTTGTTTTTCAGCAAAAGCCAAGTTTTATAATTATAAAGCTGTTTTAAATTGCCTGGAAAGTTAAAAGATGGCAGTTCATCGCCCAAATAGGCAAAGTCTATGGACTGGTCGCCCATGTTGTATTTGTCTAGAATAGGAGAGTAATTATATCCTGCAGCAGCCAAAATCTGCGCATCCTTTAAATTTTGATCGCTCAAATCCAAAACGACTCTCGGAACTTGGTGTCCACCAATAAAAGTATTTAATTCAGCGGAAGCTCTTTTATTGTATTCAAAAGGAGAATAGCTCGCAGGGATTTCAAAATCTGGAGTTTCAATAGCATCGGGTTTAACCGACTTCCTTTGCTCATAACGTTGTGCTAAAGCCTGCGCTACAGGAATTTCAAACTCCGGTTCCTCTGTCAACGAAACCCTAATCGTATCACCCAAGCCATCTTCTAGTAAAGTTCCAATGCCAACTGCAGATTTAATCCTTCCGTCCTCACCGTCGCCAGCTTCCGTAACACCCAAATGTAAAGGATAATTCATTCCCTCGGCAACCATAGTTTGTACCAATAAACGGTAAGCTTGCACCATCACCTGCGTATTACTAGATTTCATAGAGATTACCAACTCATGGTAATCCAATTCTCTGCAAACCCTGATGAATTCCATGGCAGATTCCACCATTCCTTTCGGCGTATCACCGTACCAACTCATAATCCGGTCAGAAAGCGAGCCGTGATTGGTGCCAATTCGCATAGCCGTTCCGTGGGCTTTACAAATCTCTACCAGTGGGGCGAATTTCTTTTTAATTCTTGCCAATTCCTTCGCATAAGCTTCTGGCGTATAGTCTATTTCCTCAAATTTCTTTTTATCGGCATAATTTCCGGGGTTAACCCTTACTTTTTCTATTATTTTGGCAGCAAGTTCCGCTGCGTTTGGTGTAAAATGAATGTCGGCAACAATCGGTGTGTGGTAACCTTTTTCGGCTAAACCCTTTTTAATTTCTGCTAAATTTTGCGCCTCTTTTATTGACGGTGCGGTAATTCGCACATACTCGCAGCCTGCATCAATCATCCTAATGCTCTGGGCAACAGAAGCTTCGGTGTCCATTGTGAAAGCAGTAATCATCGACTGTATACGGATCGGTTGTGTTCCGCCCATCTTTACCCCGCCAATATTAACTTCCCTAGTAATAAATCTGCTGTATTGTGTAAGCGAGTTGCAGTAAATTCCTTTTAAAGCGTTGTTGCCTTCTACGTCCATCTCAAAAAATAAATTTTAGTAAAAATAAGGCTTTTTCTGCTAATATGGGAGGTGAGGTGTAGAATCCAAGTAAAAGTATGGGTGCTGTGTTTTTTTCTCGGGCAAATAATAATTAAGGTGTTACCCAAAAGGGTCAGGCTATCCGCTAAAGTTTTTTGGCTATCCCTTACTAGTTCCCTCAGGATAGCCAAAAAAGCTACCGCTATTATCCTTAACACAAAACACTACGTCGCCAAAAAAAATGACAGCATAAAACAATTTCAAATTAGTTCTTAAGAGTTAGATTTTTAAATATCAGGAAAATCAGGTTTAGTAACCAATGTTTTTGCGCCACTTAAACTTAGTGAAGTTTTTTAGTTTGTGTCCAGCTTAAATTATGTCTTTTTTGATGTTAGGTAATTAATGGTTGTTAATATTGATGGTACAGGTTGATCTAACGTTAAATTGTATTAATTTTAATGTTAGTTATGAGGCATGCGCTAGGGTTGCTGTCGAAAACCAAACTAACCTCAAAATATTGATATTTTGAGGTTAGTTTGTCAAAGTGATTCAGCTTTGAGGTTAGATAATCATCTAACATTAAAATAAATTAATTTTAATGTTAGCCTAATGTTTTCATTATCTTTGAAAATGCGCTATAAAGTTAATCCCGATAGAACAAAGCCTTGGAATGATTTGCCAGAACTTCCCTTAGATGAATCGCTTTATAAAGATTTTGAGATTTATGAAGCTTTAGGAAATACAAAAGCAGCGTTGGCGAGATTGCAGGGCAGAAGCATTGCCATCCCTAATCAAGGTTTGTTGATAAATTCGCTGAGTTTACAAGAAGCCAAAGCATCTAGCCAAATTGAAAATATTTTTACTACAGACGATGAACTTTACAAAGCTTTTAGCGAGGAGAATGTAAAACAGCTAACCGGTGCGGAAAAGGAAATTTTAAATTATAGGGAAGCCTTATGGCTTGGATATGAGTATTTGCAAACTCGTCCTGAATTTGATGAGGGGTATTTCGTTAAAATGTACCAAGCGGTAAGTCAGTTTAGTGACGGAATTAGAAGCCCGATAGCGCAAATTTATATTAAGGAAGGTGGTTCTGGTCCAAACGCAGGGAAAGCATTTTACACGCCGCCCAGAGGAAAAGGACTTGTAGAATCTAAATTACAAAATTTGTGTACATTTTTAAACGATGATGAAAAATATCCGTTGGATCCTATACTTAAGATGGCAATAGCGCATTTTCAATTTGAAGCCATTCATCCGTTTAGGGACGGAAATGGGAGGACAGGTAGGATTTTTAATATCCATTATCTCACAAGAAAAGGCTTGCTGGATTATCCTATATTATTCTTGAGTAGCTATATTTTAAATCATAAAGACGCTTACTATTCGGGCTTTTCAGGCATTTCTCAAAGAGGAAGTTGGAAAACTTGGTTATTGTTTATGTTAAAAGCAGTAGAATCAACTGCTAATTTGACGTATGATAAAATTAATGAAATCATAGCGGCAAAGGATGCTATCTTGGAGGCGTTAGTAAAAGAAACCAGTATAGCTAGACCAGAATCTTTAATTTCGGCGTTATTTACACAACCTTTTACAAAGGTTAAGCATTTAACAAAGAACGGCTTGTATGCAGAAAATACTGCAAGAAAATATTTAGAGCAATTGGTTAAGATGAAAATTGTTGAAAAGAGAACAATTCAAGGAAATAGTTACTACCTAAATTTAGAGCTTTACAGAATTTTATCGGAATAAATAAAGCACTCAATCGTAATATGAAAAACCTCAATCGCAAAACAATCCTAATTTCTACACTTATTATTCTAATTGGAGTAATGGTTTACAATAGCATTTCGCAACCTGGAACTGGCGACTTGAAAACAAAATTCAACGAAATAAAAGCTATTCGAAACGAACAAAATGATGGACCAATTTTACGAGCTTATTTGGTAACGATTGATACTGTGGATTTAGTGGATATGAAAATCTATGGAGATTTTATGCCACACAACAAGTACGGAAACACGAAGGTTTACTTTTTTGATCAAAAAAAGCCTTTTCCTAAATCGCTAAGTTTATTGGAGCCGGTATTCGATAGGCAATTTGAAAAGTATTGTTTAGCAGTTTATGAGAAAAATGGGATGGGGGAAGCAGTTATTAGACAAAACTAATTCTCGGCTTTTTTCCTTCTCACAAAACCAATCAAAACAGAATAAACCACACTCAAAATACCAATCAATAAAAACGGGTAAACTATCCAATCTTGGTGTTTGGTGTAAAAAGTGAGTTCAGAATTCAAGTTAATATCCTGTTTAATCACCGCATCTTTCCACCATTCGGTTTCTTGCACAACATCGCCTCGCTGATTGATAAAAGCAGATATTCCTGTATTTGCAGACCTAGCTACCCAGCGCCTGTTTTCAATGGCTCTCAAACGGGCGTAATCTAAATGTTGATCTTTGCCAGACGTATTTCCCCACCAACCGTCGTTTGTAATAATTGTAATAAACTGGGCACCTTTATTTACAGATTTTGCAACCCAGTCGCCCCAAATAGATTCGTAGCAAATGGCAGGAACAACGCCAATCCCGCTGGCGCTGTATAAATTGCTAGGTTCTTCTTGTGAACCATAACCTCCAGTTGTGCCGCCGAATTGTTCAAACAGTGGATTTAAAACACCCAGCAATGCCGGAAAAGGCATTTTCTCGACCCCTGGAACCAATTTAGATTTATGGTAGAATTGCAGCTTTGATGAATTTTCAATAGCCACCGCAGTATTAAAGCTATCCCAATAAACATTGTTCTGCTTATCTAACCTTGCAGATTCTGTTTGTTTATTCTGGTAAACAGCATAAGTTTCGGCACCGGTAATTACAGTTGCGTTTCTAAAACTAGTTAGAAAATTACTTATGGTTTCAAAGTTTTGGCTGCGTAAAAATTCATCTTCTTCGGTGTACCCAATCAAAGCAGTTTCTGGCCAAATGAAAAATTCGGTATTTACTTGTCCTTTTTCTTTGCTGAGTTTTATCAATTTATCCAACTGCTCTTTGGCAGTGTAGGTGTGATTTTTTCCGTAAGGATCAATATTCGGCTGAACAACCACTACATCAGAAGGATTTATTTCTTCCTCATAATCATTGTACATATACAAGGAAACCGTAATCGGAATTACGATCCAAGCCACTAAAGCAATCAAGGTTAAATTCGACTTGTTTCCATTTTTTTTATCCGTTAGCAATTCGCCTTCTGCCTTACGCCTTACGCCTTTAGCCATAAACAAAATCCAGAATCTAAAAACCAAAATATTACTTACTAAAATCCACAGCGTACCACCGTAAACGCCCGTATACTCATACCATTGAATCAGCTGTGCAGAAGTAGAAAACCCATTGCCAAGCGTCATCCAAGGGAATTTTAAATCCCAAGTTTGGTGCAAATATTCATAGCTAATCCACAAACCAATTAAACATATATCGGCAATAAGTGGAATGGTTTTGCTTGCGATTTTTCTGTAAACCCAAAAACTTAAAGTCATTAAAAATGCGCCTAATCCAAAAGGAATCAGTGATAGTATAGCTGCAATGAAAGTTGGCATTACTGCATTTAAAGAGTTGAAAACCCAATAAATAGAAGCAGTGTTCCACAACAAAAACGTTAAACCAGCTATCAGAAAAATTGGCTTTTTAGGTTTTTCACTTTCCGAGATTTCCTGCAAAGCAATCATCAGCGGAACAAAAGCGAAAAGCAAAATAACGGAAGTATAAGGAATTGGCGGCCATGCCAACCAAAGTAAAGCGCTAGAAAGTAAAGCCAGCCAAATCTGTCTCTTCATTATTTGTAGTATTTTTCGTCTTTTTTTGGTGTAGGTTTATCACTTCCGGCAACCACAATTACAAATTCCCCTTTTAAAATGTTTTCCTCAAAATGAGTTTTAAGTTCTGCCAAAGTTCCACGGATGTTTTCTTCAAACATCTTGGTCAGCTCACGAGAAATTGCAGCTTGTCTTTCCGCTCCAAAATTTTCCATAAACTCTTCCAAGGTCTTTAATAAGCGGTGTGGCGATTCGTAAAAAATCATGGTGCGTTGTTCGTAAATCAGGTCTTTTATACGGGTTTGCCGACCTTTTTTTACCGGTAAAAATCCTTCAAAGGTAAAACGGTCGTTAGGCAAGCCAGAGTTTACCAGAGCAGGAACAAACGCTGTTGCTCCGGGTAAACATTCCACCGGTAAGTTGTGTTTTAAAACCTCGCGAACCAATAAAAAACCCGGGTCAGATATTGCAGGAGTGCCTGCATCAGAAATTAAGGCTATGTTTTTTCCTTCTTTTAAAAACTTAACAATTTCGGCAACAGCCTTATGTTCATTATGTTGGTGATGGGCAAAAACTTTTTGGTCAATTTCAAAATGTTTAAGCATTGGGGCAGATGTTCGGGTATCTTCGGCTAAAATTAAATCCACCTCTTTTAAAACGCGTAAAGCCCTTAACGTAATGTCTTCTAAATTGCCAATTGGTGTAGGTACCAAGTAAAGTTTGCCGTTCATATTATCAAATTTATCTCTTCATTGCTACAATTATCCATCGTAATACGCAATACTCGCTACGCAATACTATATTTGTAAAAAATTTAAAAGATGCTGCAAGTTAGTTATATCCGCGAAAATAAAGAGGAAGTTTTAGAGCGATTAAGCGTAAAGAATTTCAATCAGCCAGAATTAGTTGACCAGATTATCCGTTTGGATGATCAAAGAAAAAGTACCCAAGCGCAAGCTGATGAGCTTTTAGCGAAGGGAAATTTGGCTGCTAAACAGATTGGCGAATTGATGCGCAACGGAAAAAAAGACGAAGCAGAAGCGATTAAAGCAGAAACATCAAAATCCAAAGAAGAAGTAAAAGCATTTCATGAGGAGCTAGGAATTATTGAGCATGAGTTGCACCAAAAGTTGGTTTCATTGCCAAACTTGCCTCATGGTAGCGTTCCAAAAGGTAAAACTCCAGAAGAAAACGAAACCGTTTTAAGCAACGGAGAATTACCGAATTTGCCAAAAAATGCTTTACCACATTGGGAATTGGCTGCAAAATATAACCTGATTGATTTTGAATTAGGCGTAAAAATTACTGGTGCAGGTTTTCCAGTTTATAAAGGAAAAGGTGCTAAAATGCAAAGAGCGTTAATCAATTTCTTTTTAGCCGAAGCAGAAAAAGCAGGTTATGATGAAATGATGGTTCCTTTGTTGGTAAACGAAGCATCTGGTTTTGGAACAGGCCAGTTACCAGATAAAGAAGGGCAGATGTACCAAGTTGGTTTGGATAATTTATACCTGATTCCAACTGCAGAAGTTCCCGTGACCAATTTATACCGTGATGTAATTTTAAAAGAAGAAGAATTACCGATAAAAAACTGTGGTTATACGCCATGTTTCCGTAGAGAAGCAGGTTCTTATGGTGCACACGTTCGTGGTTTAAACCGCTTGCACCAATTTGATAAGGTAGAGATTGTACAGATAGTGCATCCAGATAAATCTTATGAAGTTTTAGAACAAATGAGTCTTCATGTTCAAAGCTTGTTGCAGAAACTAGGGTTGCAATACCGTGTTTTAAGATTATGCGGTGGCGATATGGGCTTTACTTCTGCTTTAACTTATGATATGGAAGTTTACAGTGCGGCGCAAGAACGTTGGTTAGAGGTTTCTTCGATTTCTAACTTCGAAACTTTCCAAAGTAACCGTTTGAAATTGCGTTATAAAGGCAAAGAAGGTAAAACTGTTTTGCCCCATACGTTGAACGGAAGTGCTTTGGCTTTGCCACGTATTTTAGCTTCTATTTTAGAGAATTACCAAACGGAAGATGGGATCAAAGTGCCGGAATGTTTGGTGCCGTTTACTGGTTTTGATTTTATAGGGTAGGATTTGTTTAATCTAACCTGCAGCGTCTTTTCTTTGAAAAGACGCTGTTTTTGTTTTGTGGAATTTACGTGAGTGAATGAAATTATTTTTATATTCCTTTCATATATAAGTTAATGAAAGTTTAATTCAATCAGAATGTAAGGACCTTTTGAAACAGTAAGAAATTTTTTTTTCGACAATCTTGAACGTACAAGAGAAAACACTCGGTATATCTTTGAACATGCGGACAAATTTATGGTATGGATAGTTGGGTTTTCAGTTGGAGGATTATCATTAATAGTATCCAATATCAGCCAGTTTGATAAAACGTTTTGTTATACATTAACAAAATCTATACTTATACTTTTGACGATTTCAATAATATCAGGAATTGTTTACCGAATTGCATTTTACGCCTATCAAAGCTATTACCGACAAATAGAATTTTTTCTTGACGGAGCATTTTCTAATAAGGAGTTTATGGAAATAGACCCTGACGATTTAGAGGAGGAAATCGATATGAAAGAAGTAATAAGAAGAATGAAGGAAGATTTTGGAGAAGATGTTTCTTATATGTCGGAGATTTATGACCAAGCCGATTTAGAAGTAAAGTCTTTTTTATTAAATGATTTAAAGAAGCATTAAAACTGGGGAATGGGCAAAAAAAGATTTTGAAAATGCAATGAAATATGCAAAGGATACTTTTCAAACTGCTTTTGGTATATCTGAGAAGAAATATGATAAAATTCTTAATGAAAATACAAGCAAAAAGCTAAAGGTTTCAAGTTGGATTAGCGCTGTTTCGTTCTATATCAGCTGTTTGTCTTTTATAGCAGTTATAATTACTCTCTGCGTAGCGTATTAAAGAGAAATCTACTGCTAAAGAAAGATTCGAATAAAAATTGCTGCCAATACAAAAAAGTGCCACACCGCATGATTAAACGGATACTTTTCCCACAGATAAAAAATAACGCCCAATAGATAAAGTCCGCCCCCAATCAAAATCATAATTAAGACATTGTTAGGGATGGAAGTGAAAAACGTCCGTCCGCCCACTAGCAAAATACAGCTCATCGCGACATAGACAATTGTTGAGATTTTTTCTGTATTTCTTCCGATATAGAAGTTTTATACAATGCCATAATCTAAATCAGCTGAACGCTAACTAACTGAATAAGCCTTTTTTTCTTAAATTTGAATATAACTAGGACAATTAGGATGCGACAAAGGTTTTATTTTGACACTTCAGTTTTCGGCGGTGTGTTCGATAAAGAATTTGAAGAAGAAACGTTACAACTTTTCGAAAGGGTGAAACTTGGGAAAGTTGTTTGCTTGTTTTCTGACCTTACCGAAACTGAACTTTTAAAAGCTCCTGAAAAAGTTCGAGCTTATTTTAAAAACCTTCCAGTCGAGAATACCGAGAGGGTTGTCGTAAACGCTCAAATAATCGAACTAGCGATGAGATATATTGAGGAAAAAGTCGTTGGACAAACTAGTTTTGATGATTGTTTGCATATTGCTACAGCAACTCTTAACAAAGCCGATATTTTAGTCAGTTGGAATTTTAAGCACATTGTTAACGTTTATAGAATTAGAGGTTATAACTCAATAAATTTGAAAATGAATTATCTATCTTTAGAAATACGTTCACCAAAAGAAATTTTGATATATGAAGACTAAAAATAAGGAAGTAGAAAAGGGGTTTGACACTGTGAAAACCTTTAGACAAATCAAGGATTCAATTTCGAAAGATTTGACAGGAAAATCAACTGAACAAATTTTGGAATATTTAAGAATAAATAGCTTGAAATTACAAACTGAAAAATAGCACTGCTTAAAAAACGAAGTTCCATTTATGTCTTGGAAGGTTTAGTTATGTTTTTTCGCAAATTAATTATAATAGAGCTTCGGCGAAAATAGTGGTATTCAATCGGGTAAAAACGGATCTCCAGATCTCACACCGCCAACAGAATCGCCACATAATGGCAAACCGCCGCAGCCAAAACAAAGAAATGCCACACCGCATGATTAAACGGATACTTTTCCCACAGGTAAAAAATAACGCCCAATAGATAAAGTGCACCCCCAATTAAAATCATGATCAAAACATTGTTAGGGATAGAAGTGAAGAATGTTCGTCCGCCCGCTAACAATATACAGCCCATCGCTACATAAACAACGGTTGAAATCACATTCCACTTTCCGGTAAAAAATATTTTGAAGACAATGCCTAATGCAGTTAAACTCCATAATATCACTAATAAGGTAATGCCAAAAGAGTTATTCAAATAAATCAGCAGAAATGGCGTGTAAGTGCCAGAAATTAGGAAATAAATACTGATGTGGTCCAATATTTCCAATACTCGCTTTGCTTGAGGATGTTGGAAGCCGTGGTATAGTGTAGAAAAAGTGAAGAGTTGCAAGAAGCAAAAGCCGTAGATGGCTGCGCCAATAACACCTGCGGTGTTATCGCTTTTTATGGCTAAAGCTATCAAAATTGGAATACTTACAATCCCGAAAATAATTCCGAAACCATGTATAATGCTATTTACAAGTTCTTGTTGAATCTGTGTGTTGCGTTCTTTGGTTTGCATAACAATATTTAAAATGGTTGATGCTAGCTGAAACTTTGTAAAATTAATATTTATTGGATTGTTTGTTTTTGATGGTCATCACTTTTGCTAAACTATCAAGTCCTAACAGTGTCAACTTTTTCATGGAATCGGCGTTATCTTTGGCACAACGAAAGGTTTTCTATAATGTAATTCTGATAAACGAAGTGGAAATGGCATTTACGCTTTTGGCTTGCCTGCCCTCATGCCGGGCAAACGGCAGATACTCTTTTGCAGAAAAAAGTAACCAAAAACTGTCGGCTGCGCCCTTTGCTACAAAGGGAGTGCTTTTACTTTGGTCATCCATACCGCAAAGGCCAAGGCCGAATTTGGCGTTCAGTTAGGCTTTTGCTTTTATGTGTTATGGCAAGTAATATCTTTGCAAGCTATCAGAATAGGATTATTTATTGAGAGACTCCGTTAGGACTAAAGCCATTTTCTTCTTCCTCCGCGTCATTTCGACGATAGGAGAAATCTGTTTGTTCTTTAGCTGAACCAAGTTAGAGCAAGGAATTTGGAGATGTCTCACTTTCGTTCGACATGACGGCTCTTAAATAATGAAATCGCTACTCAATCCAACTAATTCACCACCAAGCTCGTAACTATGAGTGCGGGAATAATTTTACCACTCATATCTTCATCATCTTTACGATACGATAATAATGTTTTGCATTTCAAATTGAAAGGTGCTTGATCTAAGAACACACCAGAGGATTTTGAGTTTTGCAAACGGATATAACCGCCTAAACTTTTATCTCCGTTGAATTCTGTCGGATGAAGAGGACATGCTCTGTAACGATTACGTATTTGAATTGTTTCGTTTTTTGAAGAATTTACTGAATTTGTGCATTGCTTAAATGTTGTAATACTTGCCTAACGATACATGAATTTCCGTTAGGATAATCGTTAGAATCTATTGCATCAAAATGCATAAAATTTGCTTGTTCAGTTCCAAAATTTTCATGCAAATGTGAAACCAAGCCGGCAACAATATCAGCTCCAGTATAGTTCACATCAGCCTGACGCAAAACCTGTTTCATAATTGAGAAATCACCACAGCCAATTTCGAAAATAGATTTTATATTTTTCTTATGGATAAACTCGGTTAAAATGTCCACATACGTTAATGTGTTTTCATCATGCGTTCCGGTTCCGGAAAAATATTTAGCGTCTTTCGCTTTGCCCCAATAACCCTTTTCGTAAATCTCCGTGAAAATTGATTCTGCAGGTTTGTTTGCGTTTTTAAACTCAGCATATTTTTTAAGCCAAGCCTTCGGAACAAAACGTACAAGCAAAGACTTCATTAATCGTGGACTTTACTTGTCAAGCAGGCGTACAAATGCGCTTTAACCATTCTACCCATGTGCTTAATCTTTGTAAATTTCTTATCCTGATGATAATTTGCCAACTCTTTGCCTAGCGCTAAAGTCTTTTCTAAAGGTGCAATCTCATCATTTAAAGACGCATCAAAAAGTTCTCTTAATCGGTATCTTCCTAACTTTACGCGGTGACTAATGATGCTTCGTTCTTCTTGCTGGTATTGTTTCATGGTTTGCTCGTTGATAGAATCTATCCCTAGAAAAACCAGATTGTTGTTCTCTTTAAAATACTGTGGTAGGTAAAGTTTGAGCTTCCCTTCATAAGATTGCTGGTCGAAATCAATGGCTCTAATCCGGTACTGATTCCCTTCAATATCAGGTGTAATGTCGACTACAAAATTATAAGAACGCATATCTCCCAGCAACCGCACAAAACAACGCTCGTTGAATTTTACAAACTCTTTGGCAATACGCGTTTGGTTAAACTTGATATCGTTTATGTAGTCATCCACAAAAACATCTCCGGGCAAACCGGGAATATGCTCTTCAATTAGGGTTTCTTTATTGCTGATGTAGCTGATTCTGTTCGGCGATAAAATATGCTCCAATTCCAAACCATAAATCCGTGAAGCATCAGCTCGTTTAACGTAAAAATGGTCGTAGTTGTCGTTTAAACGATTAATTATCCGCACCCGAAAAGGTTTGGAATTTCCGAAAGAACAATAATCAATACGAGAAACCGAAAGGTGATCCATTACCGCCAACCGACCAGATGCATGCATTAAAGCATAGATGTATTTTAAGCCAGCATAAAGCTCCTTCATCTCGCTTTCATCGTAATAAACGGTTTTCCAAAGCGTATCCTTGTCGTTTTTATCTAACAAAGGTGTCGATAAATTAAAACGGAGCATATCAGAATATTCTATCGGCAATTCTATCTCTCGGTCAAACTTAAGTAAGTAGTTCCTTAACGGTTGTTTGATAGGGTAAAAAATCTTTTTCTTGGAAGGTACGTCGTTTCTGTCTTGCAAAATGCTCATTATAATGTGCTCTAAATTAGGTTTTCGCTTAAAGCTTTTTGCATTAAGCTTTAAGTCTTTTTATGCTTTACGTAATAAAAGATCTGTTTCTTTAGCAACCACTTGTCCCGAAATAATTGAAGGCGGAACACCCGGACCTGGTACCGTCAACTGACCTGTAAATAATAAATTTTTGATTTTTTTGGCCCTCATGGCGGGTTTAAAAAATGCGGTTTGCGCTAAAGTGTTTGCCAAGCCGTAAGCATTTCCTTTGTAGGAGTGATAATCGTTGGTAAAGTCTTGCATGGCGTAACCGCGTTTCACCAGCTCATGTCCGCGGATGGTTTGTCCGGTTATCTTCTCAAACCTATCCATTATAATGTTATAATATTTCTCGCGATAAGCTTCTGTATCTTCCAAACCAGGTGCTAGCGGAATCAAGAAAAATAAATTTTCTTGCCCTTCTGGTGCAGAGCCTGAATCGGTTTTACTGGCACAACAAACATAAAATAATGGTTTTGATGGCCACTGTGGAGTAGTGTAAATTTCTTTAGAATGCTGGTCTAAATCTTCATCAAAGAATAAATTATGATGTTGGATACCTTCAATCTTTTTGTTTAAACCAATGTAAAACAGCAAAGAGGAGGGAGACATGGTTCTGCTTTCCCAATATTTCTCATCGTAATTTCTGTATTTTTTTTCGATTAGGTTTTGCTCTATAAAATGGTAATCACCTGCTGCCACTACAAAGTCTGTTTCGTAATTTCCTTTATTGGTTACTAACGTTTTAGCAACTCCGTTGTCAATATCGATTTTTGTGACTTCGGTATTTAACAAAATCTTGACGCCATTATCCGTCGCAATTTTGGTCATGGCTTTTACAATTTCGTACATGCCACCCATTGGGTACCAAGTGCCCATTGCTAAATCGGCATGGTTCATTAAGCTATACATTGCGGGGATTTTTTGTGCAGTAGCACCTAAAAACAAAACCGGAAATTCCAATAACTGAATCAATTTTGTATTGGTGAAATACTTGCGCACATGCTTTGCCATTGGTTTAAGCATGTGGATTCGCAAACTTTCCAACATCATTTTTAAATCAATGAATTCGCCTAAATGGTGCGAAGGTCTAAAAACGTAATCGCCCATGGCACTTTTATATTTATAAGCAGCTTGGTCCATAAACTGGCGTAAACCAACAGAACTTCCAGCCTCATAACTTTCAAAAAGTGCTTCCAAATCCTGCATATTCGCGGGGATATCCATAAAATCATCCTGACCAAAATAAACTCGATAACCAGGATCTAAACGTTTTAGGTCATAAAAGTCGCTTACTTTCTTCCCGAAAAGGGCGAAATAGTTTTCAAAAATATCTGGCATCCAATACCAGCTTGGACCCATATCAAAAGTAAAACCTTCGCTTTTCCAAAGTCTCGCCCTACCGCCGGATTGTTCGTTTTTCTCAATAATAGTTACCTCATAACCCTGTTTTGCCAAAATAGCTGAGGCCGCTAAGCCGGAAAATCCGGAGCCGATAACATGAATTCGTTTTTTTTGCTGCATATTCACTGATAATTTTAAAATTAGCTATTTTGTTTGGCGCAATTGAAAACAAAAGCAATAAAAAAACGTATTTCAAAGAATATGTCTAACGCATCTATGAAACTTTACAGCGAAACTTGTTTCGCATGTAGCAAAGTCATCACCAATAAGTACAGCACTTCTTTTAGTTTGGGTATTAAAGCTTTTGCAAGGGAGTTACGTTATCCTATTTACGCTATTTATGGTTTTGTAAGGTATGCAGATGAGATTGTAGATACTTTTCACGATAAGGATAAGGCTTACTTAATCGCAAAATTTAGAGCAGATACCAAAGAAGCAATCGATTTAAGAATTAGTTTAAATCCAGTTCTGCAGGCGTTTCAAGAGGTTGTAAATCAACATAATATCACTTTTGATTTGATAGATGCATTTTTAAGATCTATGGAAATGGATTTGGATAAAACTAGCTACACAGATGCTGGTTACAACGAATACATTTACGGTTCTGCTGAGGTTGTGGGCTTAATGTGCCTGCGGGTTTTTTGTGATGGCAATGAGCAACGATATCAAGATTTGCTGCCACAAGCAAGGCGATTAGGAGCTGCTTTTCAAAAGATTAATTTTTTACGAGATATTAAGGCAGATTTTGATGAACGCGGACGCACTTATTTCCCCGGAGTTGATTTTACAAAGTTTAGCGAAGCCGATAAAAGAGAAATTGAAGCGGATATAAAAGCAGATTTTGACGATGCTTTACTAGGTATAAAGCGATTGCCAGAAGGAGCGAAGCTTGGGGTCTACATTGCTTTTGTTTATTACTTAGAGTTGTTCAAGAAGATAAGAGCTACGCCAGCATCTACTATATCTGATAAAAGAATTAGAGTTTCTGATTCGCAAAAGCTAATTTTGATGGCGCAGGCGTTTATGAAAAATAAATTGAACTATGTTTAGCAAAAATCCGTTTATCGATTTAACATAGATCAAAACAATGAGAGTTATTATCACCATGCTATTTTTTATCGGATCATTTAATCAAGCAAAGGCTATTGATATCAATCAGCTACGTAAGGACTATATTTTATCTGTCGACGATAGTGACAAAGCAGATGCCGTATGTAGAAAGCTGGAATCGATAAAAAATCCTGATGCATTAACATTAGCCTATTTAGGGTCTATACAGGCAATTAAAGGCAAACACGCTTGGAACCCCGTAAATAAAATGAGCTATCTCAAACAAGGTTTTTCAACCATTGATAGAGCGGTTTTGAAAGATCCAAATCTGCTAGAAGTAAGATTTCTTCGCTTCAGTTTACAATATTATGTGCCCGCTTTTTTAGGATATAGCAAAAACTTAATCGCTGATAAGGATAAAATAGTTTCTCTAATAAGGAATACGACTGCTTCTAATTTAAAAATGGAAAAAGAAGTCTTTAAGAATATCGTGAATTTTATGATCGATAGTAAAAAATGTACCGCTCAGGAAGTCGCAGTTTTAAAAAATGTTTTAGTATAAATGGATAACAAATACACCTATTTACTCATCAATGTTTTAACCATCTTTTTTCCGCTGATTTTATCTTTTGATAAGAAAGTTGGCTTTTACAAAAAATGGAAATACATATTGCCTGGTTTATTAATTACCAGCGTTCTTTACCTCGCTTGGGATTCTGTTTTTACCTTCAAAAACGTGTGGTCGTTTAATGATGATTATATTTTAGGCGTTAAACTTTTCGGTCTCCCTTTGGAGGAAATGTTGTTTTTCGTTACTGTCCCTTTCGCCTGTATCTTTATTTATGAATGTTTAATTTGCTATTTCAGTTTAAACATTAACGCTAACGTAGTTAGGTATATCAGTGTGTTCTTGCTTTTGGTGAGCTTAGTTTTGGCGCTTTTATACGCAGATCGCTTGTACAGCATTATCAATTTTTTGACCTTGGCTGTTATCCTACTTTATACCCTAATGAAGCCCATTAACCTCAATATGGGGAAGTTTTATGTGGCCTACGCAGTATCTCTAATTCCGTTTTATATGGTAAATGGAATATTGACTTCTATCCCGATAGTGAGTTATAACGATGCGCAGAACATGGGTTTTAGAGTCGGAACAATCCCTTTTGAAGATCATTTTTATTCGATGTCCTTGATTTTGCTGAATCTAATTTTCTTTGAATACTTTAGAAGTAGAAATAAGGATGGAAAGCGAACTGCCTGAGTACACCAAATCCCAACTTGCTTTACGAAACGGGCAAGATAAGCCCATGATTTGGGTAGCATATTTGGGGCAGATTTATGATGTTACCGAAAGCCGTTTATGGCGAAACGGAAAGCACTATGAACATTGGGCTGGTCAGGATTTAACCGATGAGCTAAAAGATGCACCACATAACGAAAAGGTTTTTGAAAAGTTTGTGGTTATTGGGGTTTTGAAGAGTTGAGGTGCAGTCGGCTATCGTTTTACCGTCATTGCGAGGCTTTTTTCAAGCCGTGGCAATCTTTAGGATACGCAGAGTGAGTATTTTTTAAGCACAAGTCGTAAAATCAGTCAATGCAAACCAACTTAAAGATTGCCACAGCACATTTAACCTTTCGTCCAACCCTTCGGCCTCGCAATGACCATTTAAAAATATTCTTCTTCAATTTTCACAAAAATTTTGCAATACAGTTTAGAAAAGCTACTTTTGCAATCCGATTTAAGGAAAAGCGCAATGTTTTTGAATTAAAAAGGATATTAAATTATTAAAGCATGGACCTGTGGCTCAACTGGATAGAGCACTTGACTACGGATCAGGAGGTTAGGGGTTCGAATCCCTTCAGGTTCACTATTAATTTAAGGTAAAGCCTTTTTGCCAAAGCAAAAAGGCTTTTTAGTTTTAAAAGAAATATATGCTAAATATTGTTCTCTTTGGCCCTCCGGGTGCTGGTAAAGGCACACAATCTCAAAACTTAATTCAACAATACAATTTGATACATCTTTCAACAGGTGATATTTTAAGAGGAGAGATAAGTAATGGAACTCCACTTGGATTAGAAGCTAAGAAATTAATGGACGAAGGTTTATTAGTTCCTGATGAAGTAGTAATTGGGATGATTTCTAATAAATTAGATCAAGAGAAAGAGGCGAACGGCTTTATTTTTGACGGTTTTCCACGTACGGTTGCTCAGGCAGAAGCTTTAGATCAATTGTTAGTTTCAAAAAACAAATCCATTTCTGGAATGATTGCTTTAGAGGTTGAAGAAGAAGAGTTAGGGAAGCGTTTATTACTAAGAGGAAAAGATTCTGGCAGACCAGATGATCAAAATCCAGAAATTATTAAAAAACGAGTAAACGAATACACCACCAAAACCGCTCAGGTAGCTAATTTTTACAAGGAACAAAGTAAATTTTACTCCGTTCAGGGTATTGGAACTATAGAAAATATTTTTTCTGATATTAAAGCTGTCGTAGAAAAATTTTAATATCAAAAAATCAATGATTTGGAAACTGCTTAATTCAATAAGGTTAAGCAGTTTCTTTGTTTTATCACATTGTTAATTAATAGCAAATAACATTTAAACACACGTCATGTCTCAAGGAACGAATTTTGTAGATTATGTAAAAATCTCCTGTAAATCAGGAAAAGGCGGGCCAGGTTCTGCTTATTTACATAGAGATAAAAAAACGAGTATGGGTGGTCCGGCAGGCGGCGACGGTGCTCGTGGTGGACATGTTATTGTTAAAGGCAATGCACAACTTTGGACTTTATTACACTTAAAATTTAGTAAGCATGTGTTTGCTGGCGAAGGTGGTGCAGGCGGTGCAACCATGAAAAGTGGTAAAATGGGTCGTGATGAAATTTTAGAAGTTCCACTGGGTACTGTTGCAAAGGATGCCGAAACCGGGGAAATTCTTTTTGAAATTACCGAAGATGGCGAGGAACAGATTTTATTAGCAGGTGGAAAAGGCGGATTAGGAAATTCACATTTTAAATCGTCTACACACCAAACGCCACGTTATGCACAACCTGGTTTACCCGGAGAAGAAGCTTGGCGAATTTTAGAATTGAAAGTACTTGCTGATGTTGGTTTGGTAGGTTTCCCAAATGCAGGTAAGTCAACACTTTTATCTGTAATTACCGCTGCAAAGCCAGAAATTGGAGATTATCCTTTTACCACCATCGTTCCTAATTTAGGTATCGTTTCTTACCGCGGACATCAGTCGTTTATTATGGCCGATATTCCGGGAATTATTGAAGGAGCCTCAGAAGGTAAAGGTTTAGGATTTAGGTTTTTACGCCATATTGAGCGTAACGCAGTCTTACTGTTTATGGTTCCGGCAGATACGCCAAGAACAATTCAGGAAGAATATGAAATATTACTTTCTGAGTTAACGGCATACAATCCAGAATTATTGCAAAAGCCTAAATTAATAGCAATAACCAAAACAGATTTACTAGATGATGAGTTGCAGAAAGAAATGACTGCGCAATTGCCTAAAGGTATTCCGTCTATATTTATTTCCTCTTTAACTAGTAAAGGTTTAGTTGAATTGAAGGATATGTTGTGGAAAGTGATCAACGCATAATTATCTGAGTTGATCAGGTGTTTTACATTACCATTTTTTTTGGGCGTCTCTATAGCTATCGGGGCAACTCCCTTTATGCTATATCTTTTTAGTGGAAGAAGCTAAAAAGGATGTCACTTTCCCTAAGTAATTCCTCTGGAACATTCGTCAACGCTCACATTAAAATAGAAATACTGCTAATATGATATCGAGCTTAATTTAATAATGAATTTAGATTAAAAAGAAAAAGCTGAGTTTCAAACTCAGCTTTTTCTTTTAGAATGTATCTGAGGAAATTTTCTTATTTATTGACTAATCACCTTAATCATCATTCCTTTCGGGATTACCTGTGTTAAAGTCATTCCGTTAAGTACAGCCGTTTCTTTTCTTTTTTGCGCATTATTCTCTTTACGAATATTTAAAATTTCATTTAAGTTTGTATTCGAACTTGCTGTGATGATTTTAATACGATCAGCTTTTCTATTTAGTTTATCTGGGTCGGTTAGTTTTTTAAATCCAGACATAGTGCTCGCAAACAAATTATCGTAAGTGTCGAAAGTGTTTGCAGCGGTAATCCCAATCATGTGATAAATTGTTTTGCCATCAGCTATAAAGTAGGAAAGCGTTCGCAATGCTGGAGCTTGCTGTTCTTGGTTTTCAGGCTGATCGGCTATTACCCTAATAACTTGTAAGCCATTAACCGTGGTTTTATCGTTTTGTACAACAGTTAATCCATATTTCTTAATTGTATTGGATGCGGCTTCTTCCAAGTTAGCGCCTTGAGCTAGAGATAAAGTCATTAACGCTTTGCCATTGGGTTCGCCCATTTGAAAAGCTTGTGGACTGTTATTTGATTTCCAGCCAGATGGAATTGGAAATTGAAATTTTAACACTGGATGATAGAATTGACTGTTTTCAACAAAACCTTGTTTCGGGTCTTTTCCGTAAACTAAGCCATCAATCATTTTAAGATAACTGTTTCTGTTAATCATCAGATTCGTTAAATTTTCTTTTCGTTGTACCTGCGTGGCTAACTTTTCAACAGTTTTCATTCTTTCTCCCGGGTTTGGGTGTGTGGACATAAAATCGGGAAGTGCTTCACCACCGCTACCTTGGGATAGGTTTTCTAAAGTTCCGAAAAATGCAGCCATTTGGTGTGCATCATATTTAATCTTAGTCGAATAGTTTACACCTAAAACATCAGCTTCCCGTTCAGCATCTCTGCCAAATTTCAAAAACATTAGCCCTAAACCTTGAGACAACTCCTGTCCGTATTGTGCAACTGTTGGGGATAAAATCATCCCAGCCATTAAGCCAATTTGACTCAATGTAGTTTTCGCTTGCTGATTAACCGAATGTCTTGCCGCTACGTGACCAATCTCGTGACCTAATACACCTGCAAATTCTGCTTCGTTATTAAAGTGAGCCATAATCCCTCTGGTAAAATAAATATAACCTCCTGGTACAGCAAAAGCATTCACCACATCCGAATCAACAATCCTAAAATTGTAATCCAAATTTGGACGATCAGATATTGCGCCCATTTGCTTTCCTTTTGCATTGATAAACGCTTGTAATTCCTTGTTTTCATATAGTCCGTATTCGGCTACAATCTGGGGGTCAGCTTCTTTACCCATCTGAACTTCTTGCACTTCGCTTGTAAACGCCAATTGCTTTTTTCCGGTAACCGGATTAATTGCACAGCTGTTAAATAATCCAAGACTAAACAGAATGACTATGAGGGTTGACGATATTTTCATGATTTTATAATTAGTTTTTTTGGTTAGACAAATTTAATACCGCTTTTTGGTTTTCGATATAGATTAGATACTTTCTTTTTTTCCATTATTTATTGCCAATCTTTTCGCTGCTCTCGCATAGACTAGTAGAATTTAAAGAAATGTAAGTTTAGAAAAGCAAATTGAGAAGAGGTGCATTAGGAATTAATGTGATTGGATAAAAAATTTGTAACTTTTGCGGTTACATTTTATATTTGTGTATTGATACTCAATATAAAGCACAAGGGGCTTGCGAGCTTATTATCAAAAAGGAGATAGTTCTAAACTCAAACCAGTACATGTTGGAAAGATAAAACTAATTTTAACTCGTTTGGATGCTGCGATTTGTATAGAAGACATGAATGTTCCTAGATATAAGCTTCAACAATTAATAGGCGATTTACATCCATTTTGGAGTGTAAAAGTTGATAAGAATTACAGGGTTATTTTCCGATTTGAGAAAGATAATGTGTTGGATGTTGATTATTTAGATTATCATTAATACTTAGTTATGGAAATGTTTGCACCCGCCCATCCGGGCGAATTGATAAGAGAAACCATTGAGGGCAGAATTGATAAGAGAAACCATTGAGGGCATAAGGGAAGAAACTGGAGATAAGTTGACTTTGAGGAAGTTGCTAACGGTTTAGAAGTAAGCCGTAAAACCCTCTCCGCAATTATTAATCAGAAGCAAGGGATAAGTTCTGAAATGGCTTTGAAATTGGCCAAAGCGTTTAATACCAATCCAGATTTTTGGTTAAGAGCTCAAGAAAATTTCGATTTGGCTATTGCTCGCCGTAAAGTTAATACAGATAACGTGAAAGTATTTTGGAGGCGAGCTGTTGCGGTTTTGTAATCTTAACATTCCCTTTACCATAACTTTTTGAATTTCATAGGTCTATTACTTACCTTTGCACCTCACTAAATAGTTAACTATGTCATCAGTAGTGATATAGTTGGTCATTTCCGAACCTTAAAAACCCCTAAATTTCATACTTGAACCAACTATAAGCCAAACAGGGCTATGTATAGTTATTTGTCAATATTTACTATTATTAAAATAATGTTTGCACATGTGTGTGCACAGTAGTATATTTGGTTATGGCAAACGCATATTTATTTTTAGATACACGCCGGGCATTAGCAGACGGTAGTTATAAAGTAAGGCTTAGAATATCGAATGAAAGAAAGTCGAAATACTTTAGTATACCCTATTCTTTTAAATCTGATAAGGATTTTAACACGGCATTAAAAAAGGATACTTCAATAAATAAGAATCTTGATAGAGCAAACAAGATAATTGCAGAATTAGAGCCGTTCAGTTTTGATGCTTTTGAAAAACGATATAATTCTAAAGGAGATCGAACGGATATTATTTCAATGCTTAATGAAGTAGCAGATTCAAAGAGATCAGAGGGCAAAATATCAAGTGCCAATTTATACCAGCAAGCTGCCAATTTATTTTTAAAGTATGCAACCGAAAAAAAGAAAGAAAAATATTTAAAAGTTGAAAGCTTAACAGTAAAAGAGCTGAAAGACTTTGAAGCATGGGCGGTGGAGAATGGTTACAGTCTTACTACAATAGGAATGTACTTGATAAGGACTAAGGCGGTTTTTAATTCATTGATACGTACAGGCGAAGTAAAAAAAGCAAAATATCCGTTTGGCTTAAAGAAAGACGGGCTTTACCCTATACCAAAAGCTAACAATGCAAAACGACCTTTAAGTGTTGCTGAAATTATGCTTTTGTTCAACTTTGAAGCGGAAACAGATTTGCAGTCATTTTCAAGAGATATATTCATTTTCAGCTATCTAGCAAATGGCATGAACTTTTACGACATCTTCAAACTTCGATGGTCTGATATTGATAAAGACCAATTTACATTTGTTAGAACTAAAACAGCTCACAAAAAAGACGATAAAATAGTTGTGAGGCTAAATGAAGATTTAAACGCAATTATTGAACGCCATGGAAAACGTCAAATTGGTAACGATTATATTTTCTCGGTACTAAAATCTAAAATGACCAAAGAAGCTGAACACAAAGCCGTGAGGTGCAAAGTTACCAGCATAAACCAATGTTTAAAAATCATTGCTCGAAAAGTAGGGATTCCGGAAACAATATCGGGATATTTTGCCCGACATAGCTTCGCAAATAACTTGATGAATAGTGAAGCTCCATTGGCTTTTATATCTAAGAAGTTAGGCCATTCGGATATAAAAACTACTATGCAATATACTTCAAGTTTCACAGTAGAGAAAGACGATCAGTACACCTCAAATTTATTACAGAAAACTTCTTAATACTTCATAAAATTTTAAGTTAAAGGATGCAAATTGATTTTTGCGTCCTTTTTTTGTTTCAAAAATGTGCCTTTTTTCAAGTATCTGTGTGTATCTGCGTTTATTTTGTTTACAAATCATTTTATAAACAAAACAGATTTTCTATCGGGGTTCAAGTGGTTTTTTGTTTAGCAGTTTTGCTTATCGCAAAAAAAAATGGAAAATTTTTCGCAAAAACAACAGGCAAATTTAAAGCCATTAGCAACCAAAAAACAGGCTGCTAACTTCTTCCAAATTTCGGAAAGAAGTATCGATAATCTTCGAGAAAAAGGAGTTTTAAAAGGGATTAAAATCGGAAACCAAATCCGATTTAATTGGAGTGAATTAGACGCGTTATCTCAAAAAGGAACGGGGGTGCAAAATGGATAATTCAACAAATCCAATAGCAAATCCATTTGAGATATTACTCGAAAAGCTCTCAATTATCGAAGCTCAAAATTCAAAACTTATTGAATTACTGGAGAAACCACAGTCAGACGATAAACCTCGCTTTATCAATATGAAAGAAGCGGAGATAGTAGCCGGCAAGTCTGCAAATGCGCTAAGGGTTCAAATATCATTGGGTAACCTTAAATCAATTAAAAAAGGTAGTAGGCACTACTTTGACCGTGAGTATCTGGAAAACTGGATAAGTGGCGGTTTAAATGAGAAAGGAGCTACATCGTGAAATATAACTCCTTTAATATTGCTACCAGAAAGCACTCCAAAGATACGGAGTTTAGATTAATTTTCAAAGCCTTACATCAATTCAAACAACCAATGAGCCGGAGACAATTAAGCATGGCCACAGGACTTGAAATTGCTAATTTATGCAGAGCCTTATTCAATCTGCAGAATAAAAGAAGGGTACTAAAAATAGCGCAAGTTAAGCCATGTAGTACAACTGGAAAACGGGTTTATCATTATTATTTTGCGGATAAAGTGGGAGGGCAAAATGGGAAATAAGATGCCCTTTATTGAAGAGGTAGAAGACTTTACGCCTACTCAAAACAATACAGATTTATTGAAAACCTTGCAGAGCGTTAAAATTTCGCCACTTGACGAAATAAAACCTCCTTTAGTGGCTTGGCAAATGATGAACTCCAGCGGAGATTTTGACACGGTCGGACATTGTGGAGATTTTAGCGTAATAATCGGAAAAGCAAAAAGTAGAAAATCATTCTTGATTAATATTGCTTTGTGCGCTTGTGTTCAAGATACTCCAGCTTTAGGAATTATCAAAAGTCAGTTAGTCGACAAAACGGTATTGTACTTTGATACAGAGCAAAGTATATATTATGTTCAATTGGCAATAAAACGAATATGCAACGCCACAGGACTAACGAACCCAAATAACTTAAATGTTTACGCCCTCCGCAAGTTTACGCCCTCCGAGCGTTTAGAATTGATTGAATATGCCATTTACAATACTCCGAATATTGGCTTTGTGGTAATAGATGGAATAAAGGATTTAGTTACTTCAATCAATGATGAGGAACAAGCTACAATGATAGCATCTAAGCTATTGAAATGGACTGCTGACACCAATTGCCACATCGTAACGGTTTTACACCAAAACAAAGGGAACGACAACGCTAGGGGTCATATTGGGACTGAATTAATAAATAAAGCAGAAACAGTTTTATCCGTCACGAAATCAGATAAACAACCCGAAATAAGCATTGTTGAACCTCAATTTACGAGATCAAAAGAACCTGACGTTTTTGGGTTTGAGATTATCGACGGTTTGCCGGTATTGGCTCAAGATTGGAAAAATCGAACTTCAACCGAACGGAAAAAATCACAACTTGAAGAGATTGAGGATTATCGTTTATATCAGTTACTAAACAGTGTATATAGTAACGCTCCAAGCTTTATGTACAGTAAGCTTCAAATTCAAATTCAAATGGCTTATAATTTAGAATTTGGTAAATCCCTGGGGAACACCGCAACAGAAAAAATAATTGAACGCTGCAAAAACAACAAATGGATAATTCAATCAGCGGAAAGAAAGCCTTACACTTTAGCTCCTTTTTTAAATAATGATGATCCACTTCAATAACATGCCTTAACGCCTTAAGGTATCTTATTAAGGTATCTAAAATAATACGCCTTACACCTTAACCGTGTATATATACGGTTAAGGTGTAAGGCATGTTAAAAGTCAAACAAGGCGTATTTCAAAATTTACGGTTAAGGTATCTAAAAATAAAAACCAATGACAAAAGAAACATTCATAACTCACATAAACACGTTATACTTTTTCACCTATAATCTTAAAAATGTAGAAGAACGAAAAGCAGTCAAAAAGAGTGATAAAAATCTGATACAATTGCTAGGTAATGATTTTGAAACCATACTAAATTCATTAGTTAATGACGGAATAATCACTTACAAAAAGTTTGAACAGTATTATATCAAACCGGTAAAGCAAGGCGCAATTGATATTACCAGCATCAGCGCAAAAAAGCAACCTACTGATAAACTGATAATCAATATACGTGAAACCTTAAGGCGTGTAACTATTCAAGAAGGTATTGAAGCACCGCCCTTTTTTAATTTGTTCACAAAGCATAAAAACCAATACATAGAACACTTTTTTAACGAAGATGATTTTGTTGGAAGGTTGCACACTCCAATAAGTAATTTACACAGGGTTTTAAGACCGTATTTATTAATTGATAGCGAACCAACCGCACATATAGACATTAACACCGCACAACCGTTGTTTTTAGCTAGGACGTTAAACGAAGTGATAGGAAGTAATGAGTTTACGGACTGGGTTTATTCAGGTGCGGACGTTTACAATGAATTACTATCAAAGTCAAACCTACTAGACAGAGACACGGCAAAGAAGAAGTTTCTAAAAACTTTGTTCAACTATGATCTAAACGAAATCATAAACCTTTACGGTGATAGCAATTGGGCGCAATGGTTAAATTGGTATAAAAGCAATCCAGAACCTAGAAACAAGAAAATCAAAAGTTGGAATCCAAATCCATACTATAACAATCTTGCATGGTTACTTCAAAAAATTGAGGTGCAAACCATGCGTAAGGTTTGGCGAAGACTGGATGCTGAAGACATCCCATTCTTAACCGTACATGATAGCGTAATAATTAAGCAAAAAGAACACGCCAGAGCCTTAGAAATATTCAATGAGGTAATGAGTAAGGAATTTGTTTTCTATAAGCTACATAGCGAAGGAATGCCAGAAGTTCCCCCCGTAATTGGTGTAAAGTCCGAGCCGGCAAAGGTTACGCCCGAACCTATCAATATCGAGTTGATACCAGAAAAGACAGAACCCGAAAATAAAGCGACTGGGTTAATTGAATACGACTGGAGCGAAACAATAAATATATTGGAAACCTATTTTTTGAACATTCAACTGCCAAACACTCCAATAAAATTAAATCCCGGTGCAACCATTACAGACGTTCCGCTATTCCTTCAAACGCATTTAAGGATAGTAAAAGCGAACAACGGTAAAAGAGTTTGCCTACCATATTTAAACCGATTAGAACAACTAAAGACGATAACAGCATGAAAGTAAAACAACAAGTAATTTCAATTAAAGACATATTTTTATTTGAAATAGAATCAGTAAAATCGAACAAGTACCTCACTGAATCAGAGAAAAATAAGAAAATAGCACTGCTTTTGCCACATACCAAAAGCAGTGCGGAGCTTAAAGTCTAAATTTTAAGGGTGTGAAATCAAATTGCACCCTTTTTTATAGTCTTATTTTATCAGACTTCACGGCTTTTACTCTCTATTATTATCTATTCTGTTTATAAAATCATTTGTAAACAAATCTCTAATTCTGCAAAGGTTCAAAGCTTAATATTTCAAACATCTTTATAGAAACAAAATTGAAAACATGGGAAATCAAACAATGCAACCGCTTTTAAGCAAATCAGAAGCTAGTAAAATTTTAGGAATTGCACAGGTTACACTTGATCGATTGAGAAAGTCTGGAGCTTTGAAAGCAATCAAAGTAGGAAAGCTCGTAAAATTCAAGTTAGAAGACCTGCAAAATCTTAATTATGAAGAAGTAGTAAACAATTAACAAAAAAAAGATGGAAAAAAGAGAATTAATTTTTGAAAACAAAGCATTGCTTAACGTAATTTTAGGCGATTTAAAGCAGTACATGCCAAAGCTCACACCGCTTAAGAATGCCTATGAAGCCTTAGAAATCGGAGCGTTTACAGACGAAATTTTTACCGACTTAAAGAAAAACGGAATAAGGAAAGTTTTAGAGCAATTCCAGACAAGTTTGGAAGCGCAATTAGACAAATCCGGTATAACCAACACCAATTTGCGTAGGGTGGCTTTAGATGGTTCAGAAGCTCCAAAAATCGAACTTAGAAACACATACGAGGCTTTAAAGAATGTCAATGTTGAGATATACCAATTTGGGCCACATCGCATAAAAACTTTAGATCTATCGGAAATAAGTTTTATCGATGGAAATTTTAAAGTAGGCAACCCCGAAGCTATTGCGGAAAACCATTGCAGAGTTTACCTTAACGATTCCATCGATAAAGAAATCTTTGCAACTCTAAAAAAAGCCAAAGAAGCTTTGCTCGAGCTTGATTTAATGGCCGAGAAATTTAAAATCCCTTTTGGACTTGGCGGAAGTTCTCTAGTCGATTTTTTCGATGAAACAGACGGTAAGATGGAAATTAAGCCTCAATCAATATCGTACGTCAAAAACCTTTATCTCCAACAAAAAGCCTATAACGACCGAGAGCAGAACAGGCTAAAAAAGCAAGAAGAAATCAAGGAGAAAGCCAGAATTGAATTAGAAGAAAAACAAAGGATGTTTAGAGAAGACCCGGCGAACAAATATTATTACGAAACAGAAAATTTAGAACATTAAAGACATGGCAAAGCAAATGGAGGATTTAGTCGACGAACTCATAGACGACCAAAATAAAAAAGAAGAACAGGTTAAAAAGCCAAAAACAGAAGAGCAAAAAGCAACCGATAAAGAGGTTCAAGACGTTTTGGATAAGATTAATATCTAAACTCTTTATCATAAAAATAACTATGCAACCCTATTAAGTTAGGGTTGCTTTTTGAAAACAATATTACAGTTTAAATATCCTTTATTATTGAAATAATTTGAAAGAATGATAGCCAATAAACACCCCCTTTTTTATAGTTTGTAAACTTTGCGAAGAGCGTATAATGAAAAAGGATAAATTACATAGCTCCTTTACTGTTTAAAATGAGTTTTTTACAGCAAAGGTAAATTTACCTTTTTAACCATCAAATCTACCGTTCACCATCATTTTACCTCTTTAATATGGCTTTTACCTCAATTTCAGCCTTTAATTTGTCTAAAACACGCCATTTACTTACTTAGCGGGAGCTTTATTGTTTATATCATCCGCTAGATCCTTTAGCACCCCCCACGCTTTTGTTAGATCAGTTTCCGTTAACTTTTGGGTGCTATGTCCTGTTTTCCTGTTTGCAAGTTTAGAACCTAAATAGGCTTTTGCACTCTTATTATTAGGATACATTTTATTAGCAATACCAGAAACGTTAAGCTCATCCCGGATTAATAATTCTCTAAATTCTTTCTCATTCATAATCAAAGATAAATAAATATTTTACTGAAACCTACTTTTGTAGTTTATGACAAATAACTGACAAATGTTAACTTTATGAAACCTACATTTGTAGTGTTCAATTAAACATTTAAAATTATCAGTCATGAAAACCAAATCAATATTATTTTACAGAGCTCACCAGATCGCAAAGCAAACCAAAGTAAGTTTCTCAATAGCATTAAAAAAAGCATGGGCGGTTTTAAAGCTAGCTAACAAGATGAAAAATGAAGTAGTTGAATTTGCATTCAAAAAGGTTGACGGTTCAATTAGATTAGCAAAAGGTACTCTTAACATAGCTTACGAAAGTAAGTCTAACAGACCGTTTAATACTGGCACTCAAACTTATTTCGATATTGAAGCTGACGGCTTTAGATGCTTTAAAATTGAAAACCTTATAACTCTATAAGGCTATGGCAAACCCAAACTTACAGACTTTCAGAAATTATTATTCTGCTGATCTTGCTTTTGAATTTGATACGATGCTAGTTTATACAGCTAGATCAAAATCAGAATTGAAATATAAAATAAAGAAAGCCGGTATCATCATCAGTTCTTTAAGCTTACCACTTAAAGCCGTGAGAAGTGCAAAAGGTAACAACACTTTCAAAATCACTCACTTTTTAAACTAAACTATCATGTCGAAGAAATCAAAACTAAAAAATCAAATTAAAGAACTTGAAGCGAATCTTGAATATAGCCAAAAAGAGTTTGAAGAGCTTCTTGCTGAAAAGGATATTATGCAGCAAAGAATTGATAGTCAAGTCCAATGGCTTGCAGATAAAGACAGCGGTTACAAAGAGCTAAAGGAAACTAAAGATCAGCTTATAGAAGCTTTACAAGCTAAACTCGATATCGTGTCGAACGTTAACTAACTTAAATTTTATAGAAACTACACCATGGCAAATAACGGAAAAGCAACCAAAAACGGTAAAATCAATATATTAGAAAGAGCCTTAGCTTCTAGCAGACAGCAATATTTAGAGATGTACGCAAGAGCTCAAGCGCTAGATATTATGAATGAAAATTTGATCAGTTCAAAAATAAAAACCTTAAAGGTTGGTTTAAAAAAGGCTAACAAGCATCTTGCATGCAGTAGAATGGAATCAATAAAGCTACTTGAAGAAAACGAAGCTTTGAAAAGTAAATTATCTTTAATCACAACCGTATGCAGTTAGTACATAACCACAATAAAAGCAAGAATAGAAAGCTTTCCGAGGCTGGGCAATTTGCTAAGATACTTGCTGCAAAGTGGCGTGTTCAGGATAAGGCAAAAGCCGAGATTGACGTCAAAGCTTTGGTAAATCAAAATCCGGTACCTAATGTTAAATCCTCAAAATTATCAACTGCAGATCCTTTAAATGAGTTGGAACGCTTAACGGATTTACTGAATAGAAAGCTGATTAATGAATCAGAATTTAGACTTTTAAAAAATAGAATATTTAACTAATGATTATAGAAAACTCATATAGAGGTTGTGACATTTCAACTAATTACGCAAAGAGCTTGCTAAGAAATCAGAAGCTACCTCACACTCCAGAATTTGTAGAGATCAAGAAATCACAGGTATTGATTAAAAGAACCAAAAATCTGTTTACAGAAATTGATAAGGTGCTGGGCGCTCAAATTGAACTGGTATCTACAAAAGAAACGTTACTTTCAGTCCTAGCGAATTGTATTGAATTAAATCGAGATGGTAAATTACCGATCAGTGCATCAAAGAAAATCTTTGAAACAAGCTATTTGAGCTTCAAACTTCAATTACAGGCTTTTGACGAATACCAATCATCAATTGTTAAAAAAGCTAAGTGTATAAAGCTTGCGAACGACGCAAAAGAAATGCTTAAACATTATTTATAAAAACCAATAAAAATTAAATACGATGGAAATTCAACAAGAAGAAACATTTGCAAACAAAGAATTTTATGCTATTAGTGCAAAATTGTGCGAATTAATAACCAACGACAAACTAATACCTTCAAGCGAATCAAAGAAAATCGGTAAATTAAGTGCTTTAAATCTTAAATTACATAATCAAGCTTTAAAAGAGTTCAAAGCATCGAAGGGCGCTACTTCAATTAATGCTAATGAAGCGAAATGTATGGAACTGGCAAACGAAGCTAAAGAGATATTGAAGCCTTACTTATAAAACATGGAACTGATAAAAAGACTAGAAAACGCTAACGAATTAGAGTATGCAAGGATTGTTTATGATTACTTCATTGAAGTAGCTGACAATCCTTTAGAATCGTTTGATGATTGGATTAGGAGGCAGTTAACGGATAGTTGTTCAGAATTGAATCATGATTTCCAATTGTTTGCGTTTGATAGCTTAGGCAATCCGATAGATCATAGCGGTTTATTAAAAGATGTTCGTATTGCCAAAACAGATTTCCTTTTAACGCTGGAGTGTGCTAAAGAAATATCAATGATGCAGCAAGGCAAAAGAGGTGATGCAGTGAGAAAATACTTTATTGATATTTCAAATCAGGTTGAAGAGGTTGAAGAAATTGAAGAAATCTATAAAGATAATGACGAAATAACCACAGAGGACATACAGGCCATAGTCTTTAAAGATAAAAAAGCTGATGAGGATAATTTAAAGCCGGGCGATTCCTTTGGTGCAAATTAAGTGAACCCTTCATCATTGAAAAGACCGCCTATATTTTAAGCGGTCTTTTTTGTTTGAAGCTATTTTACATTTATCGAATGAAGCCTAAAAACGTAATTTGGTTAATCCTTATCATTGTTGGGATTTGGGTATGTTACACAACATTTAATAAAGTTGTTGTTTTCGTTCCAAAAACCGAACAGCCGTGAAAATCAATCTGATTCTTTAATTACTATAAAAAGTAAATAAGAAGTGAGATAGAAGAAGCGAAAAATATAAAAACCGCTCCACATCCTGACTTAATAGGTGGCTTTAATTCTATTGTGGAATCATACGTTCGATGGTCTGCACCTGTTAACGCCGCATTGCACTCCTTACACTTATTGTAAAACAATGGGTTTACATGGTTGCACTTTGAGCAAATTACAGCGTTGTTACCGTTTACCGTTCCGTCAAATTTATTTGAACTATCAGTCTTTACAGCAGGTCGGTCGCCCGGTTTAAAGTTATGGCCACACGCTAAACACGTAATGACTATTTTTTTACTACCATGCAAGCCGGCAAGCAAACCAACGCCACCGGTCAATATTGCACCAGCAACCGCTTTACCTCCGCTAAAACCTTTTTTATTTGCAGTGATCTGATCAGAACCACATTTCGGACATTTTACCATCTTTATTCAATTGTTTAAACCTGAATTAAAACCTTAATTAAAATGTAAAGTAGAAAATAAATCTTCACATTTCGCAAACATAAATAGTTAATAATAGTATTACTTTTGCATCAACTTATAATCAATGTTTGCACATTCGTGTGCGCAAGGTTGTAAAAATGTTAATTAACTAATTGATTTTTAAATCATTAAAACAAAAAACTATGTCATCAGTAGAGACAAAATACGTTCCTTATAAAGTTAAGGACCTTTCACTTGCGGAATGGGGAAGAAAAGAAATTGAATTAGCGGAAGCAGAAATGCCAGGTTTAATGGCTTTAAGAGAAGAGTTTGGCGTAAGCAAACCGTTAGCTGGAGCTAGAATCGCAGGTTGTTTACACATGACCATCCAAACGGCAGTTTTAATTGAAACATTGGTTGCTTTAGGCGCTGATGTAACTTGGTCTTCGTGTAACATTTTCTCGACTCAAGATCACGCTGCTGCTGCAATTGCTGCTGCTGGTGTTCCGGTTTATGCTTGGAAAGGCTTAAACGAAGAAGAATTTGATTGGTGTATTGAACAAACTTTGTTTTTCGGTGAAAACCGCGAACCATTAAATATGATTTTAGACGATGGTGGTGATTTAACCAACATGGTTTTAGATAGATTTCCAGAATTAGCGGCTGGAGTTAAAGGTATTTCTGAAGAAACCACAACTGGTGTACTTCGTTTACACGACCGTGTGAAAAAAGGAACTTTACCAATGCCTGCAATTAACATTAACGATTCGGTTACCAAATCTAAATTTGATAACAAATATGGTTGCCGTGAGTCATTGGTTGATGCAATCCGTAGAGCAACTGACGTAATGATGGCTGGTAAAGTAGCTGTTGTTTGTGGTTATGGCGATGTAGGCAAAGGATCTGCAGAATCTTTAGCAAGGGCCGGTGTACGCGTAATCGTAACTGAAATTGATCCAATTTGTGCTTTACAAGCGGCAATGGAAGGTTACGAAGTTAAAAAACTAACTACTGCCATTAAGGAAGCTGACATTTTAGTTACTGCAACAGGTAATAAAGATATTGTTAGAGGCGAGCATTTTGAAGCTTTAAAAGACAAAGCGATTGTTTGTAACATTGGCCATTTTGATAACGAAATTGACATGGCTTGGTTAAACAAAAACCACGGCGCATCAAAAATCGAAATCAAACCCCAAGTTGATAAGTATACTATCGCTGGTAAAGATTTAATCGTTTTAGCCGAAGGTCGTTTAGTGAATTTAGGTTGTGCAACTGGTCATCCATCATTTGTAATGTCTAACTCTTTCACTAACCAAACTTTAGCTCAAATTGAACTTTGGACAAATACAGACGCTTATGAAAATAACGTTTATGTATTGCCAAAAACTTTGGATGAAAAAGTTGCTCGTTTACACTTAGCTAAAATTGGTGTTGAATTAGAGGAATTATCTCAAGATCAAGCTGATTATATCGGCGTAACTGTTGGAGGTCCTTTCAAATCTGACGCTTACCGTTACTAAGTGGCAAGACTTTAGTAAAATATCAAGAACCGTTCTGAGTTATTCAGAACGGTTTTTCTTTTTTTATTAAATTTACCTAAAACCGATTTTCAATAAGCTTTATATTGATTTGGGCGTTTTAACACGCTATACGTTATATCTTTTTTGTCATCCTGAGCGGAGTCGAAGGACAAAAAAGGATGTCACTCCCATCGTTAACGCATCTATGAATACGAAAAATTGATCGTAAGCCTCAAATAAGCAAATAAAGCTAGATCTGGTTATTTTTGGAAGAAATGTTTCTCTGCTTTCTCGGCAATTTGTCCTCCAATAGCTAGTGAAGCAGTAGCTGCAGGAGAAGGTGCGTTGAGCACATGGATAGAATGATCCCGATATTCAATCCTAAAATCATCTCTTGTATCACCATCTTGTCCCAATAAAAGTGCCCTCACACCAGAACCCCCAGGTCGTAAATCTTCCATCGTCAAAGATGGAATCAATCCTTGTAATGTCTTAAGGAATAATCTTTTGGAGAAGGCTCGTCGGTATTCATTGATTCCAAACTTCATATTCTTAAAAAACAATTTCCAAGTGCCCTTGTAAGTAAGTGCGTCATAAGTATCCCTTAGGTCGAAATCAAGTTTGTTATATCCTTCTCGTTTAAACGTAAAAACTGCGTTGGGTCCGCATTCAATATCACCATTGGTCATTCTTGTAAAATGAACGCCTAGAAAAGGAAAATCAGGGTTAGGGACCGGATAAATTAAATTTTTAACTTTATGTTTTGCTTGGTCGGTAAGCTCGTAATAGTCGCCACGAAAGCCAACAACTTGTTCCTTTAAATCTAGGCCATCTTTGCGAGCCAACCGATCTGCTTGCAGTCCTGCACAAAAAATCAGATGCTTGGCTTTAAACTTTTTGGTGGCCCCAATTACTGTAGAAAATGTTTCGTTATGCTCAATATCAAGTACTTCTTCACCCAAAACCGTTTTAGAGTTACCGTTTATTTCTAAGGCATTTGCAATCATCTTCTCAGTTGCATCGCGATAATCGATAATTCCAGTACATGGAACTAAAATCCCTGCAATACCTTCTACAAAAGGTTCAATCTCTTTAATTTGGTTGGCATCTAACCTTTCAATTCCTTCAATTTTATTCTCTAAACCAATACCGAAGACTTTATCAAGGTAAGGAAGTTCTTCTTTTTTTGTGGCCACAACAACTTTTCCGCAAATATCATGAGGCACATTGTTTGCCTTAGCAAATTCCACTAGCTCATGTCTGCCTTTTACACAATTTTCAGCTTTTAAAGAACCTGGCTTATAATATAACCCCGAATGGATTACTCCAGAATTATTTCCTGTTTGATGATCTGCAAATTGCTTTTCCTTTTCAATGAGGATAATATTTAGTTCCGGATTTCTTTTCTGGAGCTTATAGAATGTTGCAGCACCCACAATTCCGCCACCAATAATTGCTACGTCAAATGTTTGATTTTCCACGAGATTATTTTTTTTACAAAAATAGCGATTTTTTGAGTAAAAGCTTGGTTTTTTGTAGTGTAAAGCCTACTGTAATAGTCAGCGTGTTTTTTGTTTTACACATTTGACTAAGTTGTTTAAACTAAGGCAGTATGTTACCTTGTTCTATTTATGAGTTGATTTTTGCGGAAAATTTAAATCTCTTTGGGCTATACTGTTTCTCGAATCTACTATTAAATGATCGTCTATAATCTAAATTAACCGTGAGATATTCGATTAGCAATTGAGTATTTCACGGTTAATTATTTTTTACTTAGCGAATATATCAATGTATGTTTGAATATTTCACGGTAAATATCTAACTTTAATGATGTTTAAGCGCAAAGCAATTGATGATATTATTGAACTTTTGGAAAACTTTCCATCAGTAATGCTTTATGGGCCAAGGCAAATAGGTAAAACAACCATTGCAAAATCTATTGCACAAATTTTTAATAAGAAAACCCATTACTTCGATTTAGAAAAGGAAAGTAACGCATTTCCATTGCAAACTAATGCTCACGAGTTTTTAATGAATTTGAAAGATGACTTGGTCATTTTAGATGAAGTTCAGTTAAGCCCTTCTTTATTGTCATCCTTACGTTCCATTATTGACGAGCATCGCATTTCTGGACGTTTTATTTTGTTGGGTTCTGCAGACCCAAAGCTGGTTACAGGTGTTTCAGAAAGTTTGGCCGGTAGGATAATCTATAAAGAAATTGCTCAAATCATGCTTCCTGAAGCTCTTGAACAGCAAGTAACCATGGAACAACATTGGTTTAGGGGTGGTTTTCCTGAAGCTTTGCAGTTAAAGTCAGATAAAATGTGGACGGAGTGGAGTGAAAGCTTTATCCAAACCTATATTTATCGAGATATAAATTTGTTGTTCGGGATAAATTTAAGTCCGCAGTTGATTGGTAAATTGTGGAGCATGTTGGCGCACTTAAACGGTGATATTGAAAATATGCAAAATTTAGGCAGATCTTTGGGTGTTACTGGCACAAGCGCAAAAAAATACTTGGACTATATGGAAGGTGCGTATTTGATCAGGCGGTTAGCACCTTGGCATGTGAACAATAGTAAAAGGTTAGTGAAATCGCCAAAGTTATATGTGCGGACTTGGGGTGTTTTGCACCATTTATTACAGATAAATACTTTTATGCAACTGCAAACTAATCCGGCTTTGGGCGCATCTTGGGAAGGTTATGTGATTGAGCAAATCCACGCTACATTACCAAAAGAAATAAAGCTGTACTATTATAGAACGCACCACGGTGCAGAAGTGGATTTGGTTTTGGTAAAAGGGATTAATCCGGTTGCAACCATTGAAATTAAATATTCCAACGCACCGGTGTTAACTAGGGGATATTACGAAAGTATTGCTGACTTAAAAACAGATAGAAACTTTGTGGTTACGCCAAATTCGCAAACTGTGACAACAAAAGATGGGGTAAAAATAATGAGTTTAAATATGCTTTTGCATGGTGGTCATTTGACGTTTTAAATGAGTTGTTTACCTTTCCAATTCCTGATAACCTGAAATATCAAAATAAACTTTCTCACCATTTACAAAGGGAAGAAACTCTGGGTCGTGAACCAAAATAATTTTACTCTCTACAATCAATTCCACTTCTTGGTAAGCACCACAAAAATGTGTAGACTTTATCACAGCTCCTGAAGCACCGTTTGTGTAAGATAAATCAATTTGATGGGGATAAATTGCAAACTCAACATCTTGCTCAGGTAAAAAGCTTAAGTTCTTTAACACGTTTGCCTTTCCTAAAATATTTGCAACATAAGAACTTTTCGGGCGCAAATATAACTCTCGCGGATGTCCTTGTCTTACAATTTTTCCGTTTCTAACAATAATTAATTGGTCCGAAAGTGCTAAACCATCCGTAGGGTCGTGAGAAACCATAATAACCGTTATTTTCAAAAACTTAGAGAGCCGTTCAATATCATCCCTTAACTGGCGTTTTAAAATGCTATCAATCTGGCTAAAAGGCTCGTCCAATAAAAGTACTTTTGGTTCGGTAATTACCGCTCTGGCAATTGCCACACGTTGTTGTTCGCCACCACTTAATTCTACAATTTTTTTCTCCGCCAAATGCTCAATCCTTAAAAACTCCATGGTTTGTAAAGTGAGCTCACTTTTAGCTTGTAAATCAGAATTAGAAAGTTGTGATGCAATATTATCAAATACCTTAGCGTAAAGATTTAAAGTAACTTCTTGCGTTACCATCTTCATCTCGTCATGCCCTGGTATTAGTTTTTGGGTTGGACCCTTTACTTTTTCTCCATTAAATAAAACTTCGCCTTCTTGCGGAGTAAGGTAGCCGTAAATTAGTTTTAGCAGCGTGGTTTTTCCACAACCACTTTCGCCAATAATCGTTACAATTTCCCCTTGTTCAATATTTAAGCTCACGCCAGATATTCCAGAAGGGATACCTTCTAAAAAATTTTTGCTTACATTTTTTAGTTCTATCAACGACATTATTTTACCTTATTTGATGGGGGTACAAAGATAAAAAAAATAGATGGATGGCGGCCGTTTTTGGTTTTAACAAAAAAGCCTCGGATACTTGATGTATCCGAGGCCCATATAAATTTTGTTTTCCTACTTAAAACCCGAAAGTTAATCCAAAATTTAAATTCTTATAATCTGCTGGTCCTTGGTTTTTGGCAAAAACATCATTCATGTAATATTTAAAAAATAAACCTGCACCGCCGTAACCAATTCTAATATTTGCACCGTAACGGAAAGGTTCTAAATTGTAATCATTTTTAAATTTTTCTTTACCGTTTTCTTTACTTACTTGTTTAACTTTTCCGTCTAAAAGAAAGTCTATTTCCGGACCAAAAACTACTGATGCTCTTTTTCCTTTTTTACCCTGTGGAGAGCGATACTCAAAATATAAAGGAACCCTTATATAACGACTAGAAAATCTGTTTTTTGAATAGTTAATAACCTCGTCTCTTGCTTCCAAAGTAGGTTTATCTTGGAGTATCGTTACATTTTGTTTCAACCGCATATGGTTCCAGTCTAAACCAGCAGCCAACATCACTTTAATATTAGGGCTAAACCTTAAACCCAATTGCAATACATCAAAACCAATATTAATTGTTTTCCAAGTTTCAGTTTCTAAATAATCATATCCTACGGGTGCGCCAAATCCAGATCCGGTATGGTATGCGCTCAACCCAATATCGAAATGTTCAAAAGCTAAGCCGTAAGTTACATTAGGATACTTTACCGTTTTTTTAGTTGTCTTGGTACTATCGTTTTTTCCAACACTTATTTTAACGTTGCCCGCTTCAATGACCACACGTGTATTATTTTCTTTTTTAACTTTAACACTGTCCGTTTTAACGCTGTCGGTAGTTTGTGCTTTCGCCAATTGCGCCATGCAAATAACCATAGCTATCAAGTATATTTTCTTCATTTTATTTAATCTAGTTTAGTAAATTTAAAAAGTCCTAAATTTATTCCAGTGACTTCGTTATCGCTCTCTGCTGTTCTACTTATTTTAATAATTTTTTCTTCTCTTTTATCCACTTTTGCTACTACAAAGTTTACTAAATCACCCATGGATGATATTTTAACTTTTTTTACTGAAGTAGTTTTATCTACCCCTGCACTTGCAATAAAAGCATGCTGATTTTCGTCTAATGTTACCGCCTCAATTTTCTTTAAACGGGTAATTTCTTGTTGTGCTAAAAGCTGTCCAGTCGCCAATTTTGGTCGTACAGTTTTTGGGCTCCTTACCGCTGCTATTTCTATTGTTACAGGCTGGTCAACTGAAATAGATTCCTTAACTAATACAACTTCAGTAGAACTATTTGCTTTAGTCGGTTCACTAAAAGTAGTGGATTTAGAAACTGATTTCTTCAAGTTATCACCCATTACTTCATCTTTTGTAACAATACTATTTGATTTTGTTTGTTGTGCCTCAGCTAAATTCGCCATCATTTCATTTTGTCCATCAGGGTGTAGCTTGATCACGTCAGTAGGTTTATTGTATAAACCAACTCCAACCCCTAATACAATAATAATGCTAGCAGCTGCTATCCAAAAAACTGGGAATTTTTTTCTGGTGGTTTTAGGTGCTATTTTATCAGAAATCTTAGACCACGTATCTTTGGTCGGCGTAATTTCATAATCCTCTAAAGAGGATTTAAAAAACGCATCAAAATCTTTATCCAACATTGGCTCCATTTTTATATCCTTCCAATTTTAAAACTTGTTCTTTTAATATCGCTCTGGCTCTTGATAGCTGCGATTTACTGGCTCCCTCAGTAATGCCTAGGTGTGCTGCAATTTCTTTGTGCGAATAACCTTCAATAGCATACATGTTAAACACTAACCGATAACCGGTACTTAAATTCTGGATCAACCGCATCAAATCTTTAACATTTATACTGCTCATATCAAAATTTACACTTGCTTGGTGATCATGCGTTTCATCAATATTCACCACGTTGAGGTTTCGTAAACTTTTTCGATAAAATTCAATAGAAGTATTAACCATTATTCTACGCATCCACCCTTCAAAAGAACCCTCACCTCTATAATCTGCCAGCTTTCTAAATACCTTAATAAAACCAGTCTGCATCATATCTTCGGCCTCAAACTGATCTTTAGCGTAGCGCATGCAAATCCCCAACATTTTAGTCGATGTTGTTTTATATAACAACTCCTGACTTTGTCGGTTACCGTTTTGGCATCCTACCACTAAATCATCTAAAGTGTACTTATGTTCCAAATTCATATGAGGTTCTGTATGCAAGATGGGCTTTTTAGCTAAAAGGTTGCATAGGGCACTGAATTTTTTTTTCTTAAATATATTTTTGGGCGTTTTTAACACGCTATCCGTTTATACAGCACAATGCATTAGCCACAGGCCGGTATTCACTGCTATCGTTAACGCAAAGTTTTCATGATACTAGCCTTTTGTTAAATAAAAACACTTTAACAATAATATATAATCACCATATAGCTTAGGAATCAAGATGTTGTCCCACAAATCGACTGTAAAAAATGCCAATTTTCGCAACCCGAAGTATACAAAAGCGATTTCTAAAAATGTGAAACTAAAGCTTATTGTTTTCGTAAAAAGAAATAATACAAAAACAGCTAAACCCATTTTTATTGATGCACTTTTATTTTCTTGCATTTTATTACACCGTGAGGAAACAAATAGGTGCGCTAAAGTTTAACCCAAATACCGCACTTTCCACGTTGCTGTTTGCCGTATTTTTCGCTTTCAACCTCAGTTTAGCAGAAGCTCAAGTCTGCGGAACTTCAGGATTAGACGGGCCACAAAATGCAATTCCTCCTATAAATACTTATTTTCCTTTAGCAGCTCACACTACTTTAATAACTGGTAGTAAAAGCATTACTTTAAGTGCAGTGCCGCCAGATGATGTAAATAACAATTTAAGTTACGGTATAACACCTATAAAATCTGGAGATTTAATCCTCATTATTCAAATGCAGGATGCCAAATTTAATTTTTCTAATAGCAATATATATGGAAGCGGACTTAATAATAGCGGACCGGACAATTTAGGCGGAACAGGTTACACCTCAATAGGTAATTCTGGAAAGTTCGAATATGTAGTTGCTACAAGTAACGTTGGTCTAGCCGGCGGGGTATTGACATTTAGAGGCGGTGGTGCTGGGAATGGATGCGTAAACACTTACATCAACGCTGATGCTAACGCGGGTAGTGGGCAAAAGAGGTTTCAGGTAGTTAGAGTTCCACAATATTCAACGCTTGTTTTAACAAGTAACCTTACTACACCTCCATATAATGGAAATGTAGGTGGCATTATTGCTTTTGATGTTGCCGGAACTATGAAATTTAACGGTTTCGAAATTGATGCTTCTGAACGTGGGTTTAGAGGTGGTTATGGGCCAGTTGCGGTATCAAATGCAAACAATTCAACACTTTACGTTGCATTATCAAGCGCTAATAAATCGGTTGGAAAAGGAGAAGGAATTGCGGGTACGCCTCGATATATGTGGGATGGCTTTAAGCAGGTGGACAATCTAGCGGAAGGGTTGCACGGCGGGTCTTATGGGCGAGGAGCGCCAGCAAATGCCGGCGGCGCCGGCAATGACCATAATGCGGGCGGTGGAGGTGGTGGAAATGGCGGTTTTGGCGGACTCGGCGGCATGGGATGGCAAGGCGATGGTGGAGCTATTTCTCCTGAAACTGGTGGTGGCAGGCCCGGGTATAGTTTGCCAACTAATCCTTCTACGCTAATTATGGGCGGTGGAGGTGGTGGTGGTGATGCCAACAACGCGACTACTGGAGTTAAAGGAGGTGTTGGTGGAGGGATAATTTTAATCAATGTTGAAAAAATCGACGGAAGTGGTGTAATCAAATCGAATGGCGGGATTGGACAAGCCGGGGCTTTTGGTGCCGCTCCAGACGGTGCTGGTGGGGGAGGTGCAGGTGGAACAATTTTTATTCGTTCGGTAAGTCCAAGTTTCACGGCGATTTTAACATTAGAGGCGAAAGGCGGTAGAGGTGGGCATACTGAAAATGATAATAATAATGAACACGGACCGGGAGGCGGTGGTGGTGGTGGTGTGATCTACGCCCAAGTTCAAGGTGCAGCTATTACTCCCAATATAGAAAAAGGTAGTTCTGGAAAAGCTAATTCGGGATCAGGTATTAGTCATGGCGCTATGGATGGAACAGGCGGCGTAGTAAAGTATTTTGCTACTTCAGACCTTCCTCCACACTTACAGGGCGGCGGTTCTATATGTTACCCGGAGTTAACAGTTACTTTAAATGAAATTAACGCTGGTTCTGCAGGAATTAGAGGTGCAGGAGCTACAGCAGAGTATAAATTAAAAGTCTACAATGATCCAACAGGTGGGAACGCAGGTGATGTGCGTATTGATTTTCAATTACCTTATGGTTTTAGCCTAACAAATGTAACCGAGTTTTTAAGTGGAGATGTAGCAAGTTCGTCGCCTCTTTCTTTTACATCAGGAGCAACAGGAAAAATGAATTTCGGAGCTTATAATATTTCTCCTGGTGATTTTGTAGAATTAACAATCAAGGTTAACATCGCTAATAATGTTCCAACAGGGATTTACCACGCAAGTGCCCAAGCTACCTATTTAGATCCTACAAGAACCAGTGCAGACCCAATAAGAAAAGTTACCGCTAAAACAGAAAATTTTACAGGTATTAACACAAATTACGAGACTGGTGCTGGCCTTGATGTAGTAGGTTCCAACTATAATGGAAATCTGAGTACACGCATTACCGAAGACGTATATATTAATGCTTCTGCGGTTGCAGGCGAATGTAGCGCTATTATTGATGGGGGTTTCGAAACTGTACCAGAAGGTGTTTACGATGCTCCGGATTATTCGGGATATTGGAGGGTTGCAAATATCAGTGACAAAGTAGGGATTGTTGGTCAGGATGGTCTGCAAGGTGCTTTAATCAGAAACAATGCGACAGATAAATTTTCACTGCAACAAAAGCTAGGGTATATAAAGCCTTCATCAGAATATACACTTGTATTTAACTACCGAAACTGGACAGAAGAGCCTTGTAGTAGTTTAGAAAATCCAAAAATAAGAATTGAGATATTAGATGCTGCGGACAATTCAATATTAACTATTTCACCTGATTTTATTTCTCAAATTTCCCCCAGCGTAGGAGTGGTAAATTTCACTACCTCAACAAATACACAAGCTGTTATTTTAAGAGTTGTTGACGCTGGTTCTCTTGCTTCAGCTTGTGGTACATTCGTAGATGATTTTAATATTAGCTCTCCACTTTCTATTCAATTAGGTGAAGAAGATGTTAAATGTTTTGGAGGAATCGATGGAAGATTAATAATCACTACGCTAATAGGTGCGGCTGGGCCATACAAAATTTCTTATTCAAAAAATAACGGTACAACTTTTTCTAACCCAGAAGATACAGGTATAATTACTGTCAATAATCCCTTTGAGATCAATAATTTAAAAGCTGGGAACTATGTTTTAAAGATTGTGGATGAAAATGGTTGTGAAAATAAGCGTGATTTTTCGATAGCTGAACCTCTAGAACTTAAACTTACCGCCTCGAGTACTGTCATTGTATGTAACGGGGGTTTTTCAACAGTTACGCTAACTGCTGTTGAAGGAACTTTCCCTTATCGCTTTAGTTTAAATGGCGTTGATTATCAAAACCAAAACACCTTCCCTAACCTAACTAAAGGAGATTATACTTTTTATGTGAAAGATGCCAATGAATGTCTTACACAAGTGAAAATTAAGATTACGGAGCCTAATCTAATAAAAGTCGAGGCTGATGTTAGTGAAATTTCATGTTTTGGAGGAAAAGCGAAAGTTAAACTAACAGCAATCGGAGGCACAGGCGATTTCGAATATAGTATGGACGGATTAACTTTTCAAGCTTCACATATTTTCAACGATGTCCCTCCAGGCCCTCAGAATTTTGTTGCGAGAGACGAAAACGAGTGCATACAATCTCTATTGGTTGATATTATAGAACCCATCAAATTAGAACTAACTGCAGATAATACAGCAATCAACTGCAGGGGCGGAACTTCAACGGTTACCTTAACTTCAACTGGCGGAACGGGGACTCATACCTATAGCAAAGACGGAACAACTTTCCAGTCCGAAAACACTTTCGATACCTTACTCGCAGGTACTCATAGTTTTGTAGTAAAGGATGCAAATGGCTGCGAAACATTGGCCAATATCATTATTGGAGAGCCCGATGTGCTGGAGCTGAGTGGAGACTATACAGCAATTAAATGTAACGTTGGAACAACAAAAATTACCTTAACGGCTAAAGGCGGAAAAGGACTTCATACCTTTAGTAAAGACAACGGTGCATTCCAGCCCGAGAATACCTTTGATAACTTACCCGCGGGCACTTATAGTTTTGTGGTGAAAGATGGTAATGATTGCAAAGCGATTATTAGTGTTACCATCGGCGAGCCAGCAGCATTAAGCTTAGGAATATCAACAAAGACCGATGCAAACTGCAATAGTACTTCCACAGGAACAGTAACTGCGGGCGCAGTAACTAACACCGTTGGTGCACTAAGCTACAGCTGGAAAAACAGCAGCAATACCGAAGTTGGCACAACAGCAACAGTAAACAACCTACCAGCTGGACTTTATACGTTGACGGTAACAGACGATTGTGGTTTTTTAACAAACGCAGTAACCATCAGCGAGCCAGCAGCGTTAAGTTTAGGAATATCAACAAAGACAGATGCAAACTGCAACAACACTTCTACCGGAACAGTAACAGCGGGAGCAGTAGCCAATAGTGTTGGCACACTCAGCTACAGCTGGAAAAACAGCAACAATACAGAAGTCGGCACAACCGCTACAGTAAACAACCTGCCAGCTGGAATTTATACGTTAACGGTAAGTGATGATTGTTTCAGCAGAACCAATACGGTCACCATTGCAGAACCAGCAGCATTAAGTTTAGCGATTTCAACAAAGAGCGACGCAACCTGCAACAACACTTCCACAGGAACAGTAACTGCAGGAGCAGTAACTAATATAGTTGGAACTATCAGCTACA
>JBBSQW010000019.1:0-64602 GCA_038243635.1 Sphingobacteriales bacterium
GATTTGAGACCATGGAAAGTTTGAAAATGTGGCTAGCCAACATGGTCAAGGAAATGAAGACCGCAACCGTGAAATCAATTACAGGAAACCACCATTATCTAAACGCTTTCAATACGGCATTTAATAGCTAAATTGGTATTATCAATGTCCTGCCTTTTGTTTTGATCCGGCCTGTCATCATCGGGTTTAACAGAACCCTGTTTTAGGGCAACACTGTTTTGATGCAGGGAATGAATTTTCTCATTTATCGCATTGATCTGTTTGATGATCAATGAACCAATAACCACCCGTGGGCTGATAGGGAGCCTTCCGGTGCTGCTCAAACCAACATGTTTGGTGTAAATATTACAGATCTAATCCCAGGGGATCTTCTTTGCCAGTATTACCCAGCGGTTATCTGAACTCAGGTTTCCAGAGAAGGGGGTCTCAAAACCTGCTAGTGTTAATTGGGAGGGGCTTACAAAACCAGGGGTTGATGCAAGCATTTTTACTGCTTTTTTCATCTTTCCTTGCACTAAGTATCACTAAAATCAGAATAACTATTTGATTATCAAAATAATTGAGCTTTCTTAGCAGACCCTAAGTAAATGGGTGCTTTATTGAGCGGATGATTATATAGGTATACCGGATTAAAAAACGGAAGATTTGCTTATTATTGAGACGAGAATTTGATTCATCAATCAGAACTGCTTGTTGAAGTATTTCAGCAACTCCGAATTGAGGAATAGGTTTGCATACCAAAAAATAAAACCAGTATAACGAAATAGAAAGTTCTGATTTTTGTTTGCATTAGAACTTATAGAAATAGAGTACACAAAATTCCTTTAAAAAAAGAATATGTATCAGTTTATAGAGGATGCAGTAATGTTTTAAAAAGAAATTGGGGATTTTTAAAGGGAATAGAGAACCTATTCGGTATAAATTAAAAGAAAGTACAAAATTTACCACGACTTCGCTGTGGAATTTTTTTCTGGCAAATCTTTTCTTCTCCCGACTTGACGCTCCCATCTTCAAGACCTTCCACTTTGCCATTTTCACGGCCTTAACTCACCTCGTAATCCCTAACATTCTTATTATCCTACTTGTATTGTAAACTCGCATTATATATATCTCTTTATTCTTTTGTTAGGTTGGCATATTTAGCCAGATTAAACAGTTGATCAAATTTCGGACCACTTAAATACTTCGGACGATGCTCAAATTCGGTTAAATGTTTTAAAGCATAAATGCACTTATCCAATTCAGTATATAATTCATCGGGCTTTTAGCTAACCATCTCAATGAATATAAAGCTTATTTGTCATAGAATATGCCATCAGCATCCCTGCAGTGTACCTCAAATACAACGCCTCCTTCTTCTATATTTTCACCAGGAAATTCATTTTTCCCGAATTCAATTTCTGTGATGTATTTCCTCCCTTTAAAAAGATGGTTTAAAAGTCCCATCAGAATTGGCTTACTTTCATCAGATGAAAACAATTTTTTAAATGCAAAATCTACAAACGGATCAATAAACGTGGTCTCAACTATTTCTTCTGGCATTTTTAGTTTTGTTTAATACGCTGCAAACCTATGGAGCGCAAAATAGAAAGTATTACCTAATGAAATACGGCGTTTTCCTCCAAAACACCAATCATAATCGAAATATAATTTTGTTAGCTGCCAGACATTAAGCTCAACAAAAGATTATTCGGTTTAAAAACTGGACTTAAATTTAACTCCAACTCATATAACCATATGATCAACTCGAAAAACAATAGTTCCCGGCGGAGAGAGAAAAATAAAAGGAGAAATGTGTGCCTGTTGAGCAACTCCAATTGTGTGATAGATAAGTATAAGTCAAATCTCACCAACTGTACAGGATAGTACAGCACAGTTTAATAAAAAATAAAAGATACCTTCAATTTCTGTAATAATCTAAATGCTTTTGTGCTTCACATTATAAAATAAAAAGTGCGCGAGCGCTATCCTAAAAAACAACCATTATGATAACCTACACAAATTTTTAACCAAATAAAACTGAAAAAAGATGAAAAAAAAACCTACGTAGCCTTAAGTATGAAGAAGACTCGACAGTGCATCTAATACTGCCGAGAAATAAACTTTGCCAATAATTAAACCGCATTTTCTAACTCAATTATTAATGACTAACAAATGTATTCAATTAAAACGATTCTAAATCGAAAAGGAGTATGCAACTCCCGGTTTATGCTGATGATCGTATTGATTTTCCTTTGCAGTATGGCATCAGCAGCAGATATTAATACAAGCAGTTCCTTTGGGAAGAACCGAAAATATAGTTCTCGATTTCAACAACAACAACAACAACAACAACAACAGATAACAGGACGGGTTATCGATTCTCTCAACAAACCCATTCCGGGAGTGTCTGTCCTGATTATCGGAGCTTCAGGTTCAACCCAGACCGATAATGATGGGAAATACGTAATACAAGCACAAGCCGGACAGACCATTCAGTTCCGTGCAGTAGGTTTTATAACGAAACGTATGGTACTGACCAATGCATCCGTGGTTAATGTGACGCTGGAACTTGACGAGATCAGTCTTGACGATGTTGTGATTATAGGCTTCGGCAGCCAGAAGAAACAGAACGTGGTAGGTGCAATAACGACAGTAAGTGTAAAAGAACTGAAGGGACCTACCAGTAACTTAACGACTATGCTGGCCGGTAGGATCTCAGGGGTAATTGCCTATCAGCGAAGCGGAGAACCCGGTCAGGATAATGCGCAATTCTTCGTACGGGGACTAGGATCTTTCGGAGGGGGAAAAGTAGATCCTCTAATCTTAATCGACGGGATTGAATCCTCTTCTACAGACTTGGCCAGATTACAACCCGATGATATTTCTAGTTTTTCGGTGTTAAAAGATGCCACTGCCGCCGCAGTATATGGCGCGCGGGGAGCTAACGGCGTGATGTTGGTGAGCACAAAGCAAGGTATTGATGGTACAACAAAATTCACCTTCCGTGCGGAAAATTCAATATCGACTAACACACGAAATTTCCAGACGGCCAATAATATCGATTATATGAAAATGGCAAATGAAGGTGCGCTGACCAGAAATCCCTTGTCACCGGTTCCTTACCCGCTTTCAAAGATCGACTTTACCAAAATTGGCGCTGATCCGCTACTCTATCCAAACAATGACTGGATGGATCTCCTGATAAGTGACTATACCATGAACCAACGTTTTAATGGCAGTGTACAAGGTGGTGGAAATATTGCTAAATATTATATAGCGGGTACATTCAATACTGATAATGGGGTGTTGAAAAACGATGCCTCGAACAACTTTGGAAACAATATCAAGCTGAAGAATTACTCTATCCGCTCAAACAATACGTTGACCATTACCAAAACTACCGAAGCTATATTTCGTATGTACGGACAGTTTGATGATTATAGCGGACCAATAGGTGGCGGGCAAGGGATTTTCAACTCTGTAATCAAAACAAATCCAGTTGGCTTTCCGGCGCTGTATAGATCTGAGTTCTCTCCTTATACCAGTCACCCGCTGTTCGGTAGTGATCTTGTACCGGGAACTTCCTCAACATTGTATAACAATCCTTACGCAGATATGGTATCGGGGTTTCAGCGGTATAGTTCTTCTACCATTAATGCACAGCTTCAGATCCAACAGGATTTAAACTTCGTCGTGCCGGGATTGACAACCAGAGCCATGGGGTATGTGAAGCGTTATGCCAGGTTCGCCTCACAAAGACAGTACGTACCCTTCTACTATAGGGCAAATACCATCGATGGGGTTGTTAATCTTATACCGCTTAATGATGGCAGTGCAGGCTCTGTTGGCCAAACAGGACGTGAATATCTAAATTATACGCCAGGAGATAAAGACCAGACCAATTCCTATTACGCAGAGGCTGCCGTAAACTATGCACATAATTTCAACAGTAAACATGACGTAAGCGCTATGCTGGTCGGAATTGCGCAGAACTCTATTACAAGCTTTTTCCATTTGAATGGTGGTAGAAGTGAGAGTCTTGAAGGTTCGCTACCGAGACGGAATATAGGGCTTTCGGGCAGGGTCTCCTATATTTACGATACGCGGTTCCTTTTTGAGGCTAACTTCGGTTATAATGGATCGGAACGCTTTGCAGAAAACAACCGATGGGGCTTTTTCCCGTCCATAGGGGCTGCCTGGTCAATTTCGAATGAACATTTCTTCGAGCCGCTGAAAAATATTTTCTCCAACTTGAAGTTAAGAGCATCCTATGGTAAAGTAGGCAATGATGCCATCGGGGACGAGAATGCAAGGTTCTTTTACATGTCAGACGTCAACTTGAATAACGGAAACTATGGATCGAGTTTCGGAACAGATGGGAGCTATTCCCGTCCCGGAATTTCTATCAACCGCTATGCGAACGAGCTGATCGGTTGGGAGGAATCTCGTCAGCTTAACCTGGGGATGGATTTAACGGTTGCAAATATAGATATAGTAATAGAGGCATACCGGCAAAAAAGAAGCAACATCCTGATGGCACGTTCCTATGTTCCCGGAACAATGGGACTGCAAGCGGGCATGTCGGCGAACGTTGGTAAAGCTAAATCCGAAGGTATCGACTTCAGTGCCAATTATAATAAAAGTTTTATAAACGGCATGTGGACGCAACTCCGAGGAAATCTTACCTATGCAAGAAACAAGGCTACCGTTTTCGATGAGCCCGTATACGCAACAAACGAGTGGTATAGATCGCGTGTAGGATCCCCAATTCAACAGCAATGGGGCTATATTGCCGAAAGACTATTCGTCGATGATAATGAAGTCGCCAACTCACCCACTCAGTTTTTCGGTTCTGGAAAAGAAGCGTCATACGGTGCTGGTGACATCAAATACCGTGACGTAAATAAAGACGGTGTGATCAACGAAGCAGATATGGTGCCGATAGGTTTACAGACCACTCCGGAGGTTATTTATGGCTTTGGTGGGACTTTTGGATATAAAAGTTTTGACATTAGTGCCTTTTTCCAGGGCTCAGCTCAATCGTCCTTTTTTATAGATCCATCTAAAATCTCCCCCTTTGTCTCAGACGGCGGACAACAGAATGGCTTGTTAAGCGTGATTGCCGATGACCACTGGTCGGAAGACAACCGGAACCTCTACTCTTTTTGGCCTAGGCTCAGTAACACCCAAAACAACAACAACAACCAACGATCTACCTGGTGGTTGCGCAATGGTTCTTTCCTACGACTAAAAACGGCAGAAATGGGCTATACCATAGCACCTAAACTCTTGAAACGACTGAGCCTGTCTAGCTGCCGGATTTATCTTAATGCAAGCAACCTGTTTGCAATAAGTTCTTTCAAAACATGGGATCCTGAAATGGGTGGAAATGGTTTGGGATATCCGGTACAACGGGTTTACAATATTGGAATTAATCTAGGACTATAGGCTAATTAGACACAATCATGAAAAAAAATAAAAGCCCTCAATTAAATAGCAAACTGATGGCGATAACCATTGCTATACTGATACTACTGGGAACATCCTGTAAGAAAGCACTCGATATCGTACCTGACAATGTGGCTACTATTGATCATGCTTTTGCCAATACGGTAGAAGCAGAAAAATTTCTATTTACTTGTTACAGCTATTTACCTTACAGCGGTACTACGCAGGGCAACGTTGGCCTATTGGCAGGTGACGAACTATGGATACCGGATTTTAGGCAATACTTTCAGGCCGCTACTTGGACGGTTATCGCTCGCGGGCAACAGAATGCCAGTGATCCGGCAGCCAATTACTGGGATGGTCAGCAAGAAGGGAGAGATCTCTATGAAGCAATACGTCAATGTAATATATTTTTGGAGAACGTAAGTGATTTGGGAAGAGTTAGGGATCTACCGCTTGACAAGCGGACACGCTGGCTCGCTGAAGTAAAATTCCTGAAAGCGTATTACCATTTTTATCTTTTGAGAATGTATGGCCCTATACCCCTCATAGAACAGAATATCCCTATCTCCGCAGATCCTGAGGCAGTTCGGGTGAAACGCCGGCCTGTTGATGAGTGCGTGAACTATATCAGCAGTTTATTGGACGAATCGAACAAGGATTTACCTCAGCTCATCAATAACAAAAATGATGAGCTCGGTCGGATCACACAACCGATCAACCGTGCCGTGAAAGCAAAGCTATTGCTATTAGCTGCCAGTCCGCTGTTCAATGGCAATCCAGACTACGCAACCTTTGCGAATAAAGACGGAGAATTACTTTTCAGTACCACACCAAGTGAAGCCAAATGGAAACTTGCAGCTGAGGCAGCAAAAGAAGCTATTGATGCAGCAGAAGCTGCGGGCAATAAATTATATTATTACAAAATTCCGGAATTTGAGATGACAGATACCACAATGACCCAAATGAGCATTCGTGGAGCGGTTACAGAGCGTTGGAATGATGAAGTGGTATGGGGATTGTCAAATAACCGGGTAAGTAACATGCAACGCGCTGCGATGCCCCTATTGAACTCGGATATGGCCATTAATGCGGCGTACGCCTCTCTGGCTCCTACATTAAAGATTGTTCAGCAATTTTATACGGATAACGGAGTGCCTATTGAAGAAGACAAAACAAGAGACTTCAGCGAGATCAATCAGCTGAGGATTGCTTCTGCAGCAGACCGGGTAAATTTTGAGGTCCGCTATGAAACCGCCAGGATAAACCACGATCGGGAAAACCGGTTTTATGCGAGTATAGGATTTGACGGTGGAAAATGGTTGACAGCAGATCTGCCAGCAAGGAAAGATATTGAAGCCTATACTGTTAAAGGAAAACTAGGTCAGATCAGTGCAGGATCGGCCTTCGGTCTGTTCTCAGAAACGGGCTATTATGCAAAGAAACTGGTCAATTGGGAATCACGTTTTTCTGCAAATTCTTCCCTTCGGGATTATCCATGGCCGGAAATACGCTTAGCAGACGTTTACCTAATGTATGCCGAGGCACTTAATGAAGCGTCTGGGCCGGTAGCTGATGTACATAAATATCTGGATCTGATCCGGGAGCGAGCGGGCTTGGAACCTGTGACTGAAGCCTGGCAAAAGTATTCTATTAATCCTGCCAAACCCACTACGAAAGAAGGAATGAGGGCCATCATCCGCCGTGAGCGATTGATCGAGATGGCTTTTGAAGGTAGCCGTTTTTGGGACCTGCGCAGATGGAAGGAAGCCGCCAAAGAATTAAATGCCCCGATCCGTGGTTGGGATATCAACCAAAAAGATGCCATAGCCTATTATCAGGTACGGACAATTTTTCAACAACATTTTATAGCGCCCAGAGATTACTTATGGCCTATCCGTTTAGCCGAGATGACGGTTAACGTAAATTTGGTACAGAATCCAGGATGGTAATGATAAAAATATTGGATCATGAAAACAAAAAAAATAAATAAATACCTAGGTGTGGCACTTATTCTCTTCTTGATTATAGGAGGATGTAAGGAAAATGAACTAGAGCCCCTAGAAGGAAATAGTACGCCGCCAGGGATGGTGAGCAATGTCAGGATTGAAAATCAACAGGGAAAGGTACAGGTAGATTATACTTTGCCTAAAGATAAGGATTTACTTTATGTGAAGGCCGTATACGAAATCAGGCCAGGAGTCGTTCGGGAGGTAAAGTCATCCTATTATGCAAATACCATGGTGTTGGACGGTTTTGCTGATACAGAAGGTCACGAAGTGAAATTATATTCGGTAAACCGTAGTGAGGTTGCCTCTGAGCCGATTGTAGTCATGGTTAAGCCACTTGAAAATCCGATCTGGAGTGCTTTCAGAAGTCTCCAAATTTTACCGGATTTTGCTGGGGTAAGGATTACCGCCCTAAATCCATCTCAGGCAAATATTGCGTTGGAGGTTATAAAAAAGGATTCTCTGGGAAAATGGGTACCTTTCCTTCCCTTCATATATTCTTCCCAAAAGGAGATTAGCAATACCACTCGCGGGCTGGATACCCTTTCTCAGGAGTTTGGAGTTACGGTACGAGACAGGTTTCTAAATTATACGGATACCCTTTTTACAAAAATCAATCCATTTTACGAGGAGGTGCTCACCAAATCCTTGTTTAGGGAAGTCCGTTTACCTGGAGACGCTAAAATACAGACTGTGACAAAAGGAATTACTGCACTTTGGGACGGAGATAACAGCTCTTCCAATAGCAATAGGATGTTAACGGAAATGGCTGATTTAAATCCGCAATGGATCACCGTCGATATGGGGCAGTTGGTCAAGCTAAGCCGGATCAAGATATGGAACTATGCGGAATTTATGAGTAGTGGTCGACACCAGTTCTATTATAGGGGACAAACGCGATTCTTTGAAATATGGGGTTCGACAAATCCAGCTTCCGACGGAAGTTGGGCAAGCTGGATCAAATTGGGCTCGTTTGAAAACCGGAAACCCTCGGGACTACCCTATGGGACTACGTCCGCAGAAGATTGGGATACTGCTGTCGCTGGATTCGATTACAATCTAGATCCGACTGCGCCAAAAGTCAGGTATCTTCGTATAAAAAGCATAGAAAACTGGATGGGTACTTCCTGGTTCGAAATGCAGGAGTTGAATGTCTACGGTGATACCCGGTAATTAAAAGAAGTATTAATCTATACAATAAGCATTGTAAAAATGAAAAAGTATTGTAATAAAATGAACTGGACTTATCTGATGATAGTTCCTCTTTTGATCATGGCATCTTGTGCAAAGATGGACGACTATAAAAGTTTTGTAGAGACCGGTGAGATTTCCTATACAGGAAAGATTGATTCCGTTGTGGTGTTCTCCGGTGATGGTCGGGTAATTGTACAGGGGATTTTTAAGTCCGACCCCAAGGTGACCATAGCCAGAATCTACTGGAATAACATGAAGGATTCTTTGGATGTTCCCGTGCAACGGACAAATGGTATCGATACGATGAAACAAGCCATCTTATTGCCTGAGAATCTCTATAACTTTCGAATACACACATTCGATGCCCAAGGCAATCGATCTGTTCCCGTTTACGCAATAGGACAATCGTACGGTAATGCCTACAAAGAATCTATCAAAAATCGGCTTATCCTATCGGCAATAGCTGATCAAGGAGATAAGGTAACCATTGTTTGGCGGGATATTGATAAAACATTGGGCGCTATTGCTACACAGATCGAATATATCGATAAGAACGATAAGGTGCAACAGGTACACACGCCCATTGGCGAGAAACAGTCCGTGTTGAACAACATTAAGTCGAATATGGAATTCAGCTACAAAACACTGTATATCCCGGATACCTTAAGTATCGATACTTTTAGTACGCAGATCGAAAAGCATGGATATTCTTCTATGATCGATAGGAGCAATTGGATCGCAACTGCAGACACTTATGAGCCATCAGCACAGCTTCCTAATGGAGGACCGCCTAAATTTGTATTGGACGGCAATTCGGAGACATATTGGCATACCAAGCATGCTTCGGCAACGACACCGTTTCCACATTGGCTTGCCTTTGATATGAAGAAGGCGATAAAGGTGGATATGATCGAACTTGTTTCGAGACATGATTATCTGCGCTTTGACTTTAAGGATTTCTTAATCGAAGGACGGAATTCAGAAACGGAAGAGTGGAAAGTATACGGATCATTCAATCTTCCGGATATTGCAGGGCCACAACCGTTTTTGATCTCGGGATCACCAACAATGCGTTATATACGCGTATTTCAATTGAATGGAGGTGGGCCACCCCATTCCCATTTGGCTGAATTTGCTGTCTATGGGTCTGAGGTAAATTAATAATCAAAATCAGGAATACTATCCCGAAAGCAGCAAATAAATATGCTTTCAGGATAGTATTCATTTAAATATCGCTTAATTGGCACAATATGAATCGAAACTGTAGATCACTTATTTATACCTTCATGTTTAGTTTTTGCCTTTTCACCAGCTATCATGCACAAGCCAATCTACAGGTATCTTCAGACAAGGCTCCACGTATTATTAATATCGTTAATTTTATTCGGCAGACGGACTATAGGCTGGAAAATGCGGATAGTCTATTGTTTGACGCTACCGAAAAGCAGGTCGCATTGTTGAAAAAATATAACTTCCCTGGAACATTTTTGCTGCAATACGATGCACTTATCAATCCCAAGTACCAGCAGTTATTGTTAGAACAGCTCGATAAAGCTTCCGAGATTGGCGCATGGTGGGAAATTACACAACCACATGTAGAGGCTGCAGGGATTACATGGAGAGGAAAACACAGCTGGGTGTCTACCGCCAATATCGCTTTCACAACGGGGTACACGCCACAGGAACGAGAAAAGCTGGTTGATGTGTATATGAAGAATTTTAAAGCTATATTCGGTCGGTATCCGAAATCCGTTGGATCCTGGTATATTGACTCCCATACGCTGATGTACATGTACGAAAAATATCATATCGTGGCTTCGAGCAACTGTAAGGATCAAGTAGGTACGGATGGTTATACATTATGGGGAGGATATTGGAACCAAGCCTACTATCCAAGTAAAAAGAATGCCTATATGCCGGCGCAAACCGCCGCAGGTCAGATACCCGTTCCTATTTTTCGTATGTTGGGAAGTGATCCGATCTATCAATACGATACAGGAGTTGGAACAAACGGCCAAAGTGTCATTACTTTAGAACCTGTATACAAGCATGCAGGGATGGACAAAAAATGGACCGCATATTTTTTGGAATCTTTGGTGGATCAGCCCTGTCTGGCTTTCGGTTATGCACAAGCTGGCCAGGAAAACTCCTTTACTTGGGATGAGATGAAGGATGGACTGGAAATGCAGTTTTCGCTGTTTGACTCGTTGCGCAAAGCAGGAAAGATCAGAATTGAGACCCTACAAACATCTGGAGAATGGTTCAAAAAAGAATTTCCTTTAACACCTGCCACTGCAGTTACAGCGCTTAAAGACGTTCAGGAAGCGGGAAACAAATCAATCTGGTATAACAGTCGCTATTATCGTACTAATTTATACTGGGAAGAAAATGGATTCAGGATTAGGGATATTCATTTGTTTGATGAGCAGATGGAATCACCCTATCTCAAAACGCCAGGTGTTGGCGGTCAATTCCTATATTTTACCCTTCCGCTGATTGATGGTTTCTTTTGGAGTACAAAGAGAGATCGGGCAGGAATGTGTTTGATGAAAATCGATGAAAAGGGAAAACGTGAAAAAATTATTCTGAAGGAACCAGTAGTCACCGCGCCCAAAAAAGGAATTTTGCGGGTCAACTGTCTAGATCAGCAGGGAAATGAATTTACGCTGATATTTAATCCTGATAAGATTGAAGTTCAGTGTCAGCCCAAGATCGAACGTTTTAATTGGGTAATGGAGCTTCAGGTTCCCCAGGAGCGTTTGGACCAATTGCCATTTCAATCTTATTCGGCTTCAAAGATCGGATCCGAATTTCGCGGATTTAACTATGATATCCTGGTTGTTAAAGGGAACGTAAATAAGGGAGATGGTTCCGATTTCGTGTTCCAACTTGCGCCCTCGGCGAATAAAGTGACAATAAATACAAATTTGAGAATGAGGTAAATTAGCTTTAAAACAAAACACACACACACAAGAATGAAGAAAATATTATTATTTGCGCTTTTAGGATTGACTATTGAGCTCTTTGCGCAAGAACGATCTCCTGTTTGCGAACCGATTCAATTAAAAACTGAACATTTAGTAGGTCCAATAGGGATAGATGTTCAAAATCCCCGGTTAACCTGGATGGTAAAAGATGATAGGCAGGGGGCAGTGCAGACAGCTTATCAAATACTCGTTGGGACAGATTCAGCAGCGGTATCTAATGGTCGCGGGGATGCTTGGGATACGGGTAAACAGGAGAAGGAAGATGTCATTCTATCATATAGTGGCAAGAAACTGGAAGCCCTTACACGGTATTTTTGGAAAGTCAATATCTGGGACAAAGACCGTAAAATATCTTCTTCTGCTGTAGCCGTTTTTGAAACTGGTATGATGGGGAGTGGCAATTGGAAAGGCGCCTGGATAAGTGATCATAATGATATTAACCATAGGGAAGCTCCATATTTCAGGAAGGAATTTGAAATAAAGAAAAAGGTTAAGTATGCCAGGGCGTATATCGCCGTTGGGGGCTTATATGAGTTTTCTTTAAACGGAAAAAAAGTTGGCGACCAGCATTTGAATCCCATGTATACGCGTTTTGACCGACGAACATTATATGTAGTTCATGACGTGACTAAGGAACTGCAAGCAGGAAAGAATGCTGCCGGTGTGATCTTGGGAAATGGATGGTACAACCACCAGGCTATTGCAGTATGGGATTTTGACAAGGCACCATGGCGGGCACGACCAACATTCTGCTTAGATCTGAATATTATATATACGGATGGAACTCAGGAAACTATCAGATCAGAACGTGACTGGAAAACATCTTCTGGGCCGATTACCTATAATAACATTTATACGGGTGAACATTATGATGCCCGTTTAGAGCAAGCAGGCTGGGACAAACCCGGTTTTGATGATTCCAAATGGCACGGTATAAAATATCGAAGCGCACCTTCGACAAACATTGTATCGCAACAGATGGCACCTGTACGTTTGATTAAAGCCTACAAGCCTGTCTCTGTAAAGAAAATTAACGAGAAGACCTGGATTTTTGATATGGCGCAGAATATGTCCGGCATTACGAAAATTAAGGTGCAGGGCAAGGAAGGAACTGTTTTGCGGATAGCGCATGGTGAGCGCCTTCATGAGAATGGCCGCCTGGACATGTCGAATATTGATGTTTATTATAGAGGTGACAAGGAAGCAGAGCCGTTCCAAACTGATATTCTGACGTTGAGTGGTAAAAAACAGGATGAATTTATGACAAAGTTTGGTTATAAGGGATTTCGTTATGTCGAGATCACAAGTACTGAACCTATATCATTGAGTGACAGTTCCGTTACAGCTTATTTTATGCACAGCGATGTTGCTCCTTTGGGCGAAGTAAAAACTTCTTCAGCCTTGGTAAATGGTCTTTGGAAAGTAACCAATAATGCGTACCTCTCCAACCTGATGGGCTTTCCGACAGACTGTCCACAAAGGGAGAAAAATGGATGGACAGGAGATGGACATCTGGCTATTGAAACTGCACTTTACAACTTTGATGGCATTACCGTGTATGAAAAGTGGCTAGCCGACCACCGCGATGAACAGCAGCCTAACGGTGTGTTACCTGACATTATACCGACTAGTGGATGGGGATATGGCACTGCGAATGGGTTGGATTGGACAAGCACAATAGCCATTATCCCTTGGCAGGTATATATGTTTTATGGCGACAGCAGGCTTCTGGAAGATTGCTACGGAAATATAAAACGTTATGTAGATTATGTGGAGGGGATCAGTAACAATGGTCTAACTAGCTTTGGACGGGGCGATTGGGTTCCTGTAAAATCGGGATCAAATCTGGAGTTGACATCATCTGTTTATTTTTATGTGGATGCGACAATCTTAAGTTCAGCTGCAAAGATGTTTGGAAAAGAAGAAGACTATAAAAGGTATGATGAACTGGCAAAGAAGATAAAGGATGCGATTAACAACAAATTTTTAAACCGTGAAACTGGCGTTTACGCAACTGGAACACAGACAGAATTAAGTGTTCCTTTGCATTGGGGAGTAGTTCCTGTGGATATGCGGGAAAAGGTTGCTGCAAATCTCAATAAGAAGGTTGAAGAAAGCAATTTCCATCTTGATGTGGGCGTACTCGGTGCAAAGGCACTTTTAAATGCACTCTGTAACAATGGATATGGAGAGTCGGCCTATAAAGTAGCTGTACAGGATACCTACCCTTCATGGGGATGGTGGGTTGTGAACGGAGCAACAACATTATTGGAAAATTGGGATTTAGACGCTAAAAGAGATATTTCGGACAACCATATGATGTTTGGCGAAATCGGAGGATGGTTTTTCAAGTCTATAGGAGGAATCTTACCAGATCCTGTTCAGCCTGGATTTAAACATATTCTACTGCGACCAATATTCCCTGAAGGTCTAAATCAGGCAGAGGTGAAACACATTTCGCCGTATGGAGAGATTGTTTCCAGTTGGAAAAAGAATAAGAAAACAGTAACTTATGACGTACAGATCCCAGCAAATTCAACAGCCACTTTTTATCCACCTGATAATGTGGAAAATAAAGAACCTGTCAAGCTAGTAGCGGGAAAGCATCGCTTAAAGCTAGAACTTAGGAAGCGCTAGATTGCATAAAAATTCATAAATTTTGGTCACAAAAAAGCCGCTGAACTGTAAATACAGCGGCTTTTGTTGTATCAATATAAAACGCCTGGTCAGCATGTATTCCAGTAAGCACTGTCTTTCTTTGCCAGAAAAATAGTATAATAAATAAAACGATCAGTATATAAGGAGAAGCAAGCATCTTTAATAAAGTATTCTGGCGCGCTGCCAGCAGAGCGATCCGGACAATTTCTTTGGAGACTACAGATCTTCACTGCTTTTCTCCAGAAATCCTAATACAGGCTAATGATAAACTACTTGTTTTCAGTAAGATACTGTACAAAAAAGTGTGTAAAGCCAAAAAAAGACGATTTTTGAATTGCAAGCAAAAATTGAATAGGTGGACTTTACACAGCAACAAACTATAGGGATTTTGAAAGGTATAGCAAGTGGTAAGAATGGTTACTAAGAGTTATTAAAGATGTATTTAGAAGCAATCATGCGCTCAGAGCGAGAAAGAGTTCAAAGATATCAACTCCGGTTCGAACAATGGGTATCGCCGAAGCAGTATTTTAAGGCATGGTGGTAAACTAGAACTAATGATACCCACAACCCGAAACAACAACTTTTATCCCTTGATACTGGCCTTAGTAAAAGACCAGACCTAGGAAAGTAAACTGCTGGTTTATGAACTTTATAGTGCTGGCCTTAACACCGAGCAGATTGGTGGAATGATGGATAAGGTCTATGGCCGCCGCTTCAGTAAATCAGCTATCAGCAATATGATGGTATCGGCCAAGAGATATCCAGAGCTGGCTGGATAGAGATTTGGATGAACGGTACCCTATCATTTACATAGATGCCACTTACTGGCATATCCGAAGAGTGGACACGGTCAGCAATGAAGCTTATTATACTGTTCTAGCGGTCAAAGAGGATCGAACCAGAGAAGTAATGACAGTGATCAATCATCCAAACGAAGGAGCCAGTGACTGGAGAGGCGCCTTTGAGTCTCTGAAACAGAGAGGTCTCAAAGAGGTCAATCTAGTGGTCGGTGATGGCTTGACAGGAATAGAGAATGTGATAACAGAAGTTATGCCAATGGCCACTGTTCAGTTGTGCACAGTCCACTTGACCAGAAATATCCTGGCAAAGGTAAAGCCAACCGATAAAGCAGAAATCGCAAACGGGATCAGAGCTGTATTGAACCCGGACACGACAACAGACAGTGCAACAAACGGCTATCAGAGGTTTGAGGTATTCATCGATAGGTGGATAAAAAAGTATCCCAGTTTCAAGACCTACCTCTCTCCAAGAGCCAAACTGTATTTCAATTATCTAAACTATGATGTTCAGATAAGAAGGATGATCTACACCACAAACTGGATAGAAAGATTGAACAGGGATTATAAAAGAGTCTTGAAGATGAGAAGTGCGATGCCCGATCCCGAATCAGTGATATTTCTTCTGGGCAGTGTGGCAAGCAGGAGAAAGGTTCCATGCCCATCCTGTTTCTAAACTCAACAAATAAGGAGGCATCGAAAGGCGCTTCATTGCTGAAACTCGAATAGCCAAGGAAATATTGCATATACATATTCTCACTGATCTGGGCTACCGTTCCCCGGTCATCAAGATTACACATATATTTGATGATCAATGAACCAATAACCACCCGTGGGCTGATAAGAGGCCTTCCGGTGCTGCTCAAATCAACATGTTTGGTGTAAATATTACAGATCTCATACCAACGGATCTTCTTTGCCAGTATAACCCAGCGGTTATCTGAACTCAGGTTTCGAGAGAAGGGGCTCTCAAAACCTGCTAGTGTTAATTGCGAGGGGCTTACAAAACCAGGGGTTGATGCAGGCCTTTTTACCGCTTTTTTCATCTTTCCTTACACTAAGTATCACTAAAATCAGAATAACGCTTTGATTATCAAAATAATTGAGCTTTCTCAGCAGACCCTAAGTATAACAATACTCTAAAATTATCGGACAAAAAAACACTACAACAACATCGGTCCTTGTTAAAACAACATAAAAATATTAAATGAGTAATTGGTATTAAAATCTTACAACAGAGAAAACAATTGAGCCCACCAAATATTATGTTTGTTTTCGGGTATCGTTCTAGCCATTTCAGGACTGATATTTTTAATTTATTCTCGCTATGCGAGTGTTTTTTCTACATTAACCCTTTTTTATATATCAAGTATTTAATCCGGAAAGCGAAAAAATAGAGACAATTGAAACTGCGAACGGGTAGCTAGATTTTGGCAAAAAAATAATCAGAAATAAATTATAAAAACACAAACGCTATTATCTGTGGCCACGATACTGGGAACGGTAATGGGTGTGCATTGATAAATACTCTTTAAAGCTTAAGAAATAAAGCCTTGCAAAAACTTTTTCTACACGGTTATGTTTTACAAAAATATTATTGCCCAATTTTTGCATTAAGCATTCTAAATAAGTTAATTATTATACCAATGAAAGCATTACAATTATTAAAACATGGAGAGATTAAGGATAGTTTAGCTGTTAACGAGGTAGAAAAACCCATTGCTAACGAAAACGATGTTCTTATCGAAGTTAACGCTACGGCAATTAACCCAATAGATAAAGGCATTATTTTGGGACACCTAAAAAGTATGCTAAACATCCCGTTGCCGGCTACACTTGCTTATGATGTAAGTGGAATTGTTGTTGAAAAAGGAAGTGCCGTAACAGGTTTTAAAGTAGGTGATTCGGTTTATGCAAGGGTGCCACAAGAGCAAATGGGAACGCTGGCAGAATTCGTTGCCGTAAACGTAGATACTGTAGCAAAAAAACCTGAAAATATTTCATTTGAAGAAGCGGCAAGTATTCCATTAGCGGGGCTTACCGCAATGCAATGTTTGGAACATTTTGGGGTAAAGCAAAACGACAAACTGCTAATACATGCTGGTTCTGGTGGCGTTGGTAGTTTTGCAATTCAATACGCTAAGGCAAAAGGTGCTTATGTTTATACCACTACTGGTACAGACAATGTAGAATGGGTGAAAAAACTAGGTGCTGACCGTGTGATTGATTATAAAACAGAAGACTATAAAAAAATTGTAAAAGATGTAGACATCGTTTTTGATACACTTGGAGACAATTATACTCTAGACGCTTTTGACGTAATTAAACAGGGCGGAAAAGTGGTGAGCGTTATAGGTGCTTTGGATGAAGAAACAGCTAAATCGTTTGGCATGACTGATTATAAAATGCCTGAAGACTTATCTGAGGTCATCAGCAAGAAGGCTGCATCGTACAAATTTATTTGGATGCATCCAAGCGGCAAAGATTTAACTGAAATTAAAGCATTAATTGAGGCGGAAAAAATCAAACCTGTTATAGATGAAATATATCCCTTTTCAAAGGCTACTGAAGCGCTTTTGCATCTCGCGTCTGGCAGAGCGAAAGGAAAAATTGTAGTGAAAATCAAATAATACTTTGCTAATAAACAACAAAAGCTCAAACTTGGTTTCGAGCTTTTGTTGTTTTTGGTCTTTTATTTTTTGTTAAAATTAGTCATCGTTAACTCCGTTCCAATAGTTGCAAAAGCCTTAATCATCTCCATAGATTTATCAATCAAAGCAGGTAAGGCCGGTATTTCATCATCATCAAAACCGCTCAACACATAATCCACCTGTCGCCCTCTTTGGAAATTATCACTTACCCCAAAGCGTAAACGAGGATATTCGTTTGACCCCAATAAGCCTTCAATACTTTTTAGGCCGTTATGACCCGCAGCGCTACCTTTTGGTTTAATTTTTACTGATCCAAACGGAATAGCCAAATCATCCACCACAATTAACACATTTTCAATCGGGATTTTTAATTCCTGCATCCAATGCCTCACTGCTTTACCGCTCAAATTCATGTAAGTGGTCGGTTTTATCAAGCACAACGTTCTGCCTTTATGATTCACCTCAGTATAATAAGCTAATTTCATAACCGAAAATTGTGCGCCAGCTTCTTTTGCAAACTGATCCAACACCATAAAACCAATATTATGACGAGTATTAGCATACTCAGATCCTATATTTCCTAAACCTACAATCAGATATTTCATTACTCAAAAAAGCTTCCAGCCAAAGCCGAACGTAAAATATTAAAACGGCATTCTTGCCAAAGGCGCAACATCTTGCCCCACAAAATCCTTTGCTAAAAACTTATAATAGCCTGCAATGGCAATCATCGCTGCATTATCTGTACAATATTCAAACTTAGGGATAAAAACATTCCATCCCTCCTTCTCTGCCATTGAATTTAAGCCATTACGCAAACCAGAATTTGCCGAAACCCCACCAGCTATCGCCACATCTTTAATCTGATATTGCAACGTTGCCTTTTTAAGTTTATTTAACAGAATGGAAACAATCCTGCTTTGTACAGAAGCACAAATATCATTCATGTTTTCCTGCAAAAAATCAGGATTTACCTTAACGTTGTCTCTTACAAAATAAAGAATTGCAGTTTTTAATCCGCTAAAGCTAAAATTGAGTTCAGGAATGTTGGGTTCTGTAAACTTGTATTTATTTGGGTCGCCCAGTTTTGCATTTTTATCAACCAACGGTCCGCCAGGGTAAGGCAAACCTAAAATTTTAGCTGTTTTATCAAAAGCCTCTCCGGCGGCGTCGTCCAAGGTTTCGCCAATCACTTCCATGTCAAAATAATCTTTTACTAAAACAATTTGGGTATGTCCACCAGAAACGGTTAAGCATAAAAACGGAAACGTAGGCTTAGGCTCATCAATAAAATGTGCCAGAATATGCGCCTGCATGTGATTAATCTCAATTAACGGAATGTTATTTGCTAATGCAAAAGCTTTAGAAAAGCAGGTGCCAACTAACAAAGAACCCAGCAAGCCTGGTCCGCGAGTAAAAGCAACTGCATCTATGTGTTTTTTATGTATTTTCGCAACGTTAATAGCCTGCTGAACAGCTGGCACAATGTTTTGTTGATGTACACGCGACGCTAATTCGGGCACAACGCCTCCATAAAGTTCGTGTATAGTTTGGTTAGCTATAATATTTGATACTATTTTACCGTCTATACAAATAGAAGCAGATGTTTCATCACAAGAGGATTCAATTCCGAGAATAATTGACACAATGAAGGTTTTAATTTTAAAAACACAAAAATATTAAAAAAGTATTCAAAATAACGCTTTACATACTGGTTGCTATCATATTATTGTTAGCAGGCGCTATTTTGTCTTTACAACTTAAACCAGTGCAAACTTGGGCTGCCAAAAAAGCAGCGAATTTTCTGTCCTCAGAGCTAAATACGCAGGTACAAATTAAAAGCTTGTATTTAAAGCCATTCAAATCTTTAGTTTTAGAGGGGCTTTTTATTGAAGATTTGGATAAAGATACTTTATTAAACGCACCCAAACTTACTGTAGATATTGCCTACTTTGCTCCTTTTAACGAACGCAAAATTACGTTACAAAACATTGAGCTGGAAAATGCTACTTTTCACTTGAAGGATTATAAAGACACCACCACAAATCTTTCCTTTATTATCAATTACTTTAATTCTAGCGTGGTGGATACCGTAAAAAAGAAGCCATTTGATTTTACGCTGAATAATGCAACAATCAAAAATCTTGATTTTATGTACAAGAATTACCGTACCAGAGATACGGTAATTAATGGCGTTAATTATAACGATGTGCATATAACCCATTTAAGCACCAATCTAGAGAACATCAATACCAAAGATTATTTTCTAAAAGCTAAAATTAACAAGCTAACTTTTAAAGAACAAAGTGGTTTTGTTTTAAATAACCTAACGGCGAATGCAACCATTGCTGCAGATCGGATTGTTTTAGAGAAGTTGTACTTAAAGACCCCTAAATCTACTTTACGAGATTATTTTAGCATGCGTTTTAAAAGCTATGCGGATTTTGATGACGTGATTAACAAAGTGACTATGGAGGGTCATTTTAAAGATGCAAAGCTGGATGCTAAAGACATTGCTTTTTTTGCACCTCAAATTAATTATATCACGCTTCCGATTAATGTTACAGGTGTAATTAAGGGAAAAATAAACAGTTTAAAAGCAAAGGATTTATTAATAAAAGCCGGAAAAACCACTTACATTAAAGGCGATTTTGAAGTGAAAGGTTTACCGGAAACCAAAAACACTTTTTTAGATCTAAAATTTAAGCAGATTTACTCTAACAAAGCGGATATAGATTATATTATTGAGCGCTTGACTGGAAATAAAAAGAGCAGGCTACCAGATGTGATTAGCAAGTTTGGCAACATTAATTTCAAAGGGCAGTTTACTGGTTTTTTTAATGATTTTATTGCCTACGGTGATTTTAAAACCAAGCTAGGTCAAGTAAAATCCGACGTTAACATGAAGATTAATCGCAATAATATTCCTTCATATAGCGGCAAAGTGCAGGCAATTGATTTTAACCTTGGCGATTTAGTCGAAGAAGAATCTATCAAAAGAACTTCTTTTGTGGCAAACATTGATGGGCGTGGGTTTGAATTAGATCAGCTTACAGAAAAATTAGATATTAATGCAACTTATTTTGAATTCAACAACTACAGTTATCGGAATATTAAAGTAAACGGAAACATCAACAAACAGGTATTTGACGGAAAGCTTAACATCAACGATAAAAACATTAAACTTGATTTTGATGGAAAGGCGAACCTTAATCCAAACTTGCCAGAGTTTAATTTTATAGCTGAAATAAAACATGCAAAACTGCACAAACTAAATTTTGGAAAAGACACTCTTTCTGTTGAAGCTACAATAAACACAGATTTTAAAGGGAGTAATTTAGCTAACATACAAGGAGAATTTAACGTTCGAGATTTAAGAGTTACTACCACAGAAAAATCAGTAATTATTGACTCGGTAGAATTAAAGGCCGAAGGTGTGGGGAAAGACCGTTTATTGGCACTAAGTTCTAACATTGGAGATGCTTATATTAAAGGTGAATACGATTTAAATACGCTGCCTTCAGCATTTAAAACTATTGTTAAACGATACATTCCCTCGTACAGAACGGCTATTGTTAAACCCAAAAATCAGAATTTCGAATTTAGGATGGATTTAAAGAACTTCGATTACCTATCCAGCTTGCTAATTCCCGAACTTAAAATCCCGGAAAGGGGTGCTTTTTACGGCAAGTTTAATTCTAGCAAAGACACGGTTACCTTAAGTGGGTTTGTGAAAACGCTTACCTATAACGATATCACTTTTAGCAATATTATTATTGACCAAAATACTAACAGCAAATCTTTAGAAGCCATTGTGTCTATGGATAAGGTTCAGCTTTCTAAGGATGGTGCTTTTGTACAGAACATCATTATCCAAAACACCTTAAGAAACGACAGCCTTACGTTCAACGTAAAATTATCAGATAAGGACGCCATAAACCAGCTGGATTTATACGGTTTAGTAAAATTTGGTACCGATACGCTTGCGGAGATTAGTTTACTACCGTCTGATGTAATTATCGATAATCAGGTGTGGAAAATACAAGATCAGGTAAAAATTAAATTTGATGACGCCCGTACACTAATTGAAAACTTTGAATTGAGTAGCAATAATCAGCTAATTGCTATTAACGGTGCAATATCTAAAAGACCAGAAGACGGCTTAGAAGTGGTGATCCAAAATTTTAAGATTTCGTCTTTAGGTCAGGTTACCAAAGCCTATGGTGTTGACATAAGCGGTACGCTAAACGGCACCGCAAATCTTTCGGCAATTTTAGGTACGCCAAATATTAAGTCAGATTTATCTGTTGACTCTTTAAAATACAACAACACCCTTATTGGCGATTTGAAAACAGTTTCAGTTTATAATAATGCTACAAACAAAATTGATGTTGACGCTAGCATTTTTAAACGTAACACCAAAACGATGGATGTCAAAGGTAACGTTGATATTAAAAGTGAGACCAACAATCTTAATTTAGACGTTGCTTTAGATAAAACCGAATTGGTTATTGTAGAGCCTTTTGTGAAGAGTTTGGTTTCTAATTTAAAAGGTCAGATAAGCTCAGATTTAAAAGTTAGCGGTAAATTTAATAACCCAAAAATAGACGGTACCGTTGATTTTATAAACACGGGAGTTACCGTTAACTACCTTAAAACGGCCTATACCTTTACCCACAAAGTAAAAGTTGAGAATAGTATTATCAGTATAGAAAACCTTAAATTGACAGATATAAACGGCAACACAGCCGTTGCCACCGGTACGGTAGACTTACGTAAACCCGACAACCCAACCATTACCGCCGAAATTGATGCTAATAATTTTATGGCGTTGAACACAACTGCTAAAGATAATCCGCTTTATTTCGGTAAAGCCTTTGCTACCGGGAAATTCACTTTCGCCGGCCCTACGGACGCCATGAAAATTAACATCAAAGCAAAAACTGAAAGTGGTACCGAATTTACAATTCCTTTAAACGGAGCCTCTACCGTTAGCTCTGACGATTTTATTAATTACGTTGCTAAAGATTCATCGTTAAATAAAAAAGAAGCAATTAACTATTTCAACGGTTTAACCATGGAGTTTGACCTTAGCGTAGATGAAGGTACAACCGCTAATATTTTGACAGAAGTTGGAAATTTAACGGGCCAAGGAACTGCACAATTGAATCTTAAAATTACCAGTTTGGGCGATTTTGAGATGAAAGGCGACTACATTATTGACGCCGGACAGTTCGATTTTACGGCGAATAACTTGATTGATAAAACATTTGACATTAAAAAAGGTGGAACGCTTAGATGGACCGGCGACCCGAGTGATGCGGAGATTAACATTAACGCTAGTTATACCACTAGAGCGTCTTTAGCTCCTCTTTATGCTGCAGCCGGACGAACGTTACCAGATAAAGATCAAAACCTACGTGTATTGGCAGAAGCAGATATGCTTTTAAAAGGTTCGCTATTAAACCCACAGATTGATTTTAACCTAAACTTCCCAAATAATGCTGGTTATATGACCGAGTTACAAGGATATTTGGATGATAAAGATAACGAGGCACAACAAGTGATTAACTTAGTGGTGCGTAACAGTTTTAACGGAAATTCTAGCGCTGGTATTGGTATTGATAACCAAACCTTAATTGGCTCTGGTCTGGAGCTGGGTTTTAGCAAATTACAAAATATTGTATCACAAACGTTGGGTGTAAAAAACCTAGATTTCAACTTACGTTCTTTAAGTGAGTTTGGAATTGGTTACAGCTTTTTTAATAACCGTCTTAAAGTGCAGGGTAATTTTGTAAACAATAAATACGATAATGATTATTTTAACAATAATGTTTTCAATTCGTCTTTACACGATTTAACCCGAGATGCCCAAATGACCTACGACATTAAAAAAGACGGCAGTTTGGTAGGGAAAATTTTCAACAGACCATCGAGTCGAGATTTTTTTAATTTGAATAGCGACATTTATACAAACGGCGTGGGTTTAGTATATGTTCAGGAATATGACACTTTCAAAGAGTTTATACAAAACACCTTCGGCAGAGCCAAAAAGAAAACCCAAGACGAAGAAAAAGAAGACGCAGAAAATCGTAGTAAAACTCGCCAATCCCCTATAGTTTACCCACCCAAAAAAGAGGATTAAGATCTTAGAATTTAAGCGTTTGTTTAGCCATGGGTTGATTATTAAATGCTTATTGTTTAAATACGTGAAACAGATTTTACTTACTCCGTGGAGAAATAGTAAGTAAAAACGAGATCAATTGAAATGTATTATTTTGCTGGGTTAGGAATAAAGAGAAATTATTTTTAGAAGCCGTAAGATTTGAAGTGACCGATTAATAAAACTTACATCCTCAACTAACCAAATTTACATAGTTCACCTTATCAATAAGTTGTTTTATCGGATGTAATCATTTTAGTTTAACACTTTTTCTCGATATTTTAATATTTACATTAAACTATTTCTTTTTAAATTTTCCATGTCACCATTTGGAATTAGTTATAAAGTTAATTTTGTTTTATTTACAGTCGGCTATTAACATTTATTCACTTAAAGTTAAAAACAAAATTATGAAAAAACTACTATTAGGAGCAATCGTGATATTTATGATTACGTGTTGTAAAAAAAACCAAATTGATTCTAAAAATAGCGAATCTTCGGTATCTATGTCAAATCTGGTTATCTAGAATTCAAAGATATCCAGTCATTTAAAGCCACATTAGAGGAATTAAAAAAAATGGATAATGGACAGCTTATTACCTGGGAAAAAAATATCGGACAAAGTTCATTAAGAGCAAAGTTTGCGGAATTAAAGGAAACCGATTCTCAGGAGTTAAACCCTGTTGAGGAACCATATTTCGCAGCAGTAATTAATAAAGATGGTGTATTTTCTATAGGTTCTGAAATTCATGTTATTACGTATGACAATGAGTATTTAATCCAAAACGGAAATGAGGAAGAACTGAAAAACGTTTTGAATAAAAATATTAAATTAGGATCAAATTTAAAATCATTTTCAATACAAAGGAGCGTCCTAAACCAAGTGTCTGTCGAATTAAACAACAAGTCTACCACCACAGAAAACGGAGAAATAGGCGCAGTGAGAAAAACGATGTGTACAGGAGACCGCACAACTATAGACCCGAATGTTCGTCTAACGGTAGAAGGGAAAGGGTAAAGCTGATGGCTTTTGTAAATAATTACGCATCGTACGGAATAATTGGGGTAAAAATCTTGGGTGAAGCATACAGGAAGGGTGGTGTTTTTGGCTCTAAATCTTGGAGAACTGACGAAACTTAATATGGCAAAATTGAAGGAACCGCCGACTTTACTTATGCAGGAGGGCTATTTAATATTCCTTTCTCGGTTGAGGAGTACGATAATGAAGATATTCGAAAAACCATTTATGATTATTACACTACACCATTTTATAGTTCCATAAATACTAATTATATAGACGCAACCTATACTTATCAAAAGAACACTGACTGTCCACTAACAACAAAATTTATACACCAACAATAGTTATTAGTTATTAGCTGACTTTTGCCTTCGTTCTTGAAAATAAGAATGACGGCATTGTAGTTTTGAATTTATGAAAAATACTATTTCCTTAATGTTATTTCTAGCATTATTCTCAAGTTGCGCTGTAAACTATAAATCAGAAAAAGAAACTTTAATCGATGAAGAGCAGCCCACCATTAGTCATGACTATCAAATACTAATAACAAGCCGTATTGATAGTGCATTTCTTTTCAAGAATAAAAAAATAAAAACCAAACTTTTAAGAAAAGGTTATCAATCGTTTATAGTCACAATAACAAATCCCACAAATGATACTTTATCTATATCAGAAGAAAATCTATTTGTTATAACCGCTTATGAACCTCTACCAATTCTTCCAAAATCAACAGTTTTAAAAGTCATTAACCTAAATAGAGGCTTATTCATAGCTGCTGGTAGTTACGGAATCTTATCGTCTTTTGCTTATGCTGGACATAAAGTTATTGTCAGTAAATCAAATGTTTTGTTATCTCTGCCTATAATTGCATATGGGATGATAAATACTATTCAATCATACCGTACAGCAAAAAATCTCAATGAAGACTTAAATAAAAACTATATCATCGGTAAAAAGATTATGCCTAAAAGTAAAGCTTCTGGAATTGCAGTTGTGAAAAGTAATCAAAGCGATGTTAGCTTTAAATACAAACTGAACATCCATTAACCGTTAAAGTGTGTTAAAATATTGTAACGTACTCGCTTAATACTTTATTATTGCATTACCTTATGAGAAACATAAAAACAAAATTTGCGCCCGCACTTTGTTTGATTCTAATCTCTTTGTCTTCATGCATTAGAGAAGAAATCATTCCTTTGAGCCGCAATGGGCAAAGTAAAATAGTGGTCATCGGATTTTTAACGCCTGCACCACAAATAGATATTTACGTCGGCCGGTCACAACCTTTTGGAAAATTAGATTACCAACCAATCGATTTTACAGAACCCAACGCAGTGGTCAAAATCTCGAACGAATACGGAAGTGTTAAAGTGCTTAATTCAAACAGCTCCAACCCCTCTATTTATTCTTGTTCACAAACTGATTTCCCAATAATCGCTGGAAAAAAATACACCATTACTGTAACCGGAGATACGGGAACAATAAACGCTAGTACAGTTGTACCGCCGCAAGTGGCATACTGGAAAACAGCGGTACTCTCTGGCCCCCAAGAAGACCTATACTATACTTTCTCAGGCTCTTGGGAAAAAATCGCAGAACATAACGATGTAGATTATGGAGTAAGTATAAAGACTAATGGAAAAGCCCTCGATTTAAAAACCAACGAAGGCATTAACAAAGTGAATAATTTATATACCGTCAAAAGGGATGTTTTCCTGGGAAATTCACAGACAATACATGTAACATTACTCACTAGAGATCCTGTGTTCTCTGCCTTCAGCCGTAAAACAGATTTAACCGTTGAAGTTTTTGAAAATCTCAAAAGTAGTGCATTTTCCGATATCATTTCAGGTTTTAAGGGTGTAATTCCAGATGCGGGCAACATCAGTGGAGGTATTGGCGTATTTGGCAGTTATTTAAAGGATACCAAAATATTAAACAAGTAGATGCACATGAAAGCCACTTTTTACTTTTTGATATTCTTTCTTTCAGTAGCTCTTCCAAAACTAACAGCCCAAACAAAGCAAACCTATTTTATTGACTTACAAATAACAAACTCAGCGAACAAGACTGTTAAAGATGCGAAGCTCCAAGTATTTAGTCTTTCAAAAACTTTTGTTGCTGATAAGCATGGTAAAATAATTTTAAATATCCCTTCCGGAGATTATATCGCTCGTGTTTCTGCTCAAAACTTTAAATCAAAAGATATTTTTATTGGGTTGAAAAAAGACACACTTATAAATATTTCTTTAACATCTATTTACGGAGGCATTTTGATAGAGGAGGTACAGGTTAAGGGCAGAATACTGGATAAACTTAACAACCCTGTTGCCGGTTTAGAGCGTTTGGATAAAACTACCATAGAAAAAATACCAGCTTTACTCGGCGAAAAAGATCCGATAAAAGCTTTACAATTTTTGCCGGGGGTTATTGCCACTAGCGAGGGCAGTGCAGAGATAAATGTAAGAGGGGGCGGAAACGACCAAAATATGATTACACTTGACGAAATTCCCATATACAGCTCTACTCACCTATTTGGACTTTTCTCCACTTTTAATCCATTGGCAATATCCAGTACCATTTTGTACAAAGGAGATTTTCCTTCTAATTTAGGAGGCAGACTCTCTTCCGTCACTAGCCTTACAACCACCGATACGCTAACAAAAACAATCCATGGTGAAGCCGACTTGGGCGTAGCTACCGCAAAAGCTTCTTTGTCGGTTCCTTTACCTCATCTAAAATCCTCCTTTTTTTTAGCCGGTAGGCGTTCCTACTACGATTTGTTATTTAAAACTTTTGGCAAGGGCAATACAGATATTTTTGCTTTTCAAGACTACAACTTCGGCTGGATATATCAGCCAAACACAAAACACAAGTTCAAACTCACGCTTTACAATGAGCAGGACGCTGCAGGCACAACTATAACCGAAGCAGGTTTTTTAAAAGGGAGCGCAGAAAAAAAACAAAGCGTTGTGGCTTTATCCTGGAAGTACAGATTAAATAATCAATGGAATAACGCAGTCAATATCTATTCAAATGAATATAAAAGTTCTTTAGCAGAAGAAAAAAGAAATGCGGTGGAATCTTATCTCTATAATTTCAACACTGCTATTAAAGATATTGGAGTAAAGAACACCCTTGCTTATACATCAACAAAAATCAATTCGTTTGCAGGCTTCGAAGCTATCAGACACAGCTTTATGCCAACCAAGTTAACTGGCGATGAGCAAGGCGAGTACTTTAATTTTAAGAACATTCAAGATGGCACCGCTATTGATTTCAGTATTTTTGCGGGTACTTTAGTAGAGTTGGGAACAAACTCTAAACTAAGTTTAGGTCTCAGAAATAACAATTATTTCATCAGGCAAAACGCTTACCATTCTTTAGAGCCTCGGCTGTCTTTTCATTACTCATTTAACAACTCCAGCTCTATAAAAATTTCTTATTCTAAAATGACTCAATCTATTTTAAGACTAACCAACCCAGGTCTAGGTCTTCCACAAGACATTATTTTATCTGCAAATAGTTTTAACAAACCACAAACGGCAAATCATTTTTCTTTAGAGTACGTGAAGGATTTTGAATTTGATAAAGAGAAATTTACTTTTAGTCTACAACCTTTTTACAAAAACACACACCATATCGTTTCATTCAAAGATGGCTTTGATACCAGAAGTTTGATGTATGGTGCTACTTATAAAGGAGACAGTTATTCCGATGTGATCACTACCGGAAAAGGAAGTGCTTACGGGTTAGAATTCATGTTGGAAAAAAGAACTGGAAAACTGAATGGATGGGTTAACTACACCTATCTAAAAGCATTGAATCAATTTGATAACTTAAACCGAGGTTTAGCTTTTGCTCCTTTACAGGATAGAAGACACAGTTTAAACTTTGTCGCAAATTGGCGCATCAGCAAAAATTGGAATGTAGGTTTTTCTTGGATGTTTATATCAGGGCAACCTGTTAGCGTTCCAAAAAGTATCTTTTTACCCATCAATCCAGATTATGCTAGCGGCAAACTACAGGTGGACAATAATACGCCCTACTTTCTTGAACCAGGTGAACGGAATAACGTTAGGATGAAGCCTTTTCACAAATTAGACGTTACATCCGCGTATAATTTTAAACTCTTAGGTCTTGATGCTACGCTAAATTTAGGATTTTACAACTTATACAGTCGCTCAAATTCTAGTTTCTATTATATCGGCAAATCTAGTTCTAAGAACACGACAACATTAGGGAAGCCAGTATTGAAGTCCGTTTCTTTATTTCCAATTATTCCGTCTGCATCATTAAAAGTGAAATTTTAACTAGCGATGTCAAACAGAACATCATGCCACATCTATCTATTTATAAACCTATGAATGAAAAAATCAAAAATAAAGAGCTTACTAAGCGAAAACTGCTAAACGCCGTTGGAGAAATAATCAAAGTGCAAGGGTATCAGGGATTAGGTGTAAATAAGATTGCTAAACAAGCTAAGGTTGATAAGAGATTGATCTATAGATATTTTTATAGCCTTCAAACATTATTAGAAACGTACATTCTTGAGAAGGATTACTGGTTGAAGATTTTAAATGAAGAACAAATCAAAAACCAAACAAATGACCTAGAGACCCTGATTGGTACATTAATTTCGGGCCAGTTTGATTGCTTTCAGGATGACGAAGAAATGCAAGGGCTTATGCATTGGGAACTAAGTGAAAAAAATGACCTCTTAAATAGTATTGTGAGAGTAAGAGAAGACTTAAGAGGTGAAATTTTTAAAAGTGTAAATAATGACCCAAAAGGAAACTCTATAGATTTGAAGTTTACCAGCGCACTTTTAATTGCTGGGATTTATTATCTCAATCTTCATCATAGAGTTAATGACTGTAAATTTTGTGATGTTGATATCCAAAACCTTGATGACCAAAAAAAATTAAAAAAAGCTATTTCATCAATTTTGGAATTGAGTTTTCAAAAGAAAACGAAATCGAAAGTTGAATGTTCAAAGAGCATTTAACATCTGTTTAAACTTTCATCAATAATCAAAGTAACTTCATTTATACTTTCAAAAACTGCCTTAGTTATCAATAATTTGATTTTTCTGTTGCAAACTGTTATCATAAGACGTAAACCTTTATAACAGCGGTTTGCCCCGGCTAATGTGTTACGTCTTCGACTATTTTACTTTTTGGAACTTTAGGTGACCAAAAAATATCCTTCTGAAATAAATGCCTGTTAATCTCCCTTTTATACCAAATATATTTAATAAATAGTCAGATGTTGATTGCTGAAAACCACATAAATACAGAGCTTTTCAAGAAAGACGTAGGATACATAGCTATGTTCTGCAAAGCGGAACGCTATGTGAACTAAAAAAAACATGCTTTGTCTTCACAAACAAGGTTATGTACCTATGTGGTGAATTTTAGGCTATTATATATACATAAATGGAGTTAGTCAACTTTAAAGTTCGCCCATCTAAAGCATAAATTACGATAGCTTCCCTCTCTTAGAAATCCTAATAGTTTAATTTACCTCCCGGAAGTCCAAACATCGTTCTCAGTATTCACATCTGGCAACAAATGCTCAGGATCAAAAGCAACTGATTTTATCTCTTCTGTTGATGGATAATTAAATGTCCAATTTGTATTTCTTGCCCAAATCTCAACTGGCAGTTTAATGGTTTCTGTTTTACCGCTTACCGTCTCAACTTTCAAAATAACTGGTAACGGCATTTTTTCCAAACACGATATGGTAATTAAAGCTCCATTTTTAGGATTATCCTTTACATAACTTACGTTATTCACAGCAATATCTGCTCGCCAATTATTCGTAAACCAACCTCTCCAAAACCAATTCAAGTTTTCACCAGCTACGTTTTCAATGGTTCTAAAAAAATCATTTGGTGTAGGATGTTTAAATGCCCAACGCTCTATATAAGTTTTAAAAGCTAAATCAAAACGTTCTCTGCCTAAAATTTGATCACGTAAAACCGTTAAACCTGCCGCTGGTTTGCGATAACACAAAGTCCCAATATGGGATTCCTTCATATTATCAGGGCTGGTCATAATTGGTTCAAACAAAGGATTGGTGTAATAATTTGCCAATTGGTGCATATCATCTTTTCCTTTTGGCTTATACTCTCCATTGTTAAAACCTTCGGTGGCTAGGCCATTTAAAAAAGTGTTCAAACCCTCATCTAGCCAACCGTAAAGTCTTTCGTTAGAACCCACCACCATCGGAAACCAATTATGCCCAAACTCATGGTCTGTTACGCCCCACAACCTTTCTTTAACAGATTTCCAACTACAAAAAACAATACCCGGGTATTCCATTCCGCCAACATTTGCGGCTACGTTAATGGCAGTTGGGTAAGTATATTCGTACCACATTTTAGAGTTAAACTCGATAGATTTTTTCACATATTCAGTAGACCTTCCCCAAGCATTATTACCCGCACTTTCGGCCGGATAAGCAGATATTGCCATAGACGATTTACCACTTGGTAAATTCATTCTTGCTGCATCAATAACAAAAGCTGGCGACGATGCCCAAGCCACATCTCTTGATTGATCGATTTTAAATTTCCAAGTAAGTTCTGCTTTTCCTTTTGGTCTTGAGTTTGCGTCAGTTACTTCTTTTGCAGTTCTTATAAACACCGTCTCATCACTTTTGGCAGCCTCTTTCCAACGCTTCAATTGCTCGGCAGTATAAACCTCTTGAGGGTTTTGCAATTCCCCAGAACAAACTACAATATGGTTACTTGGTGCGGTAATCGCAACGTCAAAATCTCCATACTCTAAATAAAACTCACCTGGACCGGTATATGGTAATGTATTCCACCCGCTAACATCGTCATACACGCACATTCTTGGATACCATTGTGCCATTGCAAACACTTTTCCGTTTTTAGTTTGCAAAACCCCCATCCTATCCGATCCATATTCGGGAGAAGTAAAAGAAAAATCGATTTTCAACTGAAGTGATTCGCCACTAGCCTTTAAACTCTCTGGAAGAAAAATCTGCATACGCGTATCGTTCACCAAATATTTCAAGTCAACATTTGTCGCTTTGCCATTAATAGATAACAGCTTAACCACGCTTAATAAATTTCCACCGTCTAATTTCTGGCCTTTACTGCCATTTCTACTTCCCGTTGGTGGAATAATCGCATTCCCCCTTGAATCATTCTTAAAAATGTTTTGGTCTAATTGCATCCAAATAAAAGAAAGTTCATCTGGACTATTATTGGTATAGGTTAAAACTTCTGAGCCAACTATTTTATTTTCGTCATTGTTTAAATGAGCGGTAAGTTTATAATCTGCCCGATTTTGCCAATATGCATGTCCGGGTTGTCCGCTTGCGCTACGATAGCTGTTTCCGTCTTGGGTGTAAAAGAATGGAGCAAAGGCATCGCTATAGCTGTAGTTTCCAGAATTTTTGGAGTTAGCATTTTGCTGTGCAGAAACCACACCACAAGTAAACAACGCACAACATATCAGTAAGCTTATTTTATTCATACAAAACGTTTTAGAGCCTTTAAAATACTTCTATTTTTAGAAGATTCATCAATTTTAACATCAATGTTACTAGAAATTACCGCTAAAAGAAGTTTTGGGCAGGTTTGGATAAATGCGTTGCTCTGCTGGCAACTTGATATAACTGTTATAAGAATTTACGATGTACGTCCGCAACTCCACATCGCTCATGGCTTGTACTTGAGAATATGTTGGACGATAGTATGACATAAAATCTTCCAAAAGCTGTCCTCTAATTTTAGTAAGTTGTGTGACTAACGGTTTACTAAACTTTTGGTCAATCAACTTTTCATTAGTCTCGCTATCCATAAACCTTTGGAATGCTCGCTTTTCTTTAGACTGCTTGCTAAAAGCATTCACCAAACTCACTTTTCCATCTAGTGACAAAACATTGGTATTTGCATAAGAATATGCTGAAGAGTAAGCTACTCTGCCGTCTTCCGGCTTTCGGTTATCCTTAGCACTTACAATAACCTCGTCTAAAACAATTAAACTTGGACGCATCAAAACCAATTTAGGACGCATATTTTCTAAAATCAGCGTATCACTTTCATAACCTGGGCAGGCAAATACAATCAAGTCACCCAAATCAGCCTTTACTGTAAAATCGCCTTTCTGGCCGCTGTGGTCAACCTCTCGTTGTGTAAGGTTGTTTACAAAAACCAGCTTAAGCTTATTACGCGTATCAGCATCATAGGCTGTACCCACGATGGTCATCTGCGCCTTTAGCAAAAAAGGAAACAGTAATAGAAATAGGAGAACAGCGTTTTTCATCGGTACAAAAATCTGCGAATAAGTTTTGATTAGCAAATGCTTAACATATTTTAACGCAATTTTTACATTTAACCAAAAAGCTCGGCATAAGTTTGCTCATTAAAACCAATGGTATTACCTTTATCAGATTCTATAACGGGTCTTTTAATGGTACTGGTATTATCTATCATCAATTTAATAGCAGTATTTTGATTATTAACTTCATTTTTTAAGGTTTCATCGAGGTTACGCCAAGTCATACCCTTTTTATTAAGCACTTTCTCCCAGCCAAACTCTTCACACCATTTTGTAAGATGCTCGGCATCAATACCTAACTTTTTATAATCATGAAATTGGTAATCAATACTTTTTTCTTCAAAAAATGTTCTCGCTTTTTTTACGGAACCACAGTTAGGGATTCCAAATATCTCAACTTTCATAGCTCGCTAATTTAAGGCTTTTAATGAGCAATTGAAACAAGTGGTAAAGAAACAAACTCGTTGAATATATACTTTGGGCGTTTTACAGGCTTTACGTTCATACGACACAGGCATTGCCCACCGGCTGGTATCCACTTCAATCCTTAACGCAACGGTATCCATAATTTTAAATAGCTATTAACCTGAGCTCGATTATTAATATCCTTTTATGCTGTTATTAAAGTATATCTTTTTAGAGTCATAAAGGTTTTGCGTTAGGGATTGCAGTGAAAATCCTTTTTACTCTTCTTCAGAGTAAAAAGATTGTAACGAAAAGCCCGCCCGAACGCCCTAATGAATGTTTTAATAATCGAACTCAGGTTATTACTTACAAACAATGGCTCAAAAGTTCAAGTAATTTGTGCTTGGTTCGTTAAAAAAGAATTACATTTTATTACTGAACTGAGTCCGATTGAAAATAACCAATCAATATTGATAATCGAACAACACTAAAATATCAGCAAGCATCGATAATAGAACAGAGCTTATATCCATAACGAATAAAAACAGGAAATGAAAAACTCAGATTTTGCTAAATTTGGTTTGAATGAATTTAGATTGTCATTGCAACTTATGAAAAGGCTAACTTCGTATCTTGCAATAAAACAGCAAAATACAACTACCTGTCTGCAAAACCAACCATGGAAAACACTGTATTAATTATTGACGATGGAAAAAAACTTTGCGGCTTGCTTGCCCGTATCCTTGAATTAGAAGGATTCAAAGTTTTTCAAGCATACACCGCAAAAGAGGGATTGAAAATTCTCGCCAATCAAATGGTGCTTGTTGTAATTAGCGACGTTAAATTACCCGATTTTAATGGTGTAGAACTTGTTAAAGAAATTAAAAAAATAAGCACTTATACCGAGATTATTAATTTAACAGCTTTTGGCACCATTAAAGATGGCGTTGCAGCGATGCGAAATGGCGCCTTTGATTACATTACCAAAGGCGATGACAACGACAAAATTATTCCGCTAGTTTATAAAGCCATTGATAAAGCGAAATTGGCAAGTAGGGTATTTGAGTTGGAAAACAAAATAAGCTCAAAGTTTAGATTCGACACCATTTTGGGCCAGTCCAAACCAATTAAAGACCCAGTAGCGCTAGCGGCAAAAGTAGCTTCAACAGATACAACCTATTGCTTTTAGGAGAAACGGGAACCGGAAAAAAGTTTTTGCGCAAGCCATCCATTACGAAAGCCATCGAAAAAATAAAAATTTTGTGGCTGTAAACTGTAGTGGCTTTAATCCTGAACTTTTAGAAAGTGAATTATTTGGTTATAAAAGCGGCGCCTTCACCGGCGCAGATAAAGACAAGAAGGGTTTGCTGGAAGAGGCCGACGAGGGCACCCTATTTTTGGATGAGATTGGGGAGATGAACACTGATTTACAGGCGAAATTATTACGGGTTTTAGAGAATCAGACTTATATTAAAATTGGAGATACACAAACCAGAAAAGTTAATGTAAGAATTATTGCTGCAACTAACCGTGAATTAAAAGAGGAAGCTGAAGCAGGAAGATTTAGGCTCGACCTTTACTACCGACTTTCGGTTTTCTCGATAGAGCTCCCTCCTCTCGCTCAACGAAAAATGGACATTATGCCCATCGCTCTGTACTACCTAAAAGATTTTGCCACCAAACTTAATAAGCCCGATCTAAAAGTTGACCAAGAGTTTACAAGTTTATTAACTGCCTACCGTTGGAAGGGTAACATCCGCGAACTAAAAAATGTAATGGAAAGAGTAGCGATATTAGCAGACGACGACCTAATTACCGCCAGTTTATTGCCTTTTGAATTTCATCAATCATCAACGCAACTTACACCATCTAACTCCATGAACATGGAGTCGATGGAAAAGCAACACATCATTAAAGTATTGCAACATACCCGAAAGAACAAGACGGAAACCGCGAGATTATTGGGCATAGGTCTCACCACACTCTATCGCAAACACCTTCTATTGCAAATTCGTCAAAGTAGCTTTCCAGTTGTTCAAATGTAATTTCATCATCAAATATATTATCGCTATCTAAAAATATTAGCAAGGGTAGTGCTTGTTCTCTAAGTCTTTTTTTTTTTAAGAACTGAGACTTTCCTAAATAGGTTTGGTATTGATAAAAGATTTTTAATATTTTCGGAATGTGTTCTTTCCCGATTACGGTAAATATTTTCTCCCACTCAATTTTGAACGCTTTCTTGTAAAAATTTGAATGGAGAACGTTTTCAAATGGTTCCATATTGTAATAAACAGGTTCAATAAAATCAAAGTCGAGCCGTATAAAGTGTTCTTTCATTATGGGCTTTGCTATCTTGTTTAAAAAGGGACAATTTATAAATTATGAATATAAAAAAAGCAGGATGCTTTCACATCCTGCTTCAAGATATTTACTTAAAATTTATCTCCGTTTTCGTTTTTCTTACGAATTTCATTTCAGGGACTTGCTCTAATAATTGTTTAGGGTAGGTAGGTTTCTATTTTGAAATTCACGAATGATTAATTGAGATTTACAGCCAGTTTATAGGTAAATTATGACCAATCCATGCGCCAACAGATGCGCCAAATTGTCGTGAAAACTAGCTGTTTTTGATGGTTTCTGAAATCTTTGTGTTATATTTGATTAAGCACACGAAAGCCTAATTTGTATTGAAATCATCATTAGAACCGCTTTAAATCGCATAAAAAAAGCCATCTTTTTCAGGGGGCTTAATTAAAAAGTAGCGGGGAGCAGGATCGAACTGCCGTCCGCCAACTGGCGGATATGAATCTTGTATCTAACCTTTACGTATAATTTCCCAAACAAATAATCTTCCGCGAGCTGTCTTAAGTTGTTTTTCCATTTTCATAGCCTCATGCTTTATCTCAAAAACCTCGGAACGCACAAGCTTCCAAGGTCTATATTTTATAGTATAACCCTTAACGGCAAGCTGATTATGCGAAATTAATCTTTGTTCTATATCAGAGGTGTAACCAATATAAATTTTATCGTAATTTGTAGAATAGAGAACATACACAGTAAACATCAAACAAAACTCCACAAAAAAAGCCACCTTTTCAGGCGGCTTTCATTTTCAAGTAGCGGGGAGCAGGATCGAACTGCCGACCTCAGGGTTATGAATCCTGCGCTCTAACCATCTGAGCTACCCCGCCAAGGGTTGGTAAATTCTCAAATTCTTCCTAAAATTACAAAATCAGTTGCTATGTGCGTTGATAATTAATTCTGCAAGCCCCATAAACGGCTTGAAATTTGAGTTGCAAATATAGAAGAAATTACTTTCCTTTAGAAAAGAAATTAAAAAAAATTAAAAGTTGTTTTTCCCCTTGTTATTTAGTAAAATTATCCATGAGCGAGAAAGTAAAATTTAGGTTGGAGTATGAGATCAGATCATCCGCAAAAATTCTGTATAGCTTTATTAGCGAATCAAACGGTTTATCCGAATGGTTTGCAGACGAGGTAAAAACAAGTGACCACGTTTACACCTTCATTTGGGATGATGGTGAAGAGCAAAAAGCTAAAATGATCTCAATCAAAGAAAATAAATCCATTAAGTTTCATTGGATTGATGATGAACCTTACACTTATTTTGAGCTCGAAATCATCAAAGATGAACTTACCAATGATGTAGCTTTAGTAGTAACAGATTTTGCATCACCAGAAAACTTAAAAGAACGTCAGGCAATTTGGAATATTCAAGTTGAAACCTTACTCAATGTAATTGGCGCATAATTTTTTGCTATTTTTGTAGCGTGAAAAAAATACATCTTCTCGTATTAAAAGCATTTATAAAGCCTTTTATCGTCACTTTTTTTATAGTGATGTTTCTGTTGTTGATGCTTTTTCTATTTAAATATATTGATGATTTAATTGGAAAAGGCTTTGAGTGGTACGTAATTTTAAAGTTGCTTTTTTACGCAGCAGCAACGAACGTAGCCATGGCGTTGCCTTTGGCTATACTACTTTCCTCCATCATGACTTTCGGCAACCTTGGCGAAAACTATGAGCTGGTGGCTATTAAATCAGCGGGTATTTCTCTACAAAAAGCAATGGCTCCGCTAGTTATATTAATCACGTTTTTAGGGATTGGGGCCTTTTTCTTTTCAGATTACATGCTACCGGTCGCAAATCTTAAAATGGGATCCTTACTTTATGATGTTAGAGAGCAAAAAGCAGCGTTCTTAATTAAAGAAGGAGTTTTTAATAACAGCATACCAGGATACTCTATGCGTGTAGAAAAAAAGGAGAAAGACGGCCAACTACTTAAAGACATTGTAATTTATGACCAATCTAAAGGCCAAGGAAACACAAATATCCTCATGGCAAAAGAGGGTGAAATGTATAAAACCGACAATGGAGACTACTTAATCTTACGTTTAAGAGACGGCGTACGGTACGAGGAAAACCAAGGTAAAACCGGCTACAACCCAAGACAACAGCTAACCCGATTAAGGTTTAAAGAGACCGAACAAAAATTTGACCTTTCCAGTTTTAAATTTAAGCGAGAAGACGAAAACTTGTTTAAAGGGAACTATCAGATGTTGAACATCAAACAACTTACTTCATATAAGGATTCGGTCACCAAATTAAACGATAGCATTAGCAAAAACGTTTTTAAAGAGATAAGGCCTTATCATAAAATTTATTACGCCACACAAAATTACAAGAGCTTTAAACTCTTTAAAGGCTTAGATTTTAAGAAACAAGGAGTTTTTGCTAGTTTTTCTGATTCATCTAAAAAAGAAATAATTACCTCCGGTGCAATTGACAATGTAAGGATGTTAAAAGAATCCTTACAAACAACCATTATTGCAAAAAAAGACAATACAACAGTCATCAGACGGTATATTATAGAATATAACCGAAAATTTACTTTGGCAGTATCCTGTTTAGTATTGTTCTTTATTGGTGCTCCCTTAGGAGCAATCATCAGAAAAGGTGGCTTAGGTTTACCGGTAGTGGTATCCGTTTTATTCTTTTTGATTTACCATATCATAAGCACCGTGGGCGAAAAGTCGGTAAAAGTGGGCAATATGGATCCAATTTTAGGAATGTGGTCTGCAATATTCATCCTTACCCCTGTCGGGCTGTTTTTAACCTATAAAGCAACAATTGATTCGGCTTTGTTTGATGTAGATATTTATAAAAACCTGTATAAAAAGCTTTTCAAAAAAAAAGCTAAGACTTAATTTGCAAACAAGCATCTTAACATAATATCAAGCGCATACCAACAAATATTATTGGCTTAAACTCAAGGTTAACAATCATTGTCTAATAACACTGTAATATTTATAGTCCATCGCAACTAAAACATTTACGCAATCAAAGCAAGCCAATAATTTAGTTAAATTTGCTTTGTACCTCTCTCAAACAAACTGGCTCAAGCGATGGTTATAACTCAATTACCAGTAGTTTAAGAAAACAAAAAATAAGATGTTAAACACGATAGAAGAAGCAATTGAAGATATAAAAGCTGGCAAAATCATTATTGTAGTAGATGACCAAGACAGAGAAAACGAGGGAGATTTTTTAGCCGCCGCCAGCATGGCAACTCCTGCAGTAATTAACTTTATGGCAACACACGGGAGAGGCTTAATTTGTGCGCCTTTAACCCAACACCGGTGCCACGAATTAGAACTCGATTTAATGGTTGGCCACAACACCGCAGTGCATGAAACAAACTTTACCGTTTCAATAGATTTAATTGGAAACGGTTGCACTACAGGTATTTCGGCATCTGACCGCTCAAAAACTATTTTATCGTTGATAAATCCAGCTACAAAACCCCAAGATTTGGGACGACCTGGCCATATTTTCCCTTTGATGGCAAAAAACGGTGGTGTTTTAAGACGAGCTGGACATACCGAAGCAGCCATTGATTTACCAGTTTTAGCAGGCTTAGAACCCGCTGGGGTAATATGCGAAATCATGAATAAAGATGGCGAAATGGCTCGTTTACCAGAGCTTTTAGCGCTAGCGAACGAGCTGGACATGAAAATCGTATCTATTGAAGATTTAATTTCGTACCGTTTAAAGACTGAATCATTAATAAAGAAAGAAGTTTCTATTAACTTACCTACAGAATGGGGTGATTTCGAGATGGTTGCTTTTACTCAGCTTAATACGCAAGAAAACCACATTGCGCTAATTAAAGGAGAATGGAAAGAGGATGAACCAGTTTTAGTACGTGTGCATAGTTCATGCGTTACAGGTGATATTTTTGGTTCATGCCGATGTGACTGCGGTCCGCAATTACACAAATCTATGGAGATGATTCAAAAAGAAGGTAAAGGTTTAGTGATCTACATGAATCAAGAAGGCCGCGGAATTGGTTTAGTCAATAAGTTAAAAGCCTACAATCTACAAGAAAACGGAATGGATACGGTAGATGCTAATTTGGCTTTAGGCTTTAAAATGGACGAACGCGATTATGGCGTTGGTGCCCAAATTTTAAGAAGTTTGGGTGTTAGAAAAATGCGTTTAATGTCAAACAATCCTACAAAAAGAGCAGGCTTGGTAGGTTATGGATTAGAAATAGTTGAAAATGTAGCCATCGAAATTGATTCAAATAAACATAATGAGCTCTATTTAAAAGCCAAGCGTGATAGAATGGGACACTCAATCATGGGTAAAGTTTAAATATAAAAAGCTATGTTAAATACCTCAAAGGCGATATTTAAAATTAAATACTGCCTTTTTGTCATAAATAAAAAAAAACGCAACAATCACTAAACCAGCGTAAAGCAATTTTTACGATTTACGTCGCCCAAACTGGCATCAAATTAGCAGTAATCACCAGAATCAAACAAACATTATTATGAAGAAATTATTTATCTTAACATTCGTTGCTTTATCATTGTCTTTTGGAGCAAGTGCACAATCTTACAAAAACAGTATTGGTTTAGGATTAGATTTTGGTACAGGTCAAACCTTAGTTGGCCCATCTTTTAAGCATTTTTTTAACGCAAACTCCGCTATCCAACCTGAGTTATTATTCGGTGACCATACTACAAGATTACAAGCTTTCTACCAATACCATCAAGCAATTTCAGGAGCTGACGGCTTAAAATGGTTTATCGGTGGTGGTCCAGGTGTAAACTTCTTTAAATACGGAAATTACAACAACACCACTTTTTTATTGATGCCACAAGCAGGATTAGATTTCAAAATCCCAGGTGCACCAATCGCTATAGGTTTTGATTGGAGACCAACTGCATTTATTGGTGATAATAGCGATTTTGAAGCTGGAAGATTTGGCTTTGGTTTCAGATTCACTTTTTAAAAATTAACAATTCTTGGCATAAGCTCCTTCGGATTAATTCCGAAGGGGCTTTGTTTTTATAATAAAATCTGATTTAAATCGGTAGATAAGACAAAAGAATTATCCTTAACGGACAGTCTTGACAAGCTAGCTACGCTTGGAGGAATGGATCTTTTGTTGATTAAAGCTAACAAGAGTAGGTTAAAATTTTGATTTCAAATTAGTTTGGGCGTTTAAATACACTTTCCACTATATCTTTTTTTACTGCGCACAATGGCCAGCACAAACAAGAAAAAAGGATATCGCTTTCCCGAAGGGATTCCTTTGGAACAACCGTTAACGCTCATCGTTAATAAAAAAAAATTCTTAATCTATTGAGCTCATTTTAATAATCGAACTCATTCTTTAAATATGGAATACTACGAGACTATTTAATATTTTCTTTTTTTAAACATACATATCCTACTTGCATCAAATTATCGATGCTCAAATAAACCGATAACGATTGTTTTGCGTTATTGATTACCCGCAAGAATTAATCAGCATCGCAATTAATAAGGCTCCTATAAAAATAGCGCATAAATTAAACTGGTAATCTGCAGAGCGCTTTAAAGGGAAAGTAGTTTTTGTTCTCATAACATTGTATCTATAACCCTAACAATACAATAAGTAATCCAGTTTTATGACCAGTTAAAAAAGCTTTATTAATTACATGGCCAAAACGGATACCGTAATGTCATTACTTAAGAAGCGTCGTCATGTCTCTCCGCCAGCTGGCGGAAAGACATCTCACAAATAGGTAGCAAACATTGCATGCAGACCTTTCTGGTGGGATTTTTCCTTTCGTCGAAATGACGGCATGGAAATGAAAAAAGCTAAACCTAATGACAGGGGATCTCGGCCAAAAGTGGGATACTTGAAGGTATATAACTGAGAAAAGAGAAACCGACTATTTAACAGCAAGCATCACCTTGAGCAAAAATCAGGAGAGATACTTACCTACAATAGGCATACGACGGCCCATCCCGAAAGCCTTTGAGGATATTCTCAGAATTGGTGGACTTTGATAACGTTTGAACTCAGCTCTATTAACCATTTTTAAAATCCGGTTTACCAAAGCTTCCTCAAAACCATCAGCAACAATTTGTTTGGAACTTTTCCGCATTTCTATATACTCAAATAAAATCTTGTCTAAAACATCATAATCTGGTAAGGAGTCCGAATCTTTTTGATCTGGTCTCAATTCTGCAGAAGGTGCTTTTGTAATGGTATTTATCGGAATAATTTCTTGCGCTCTGTTGATATACTCTGCAAGCTGGTAAACTTGTGTTTTATAGCAATCTCCAATTACCGAAATTGCGCCACACATATCTCCATAAAGTGTTCCGTAACCTACGGCTCCTTCACTTTTATTAGAAGTATTTAGTAAAATATAGCCAAATTTATTAGACATGGCCATCATAATTACGCCACGAGAGCGGGCTTGAATATTCTCTTCTGCAAGATCTGGATTTAACGCCACGAACTCGTCTTTTAGCGTATCTTCAAAAGCATCAGCTACATTTTTAATAGGAATAATAGTGCTTTTACAACCCAAGTTTTTAGCTAAGGCCTCAGCATCTTTTATCGAATGGTCTGACGAGTATTTTGAAGGCATTAACACACCCATTACGTTTTCTGCTCCTAAAGCCTCACAAGCCAATGCGCAAACTACTGCCGAGTCTATTCCACCAGACAAACCTAAAGTTGCTTTGCTAAATCCCGACTTTTTGAAATAATCTTTAATTCCTAGAACCAAAGCTTGGTAAACCTGCTCTGTATTTGATCTTTTTTCTGATTTCTTGTTAAGTACAATTGAACTTTGAATCTGCTCAACATCAAACACACAGACGTCTTCTTTAAAATAATCTAATTCGGCTACAATATCACCGGCCTTATCAAAAACTAGGGATCCACCATCAAAAATAAGTTCGGTTTGTGCACCAATATGGTTTACGTAAAACAGCGGTAAATTATACTTTCTGCAATTTTGCGAAAGTATAAAAATACGTTCTTCATCATGCTTGTAAGAAAACGGAGACGCAGCAATATTGATCATAAAATCCGGAGATTCTTTAATCAACTCATCCATTGGGCAAGTTTTATAAAGCGGGTTATCTCCTAAATTCCATAAATCTTCGCAAATGGTTAAAGCTATTTTGTGCCCCTTATAATTAACGCACTTAAACTCATGAGCAGGCTCAAAATAGCGGTATTCATCAAAAACGTCGTATGTTGGTAAAAGCGCTTTTTTTATAACCTGTTGTACTTTACCTTCAGCAATAAAATAAGCAGCATTATAAAGGTCTTTACCTTCGATTACCGGATTTTGAATAGGCAAGCCTATAATGCAGCCAATATTCTGACAAGCTAAAGCAACTTCTTGAGCAGATTTTTCACAAAGTTCGATAAACTCAGCATATTCTAAAAAATCTCGCGGTGGATAGCCAGAAATACACAACTCAGAAAAAACCACTAAATCAGTTCCCTGTTCTTCTTGGTTTTTTAACGTATCGATTATTTTTTGCGTGTTGGCCTCAAAATTACCAATGTGATAGTTTAATTGAGCTAAAGCAATTTTCATGGAGTCAAAGACTATATTGTTTACTAAAAGTAAACAGCAAGGTTTAAACCTAAGTATGAACTTTTAATAGTACCAGATCCTTTTTTAATATCGGTAAAACCGTTATTAAAAGTTAAACCAATATCTAAAGCTGTTTTTTCGCCTATGTAAAACTGCGTACCACCACCAATAATTAAAGATGCTCTGTAAAAAGCGGTGTTCTTGTAAATATTTTGATCCTCAACGTTTGCTATCCCAGACTGGCCTTTTACATCCTGCTTTGCACCAACGTTAAATGCGTTTCCTAAACCAAACTCACCATAAAACCTTAAACCGTTCATATCCCCGGTAGTCAATTTAATCTTCGCTGGGATCTCAATATACTGAAGCTTATAAATTTCTTGTTTTCCTTTGTCTGCACCAGATTCATTCTCTGTTTGTCCATTAATGGTTGTTAATTTTAAACCTGTTGTGAAAGCGTAGTTATCGGCAAAATAAAAATCGCCAATTAAACCATAACTAAAACCCGCTCTTAAACCATTCGATTTTACGCCATCAATTTCAGATTTTAACCAACCAAAATTTGGATGTGCGGTAATTCCTAATTTGAATCCTTTATAAGTGTCTTGCGCAAACAGCATGCTAGCACATAGCGTAAAAATAGTTGCGAATAATAACTTTTTCATAACTTTGGTTTGTATATTAATTTTTGTTCAAATGAAATTTAACAATCTCGCCAAAATTACATTTTTTTTTGCAATCTCCTTATGTGTTAGTGCTTGTAACCAAGAAAACAAAATAGATATCAGCAATATAAAAGTGGATTTGCAGATTGAACGCTTTGATCAAGACTTATCGCAAATTAACCCAAATCAACTTAACGAAAAACTCCCGGCCTTAAAGAAAAAATATCCGGTTTTTTATAAAGACTACTTTGAAAAAATCCTGAATTTGGGAAGTACCGAGAATACAGCGTATATCAGCGTGTTAGAGCAGGTATTAGCTGGAAAACCTTTCCAAGATTTACAGCATGAAACCGACTCTGTTTATCCAAATTTAGATGCACAAAAACCAGAATTGATTGATGCTTTTAAGCATATTAAATACTATTACCCAGATTGGAAAACACCCAAGATAGTTACGTATATTTCTGGTTTTCAAGTGCAAACACCTATTGGAAGCGGATATGTTGGCATTGGGTTAGATATGTTTTTGGGAAGCGGCTCAAAATTTTACCCAGCTCTGGTTGAAACAATCCCAAGATATATTAGCAGGCGTTTCACTCCAAAAAACATTACACCCCGAGTGGTTGAAGTAATTACTAGAGAAGAGCTATTCCCAGAATTATCTAACGACAAAAGCCTGATGGCTAAGATGATTTATAATGGAAAGCTTTTATATTTTATGAAAGCCGTACAGCCTAACCTGGCCGATAGTACAATTATAGGTTACAATAAAGACCAGATGGAATGGGCTACTAATTTTGAATCCGACAGTTGGGCATTCTTTCTAGAGCAGGATTTATTGTACGATACCGATTATATGAAAATACAAAAATATTTAGCCGAAGCACCTTTTACCCCTGGTTTGGGCGAAAAAAATGATTCCTCGCCCAAGTTGGGATTGTTCATTGGCTGGCAAATCGTAAAAAAATACATGGAGAATAATCCTGAGGTTGATTTGCAAGAAATGATGTTAACAAAAGACGCTCAACTTATTTTAACAAAAGCCAAATACCATCCAAATCAAAAAAAATAAGTTTAAACTATTTTAGATTTTAATAATTTACTGATGAAAATAGGAATCGTTTTAAGTGGGGGTGGAATTAGAGGCGTGGCACATTTAGGCGTTCTAAAGGCTTTAAAAGATAAAAAAATTGAGATTTCTAGAATTACCGGAACTAGCGCCGGTGCAATTGTTGGCGCCCTTTATGCAAACAACGTTGATCCATACAAAATTCTACAGATTTTTAATGAGACCAAATTAATTAAGCATTTAAGACCGGCTTTTAATTCAACAGCTTTATTAAACCTAGAAACCGCTTTTTTTTTATTAAAAGAACATATATCACATAACAGTTTTGAATATTTAAAAATCCCTTTAACCATTACAGCTACCAATTTTAGTGACGGAGAATTAGTTTATTTTCATGAGGGCGAACTGATTAGAAAGGTTTTGGCATCTAGCTGTATTCCGGGTGTTTTTACCCCTATAACGATTGATGGCAAACTTTACGTTGATGGCGGAGTGATTAATAACTTCCCGGTAGAGCCTTTACAAAACAACGTTGACATAATTATAGGATCTTCTTGCAACCACCTACCTGCAATTACTAATGTGCGCAATATAAAGCATGCGGTTGAACGAGCAGCACTCCTATCGTTAAACCACACCTTAAAGCAAAAATGCGAATTTGTGGATGTGCTAGTTGAGCCGAAAGGCTTGGGCGAAATCAGCATTTTCGACGTAAAAAAAGCTGAAGAAATATTTTGGTTGGCCTATGAGGAAACTTTAAATCAACTGCCTAAAATTAAAGAAGCTATTGCGGCTATAAAAACAAAAAAGGCGTTACTATAAGTAACGCCTCTAAACATTTCTATATTAAAAAATAATTTAGTCGTTCAAAATTCGCATAACGCCGATAATTGAAATAGCTGCACCTATAAAAGTGATTGCCCAACCCAATACATCCACTATAAAAGAATGATCAATTACTTGCTTGATGAAAACACCAAATAACGTAACAAAAACACCGGCTATAATAAGCTTTACGTGTGAAGGGTTGTTTGCATTTACCATATTGTATTTTTTTGTTTGAGATGCAAAAATAAAACTATTGTTGAATTATTACTATTAAAAGGCTTTTTTTTTAATGTATTACGGTTCTATTCGCTAAGAAGCTGATGATTATTAGTAAATAAACAAAAAACCGTTCTTTCTTTCCTCATTCTTCCTTTACACTTTTTTTAAAAGGTAAAAAATCAATGACCATTGTAAGAGTAAATAAACTATTCTGCAGATATCAAAAGAAACAAATAGTTAATTGAACGTCGCATTTTTTATAAAACCCAGCATTATAACTTGCTTTTGGTAAATTGCACAAAATTATAGAAATGAGGGTTGCAATTAATGGGTTTGGAAGAATTGGCAGAACAGTTTTCAGGTTATTAAGCCAACAAAAAGCAGTTGAGATTATCGCCGTTAACGACCTTACCGATACCGAAACGCTCGCACATCTTTTAAAATACGATTCTGTTCATGGGAACTTTGCCGGCAGTATTTCTGCAGATAAAAACACCTTAGTTGTAAACGGACAAAGTGTTCAAGTTTTAGCCAAAAAAGATCCTGAAGACCTTCCGTGGAATAAACTCGATATTGATTTAGTATTAGAATGCACCGGAAAATTTTTAAATATTGAGCTCGCACAGAAGCATATAAATGCTGGCGCAAAAAAAGTTTTACTTTCTGCTCCTTCGCCAGATAAAAGTGTACCAACTGTAGTTTTAGGAGTAAACGATAGAGATATAGATTGGGACAGTAAAATCATTTCAAACGCATCATGCACAACAAACAACGTTGCCGCAATGGTGAAAGTTTTGGATGACAACTGGGGAATTAAAGAAGGCTACATTACAACAGTTCACTCCATGACTGGCGATCAAAACCTCCACGATGCACCTCATCGTGACTTACGTAGAGCCAGAGCAGCTTCATCATCTATTATTCCAACAACAACAGGTGCTGCAAAAGCAATTACAAGTATTTTCCCTCATTTAGAAGGAAACTTAGGTGGTGCCGGCATTCGTGTCCCTGTTTTAAACGGTTCTCTTACAGATTTCACATGTATCTTAATAAAACAGCCTAAGTCCGTCGAAGAAATTAACGAGGCATTTAAAAAAGCCGCAAGCGGCGAGTTGAAAGATATTTTAGAGTATACAGAAGATCCAATTGTTTCTGTTGACATCATCAACAATTCACATTCATGCATTTTCGACTCTAAACTGACCTCTATTGTAGGCGGGATGATTAAAGTGGTTGGCTGGTATGATAATGAATTTGGTTATTCAAGCCGTTTAATGGATCTCGTTTTAAAACTCGCAAAGCAAAATGATTAAGTTTATAACTTCAGAAGAAGTATTACCACTTAGAAACAAAATTTTAAGAGACGGCAAATTATCTTTAGACGAATGTGTTTTTGATAACGATAATGACGACAGCACTTTCCATTTAGGATTTATAGTTGACGGCGAAGCCATTTGCGTGGCCAGCTTCTACTGGAAATCAAAAAACGATTTTCAAGGAGTGGGTTATCAACTGAGAGGAATGGCGACTGCTAAAGATTTTCAAGGAAAAAGCTACGGAAATCGTTTAATGAATTTTGCACTAGTTTACCTTCGCGGGCAAAAGGTAAATTACTTGTGGTGCAATGCCCGAGAAAAAGCATTTAAATTCTACTTAGGAGTAGGTTTCGAGTTTATCAGCGATAAATTCGAAATCCCAGAAATAGGCATACATAGAACGATGTATCTCAAGATTAAATAACGCAAATTCTTCGTCAAACAAGCTTCTCATCAATTCAAAAGATACATCGGTACTTGTTACCTATAAAGCATCAAACCCCCAAAATAGAACAATATCTATTTAATGCAGTAAGCTCCTCCTCCGCTATAAATAAATGGAAATCTTCTTTTCTTTGATTTACTTGCGCATTTTCTAATGTTTGGTAATAGCGCATTCTGTTTTCAACATCTCCTTTTATATTAGCTATCACGTAACCGTTTTTTAATAAAATCAAATTCATAATTAGCCTAGATGTTCTTCCATTTCCATCAATAAAAGGATGAATGGTAACCAATCTTTCACTTAATTCTGCAGCCAACACAATCGGATGCAAATGGTTTTTATTAACCTCGTACCAAAAAAACAAATCTTCCATTTGTTTTTTGATGATGAATGGTTGCGGAGGCAAGTGCCTGCTTCCTTTAATCATTACTTGCACAGTTCTATACTTCCCCGCGTTTTCAGCATCGATACCTTTAAGAATAAGTGTGTGTAATTGCAATAAGTCTCGCTCACAAAAATCATAATCTTTGCCCACCAAGTCTTTAACATATTCCACAGCTTCTTTATGGTTAATAGCTTCTAAATGCTCTCGCATCGTTTTACCAGAAATTGTAATGCCTTCGTTTACCACCAAATCTGTTTCCTTTAAGGTTAAAGTATTGCCTTCAATACGGTTACTTTCAAAGGTATATTCTAACTCTAAAGCCTGCGCTATTCTGTAGCTATCTAAGTTTCTATGTTGTTCAAGTTTAGCTTTTATGATGTCGATATTTTTCAAAATTAAAGTCAAGTCATCTTCTTTGGCTTTTAAATCTGCTTTGGTATGATACTTAACTTTGTCTTCTGCTAAAGACAAAACTTCTAAAGCAAAATTCCCATAACCAATATCATCTACTATTTGGTTACTCAACCGTTCTAACAATAATCCATGCGCATCTAGCTCTAAAAGATTAGCCAGCTTAATCACCTGCTCTCTGGTAGGCTTTCGAGCTCCCGACTCAAACTTACTTACCAGAGATGCATCCACTTTTAACGCTTCTGCTACTTCTCGCAACTTTAGACCTTTTTTTAATCTTGCATTTTTAATTTTAGCATTCATAATAATTGACAATAAAATTCATGACAAATATAGTCATTAAATTTTAAATATAAAATTACTGCTTTCTATCTTATTTTATTGAAAATATTGCTCACAAAAAAACCCATCCTAAATAGAATGGGTTTCATTAATCTTATTAAAATCTATCAGACTTTAATTTCAACTTCAACACCTGAAGGCAATTCAAGTTTCATTAAAGCATCAACAGTTTTAGCTGAAGCGCTGTAAATGTCTAACAATCTTTTGTAAGAGCACAATTGAAACTGCTCTCTTGCTTTTTTATTAACGTGTGGAGAACGTAATACGGTGTAAATTTTCTTCTCTGTTGGAAGAGGAATTGGACCACTAACTACTGCACCTGTAGGCTTTACAGTCTTTACAATTTTTTCAGCAGACTTATCTACCAAGTTGTAATCGTAAGATTTTAATTTAATTCTGATTCTTTGGCTCATTGTTTTTGTTTTATGGTTCTCGTTAGAGCTATTTGTAACGATTGCCGTGTGTATGTTTATTTGATCTCACAAGATTTAAGGATTACACAGATTCATCGATCAAAATCTGTGTAATCGTCCCTATGCGTTTGCTTTTGCTCCTTTAACTTTGGCAATCACTTCTTCCTGTACTCCTTTTGGAGCTGGATCGTAGTGGTCAAATTCCATTGTTGAAGTTGCTCTACCAGAAGTAATGGTACGTAATTGAGTTACATAACCAAACATTTCAGAAAGTGGCACCAAAGCTTTAATTACCTGAGCACCTGCTCTTGTATCCATACCTTGTAGCTGACCTCTTCTTCTGTTTAAGTCGCCCATTACATCACCCATGTTTTCTTCAGGAGTTAAAACTTCAATCTTCATGATTGGCTCCATCAATACCGGCTTACACTTAGGCAATGCCTCACGGAAAGCGTTACGAGCAGCTAATTCAAAAGATAAAGCATCTGAATCGACAGCGTGGAAAGAACCATCAATTAAACGAACTTTCATACCTGTCATTGGGTAACCAGCTAAAACACCGTTTGATAATGAACCTTCAAAACCTTTTTGAACAGATGGAATAAATTCACGAGGAATAGAACCACCGGATATTTCATTGATAAACTCTAATCCTAACTTACCTTCTTCAGGTGGAGAAATAACAACTTGGATATCCGCAAATTTACCACGACCACCAGTTTGTTTTTTGTAAGTTTCTCTGTGTTGAGTTTCACCAGTAATGGTCTCTTTGTAAGCCACCTGTGGTGCACCTTGGTTAACCTCTACTTTAAACTCACGCTTTAAACGATCCATTAAAATATCTAGGTGAAGCTCTCCCATACCTTGAATAATAGTTTGACCAGAATCCTCATCAGTATGAACTTTGAAAGTTGGGTCTTCCTCAGCCAATTTATTTAAACCAACACCTAACTTATCTGCATCAGCTTGAGTTTTAGGCTCAATTGCTAAACCAATAACCGGATCTGGAAAATCCATAGATTCCAAAACAATTGGGTTTTTCTCTTCGCAAAGTGTATCTCCAGTTTTGATATCCTTAAATCCAACTACCGCAGCAATATCTCCCGCACCTACATTAGGAATTGGGTTTTGCTTGTTCGCATGCATTTGGAATATACGAGAAATACGTTCTTTATTTCCTGAACGAGCGTTGTAAACGTAAGAACCGGCTTCTAAGTTTCCAGAGTAAACTCTGATAAAACATAAACGGCCTACGAAAGGATCTGTGGCAATTTTAAAAGCTAAAGCAGCAAAAGGTTCTTTTTCTGATGGCTGACGAGTAATTTCTTCGCCAGTATCTGGGTGAGTTCCTGTAATCGCTTCCACATCCATTGGAGATGGCAATAATTCCATCACGTAGTCCAACATGGTTTGTACACCTTTATTTTTGAAAGATGAACCACAAACCATAGGTACAATTTTAGCATCTAAAGTTGCTTTACGCAATGCATCTAAAACCTCACGTTCAGTGATAGTTTCTGGTGCATCAAAGAATTTCTCCATTAAAGACTCGTCATATTCTGCGACAGCCTCCAATAACTTTTCTCTCCATTCAGTTGCTTCTTCAAGCGCTTCTGCTGGAATTGGAACCTCAGTAAAAGTCATCCCTTTATCTTCTGTATTCCAAACAATTCCTCTCCAGTTAATTAAATCTACAACACCTTCAAAACCTTCTTCTGCTCCAATTGGAATTTGCAAAGGAATAGCGTTAGATCCAAGCATTTCTTTAACCTGCTTAACAACCTTTAAGAAGTCAGCACCGGCTCTGTCCATTTTATTAACGAAACCTAAACGAGGTACGTTATAGTTATTAGCTAATCTCCAGTTAGTTTCTGATTGAGGCTCAACACCATCAACTGCAGAAAACAAGAACACTAACCCGTCCAATACACGTAAAGATCTGTTTACCTCAACGGTAAAATCAACGTGTCCTGGTGTATCAATAATGTTCATGTGGTACTTTTGCCCTCTGTAAGCCCAATCAACAGTTACAGCGGCAGAAGTAATGGTGATACCACGCTCTTGTTCTTGCGCCATCCAATCGGTTGTAGCAGAACCTTCGTGAGTTTCACCTAACTTGTGGTTTACACCAGAGTAGAATAAAATACGCTCTGTTGTAGTGGTTTTACCAGCATCAATGTGCGCAGCAATACCGATATTTCTTGTGAATTTTAAATCTCTTGACATTTTAGTTTTTTTGTGATTTCACGGATTTAAAGATTACACCGATTTTAGCTTACGCTAAAATCGGTGGTTTTAAAATCTGTGTAATCTTATAATCTGTGTAATTCTTATTCTAGAATCTAAAGTGAGAGAATGCCTTGTTAGCCTCAGCCATTTTATGCGTATCTTCTTTCTTTTTCACTGCAGCACCTTCACCTTTTGCAGCAGAGATGATTTCACCAGCTAATTTCTCAGTCATGGTTTTTTCGCCACGTTTTCTGCTATAGCTAATTAACCATTTCATACCTAAAGCAATCTTACGCTCAGGTCTTACTTCAGTTGGTACTTGAAAGTTTGCACCACCCACACGTCTAGATTTAACCTCTACACCTGGGCTAATGTTATTTAATGCTTTTTTCCATTGCTCTAAACCGTTTTCACTAGTTTTAGTTTCTACAATTTCGATAGCTCCGTAAAAAATATCGTAAGCGATAGATTTTTTTCCATCGTACATCATATTATTTACAAACCTGGTAACCGTAACGTCGTTAAACTTTGGGTCAGGCAGGATGATTCTCTTTTTTGGTTTCGATTTTCTCATTGTCTTGTCCTCCGTTTAATTATTTCTTTTTCTTTACTGCACCTTTTGCTGGAGCTGCAACTTGTCCTGGTTTTGGTTTTTTAGTACCATACTTAGAACGACGTTGATTTCTACCTGCAACACCTGCTGTATCTAATGCACCACGAACAATGTGGTAACGTACTCCAGGTAAATCTTTTACTCTTCCACCACGAACCAAAACAATTGAGTGTTCTTGTAAGTTGTGACCTTCCCCAGGAATGTAAGCGTTGATCTCTTTTCCGTTGGTTAAACGTACACGAGCAACTTTACGCATTGCTGAGTTTGGTTTTTTAGGGGTAGTAGTATATACACGTGTACATACGCCTCTTCGCTGTGGACAGCTGTCCAACGCTGGGGATTTACTCTTATCCACCAGAGCTACTCTACCTTTCCTAACTAATTGTTGAATGGTTGGCATTAAGCTTTCTTTAAATTTGTTTTTTATTAATTATTTAATCCTTTGTATTAGAGCGGTTAACACACCTAAATAAAAGGACTGCAAAAGTAGGATTTTATTTTTTGATAATCAATAGGTTGCGATGATTTTTTTTGTCGTGGTAAGTCGGAGGTCGGAAGTCGGTTGTCCTAAGTTTGGGTGGGAGTTTAGAAATGGATTTTGTTGTGGGTAAGTCGGAGGTCAGTAGTCGGTTGTCCGAAACTTGGCTGATTTTACGAGGAATGTTTGACTGGCTAAATGTGTAAAAGGATGCATTCAATTATGAAATTTTTATTGATAGATAAGACTGATTAACTCTTGGTATAGTTGCGTAATAATGACTAATGAACTTATACTTTGGGCGTGTGCTGAAAATGCACCGGGCTATTCATTTATACTGCGCAAGGCCTTAGCCACAATGGCGGGTATCCATTGCTATCCCTCACGCGGAGATTAATGTATCAATTAAACATTATTCTAGAAATTTCATCAAACTCTAAACCAAATTGTAGTTTTTTCAATTTAGCTTTATAAAACCTTACATGCTCATACCCTCCCGATTCTATAAGCCATTTATTCATTTCTTTAATGTCCTCATCATCTGGTTTACATTTATAACCAAATTTTATGGCAACAAGAGCTTTTTTATTAAACTTGATAGGCCCTCTGAAGATTATGTCTTTAGAATAATCTCTCACTAATCTCACTTCATTCTCATACTCCCAATCTTTAGACTTCGTAGCAATTAAAAATCTGTATGAACTAAACTTTCCTTGATCACAAGGGTAATTATAAATTGGGTATTTTTCGGGATATTCAACTTGAAAGATTTGACCTCCAAAAACCGATTTGTCTTTTGATACATCGAAAGACAAACAAATGCCTTTATGTTTATCTGCATAATGCGACCACATCAATAGAGCATCATCTTTCTGAGAAAAACAACAAACCCCCAACTGAGATATTGTTTTTAAGTCTCCATCCTTGGCAAACCTATGGGCTTCAGAAGGATTATTGAATAGTTGCTTTGTTCTGTTTCCCATCCATCTCTCAGTAAATCCTAAATTCTGTTTGAGATTCATATCAATAAAGAATTCATATATCTCCTTTTCAGAGCAATCGACTCCGCATTCCATATTGCAGTCATAAGGGTCATTGAAATCCGAAGGGTCAGAAAACCACAAGTAATTTTCTAGAATTGATTTTTTTAAGTTATCATCTTCATCAATTGAATGATATCGATTTAATATCCTATTCATTTCAAAACAAACCCCATCATCTCCAATAGCTTTAAGAGTGCTCATAAAAACATATAATTAACCACGTTGACTGTCATTTCCGTCTATTATTAGTCCACTATATTATTTTAAACTACCGTTGCGCTTGTTTATACATGTGCTTACCCTTGGTCTTTTTATTTTATCAAACTCACTATTTAAACACTGGCTCTTGCCGATTATCCCAAACAAGAAGGATTTCAATCTGCTCACGAAACACGATAAAGAAAAGAAGTTTGTTTGGTAATAATTCCTTTTCTAACATCAAGGTCAGAGAAAGGTTTAAAAATAAACGGTTGGATAGATATTGATTTAAAAACTTGGTTACTTCGTTTTACAAAATTTGTAGCTGATTTTAGCCCCCATTTTTCCTTTGTTTGAAGGGTGGTATACAGAAATGATTGTTTAGCCTTTGGAGTAAAAACAACCGTTAAGCTCATTTTCGTAATAAAGAGTCTACTTCTTTAAAAACATCCTGATACGAAATAAATTCGCCGGCGTTTGCTTGCTCCAACGATTCTTTCAAACCTTGTTTCACAAACGGGGGAAGACTTTCCACTTTTTCATCCTCCATATTAATCAGTAAAAAACCCTTACCTGTTCAATTAGCTTTCATGTTCAATATCCAAAACCATTTTGGCTAATTGTATTTTGTCTTCTAAAATGCTCATAATCAAATCTACTTTTATTATTTCAATTACAAATCCACATTAAAAAGAAATCATCGTTTTGACAAACAAATAATAGCCATTCCTCTTAGCCACAAAACAGGACTAATGAACCAATTCAACCACTGACTAAATGAACTTACTAAGCCTTTCTTACAAACTCAGATTTTAAGTTCATTGCACCAAAGCCCTCAATTTTGCAGGAAATATTATGATCACCGCCTCTTAACCGAATGTTTTTCACTTTAGTACCAATTTTTATAGGTTTCGGGGCACCTTTAACTGGAAGGTCTTTAATTACTACAACAGTATCGCCATCAACCAATTCATTACCGTTTGCGTCTAAAACCTTATCTGTGGCCACTGTTTCCTCAGTTTCCTCCCCTGGAGTCCATTCATGAAAACATTGCGAACAAGTCATGTGATCTTGCTCTGGATAGGTAAATTCTGAATTACACTTTGGACAGTTTTGGATATCGCTCATTATATATGGTATTTAATCGTAAAGATAAGAATTTGGGGTAATTTATGATTGGAGAAGAGAAACGTTGTACGGTTGATTCGTTGGAGATGTAAAAATCAGCAAATTTAATACTTTAGAATTAGGCTCTCCGCTGGAATCCCCAAAACGTGGTGTAATTTTCTAATCATCGCTAAGCTTAGTTTTCTTTTACCGCTTAAAATCTCAGATTGCCTGCTTCTGGCCCCTAAAATCTCAGAAAGCTCAGAAACCGGCTTGTTCAATCGCTCGAGTCTAAATTTAATAGCCTCAATTGGCGAAGGCGCAGATATAGGATAATGCTCTTTTTCGTAATGTTCAACTAACAATGTCAACAACTCTAACTCGTCGCATTTATCACCACCTTCTTCAACATGCTCTTGAATTAAATCATACGCTCTAGCTAAAGCATTTTCATATTCATCCTCTGTTTTAATTACTCTTAACATAATTAACCTCTTTTGACTTTATCTTATCATGTAAGTTCTCACCGATATGACAAAAATTAATTCTAAGCCTCAACATTTATCTAATTTTCTGTCGATGATGCAATACAGCAACAATCACTATTCTTCTTTGGTTTTCGTCAATGTAATAATAGATGCCGTAAGGAAAAATATTCAAGTGCTTTATCCTTAAATTTTTATACCGTACTTCGTAGTGAAAAGGATGACTTTTCAAGTTTGCTAGTGCCGATTTTACTTGAGTTATAAATCTTTCTCTAAGCTCTAGTTTTTTACCAGCATACCAATCTTTTGCCTCCATAATATCTAGCTTTGCTTCGAGTAAATAATGGACGGTATAACTCATTAAATTCCTTCGAATAAATCTTCTCCAGATAAAATCAATTTGGGATTCATTTCAATAGATGCCATCCTTTTATCTAATAGTTCTTTCTGCCATTCAGGCAAATCATTGGGTAAAAGCTCTATATCTGGATGTATAGTTTTAATTTTCTCCCAATCTTCAATTGGCAACTGAACTGCTACTTTTCTACCATGTTCGTCTGATACAAATCGAATGTCCATAATGTCTAAATTATTATTTGATTAAATATACCGATTTTACACGACGCTAAGAAGACAACCTATTAATCAATGCCGCACTTTGTTCTCGTCCCTTTTCCAACAGTGGTTCAAAAAAGGTTTTGGCTTGCATAAAGTGAGATTTGTAGCCTTCCATATCTTTATAGTTAATTAAGGATGCCCACTCTCGAACTGCTGTATGAAATTCTAAATCATCTCCCCTTATGCTCTTATCATATAAAGCGGTTTGTATCGTTTTTTCTAATAGTTCGTCATTTTTAAATAAATATTCTACAATGCCTAAACGTAATTTAAATGGCGGCGTTTGGCACATCATGTTATCATAAGGATTTATTTTCAATTGACACCAAGCATCAACCATCGCTAATAAACTCAAATGCGAATTTGATTTTTCTAAAGTCTGATTGTTACCAATGCTAAACTCTTTCATAATGTCATCATCAAACAAAATGAGATTATGTTGGCCATGGAAAACAAAATCTCGAGCTTCGTAAATACGTTTTCTAAAGTTCAGCTCATCTTCCTGAATCATCATTTTAAATAACGCTGATTCCGAAGTTGCGTAGCCTTGAATTTGCTTTGATGCATAGGGATTTAAAATTGCCAGGCCTGCATAAATATGTGGTTTGTAGCCAAAAATCCGTAGCGTGGTCAAAATCTTAACATTATCAATCCCGGAAACATAGGCACCACTTTCCCAAGGATAGGTCCCTGCATTTTTCCAAGCAGTTCCCATACTTTCAAAACCCATGTGCGTAACGGCTTGGGTATCTGCCATTATCTGGTCATGTTGGTGGTAATCTTCTAACTCGATAATTTCTGACTCTAAAGCCCGAAGAATTTTTAAAGCTTTTTGATACCTATCCGCAGTAATTCGGTGTGGTGCTACAATCAGTTTTTGTCCTTTTGTAGCAAAGCCTGGTCCGTGTAACGAATGGGTTAAAATAATCTCAGAATCGTGTGGCAAGTATTTTTCAAAAGCCAAAACCTCGGGAGTTTTTACGGATGTCATTCCCGTTACTAGAGCTCCTGTTTTAATAGATAAGGCTGTTTTAGCGACTACATCTGCTATCTTTTCTGCTTCTACTGCGTAAAAAATAAAATCACTAGTTTTTGCAACTTCATTGGGCGTATGTGATACGGTAATTCCAAAGGGTAAAAGCTCTTTTGTTAACGCTTCGAACTTATCGGGAAGATCACACCCCTGCACTTCCAACCCTGCTTTTGCAAAAGTGATTGCATAAAGCTTACCCATATCTCCTAAACCAATAATTCCAATTTTCATGTTTGCTAAGATAATATAAACAAGAATTTTTTAAGAGTTAAAAACAGAATAAAGCATTATCTGGGTTTGCGCTAACGATTGAAGCGACATCCTTTTTGGCTTTTTTCTGCCAAAAAGATACAGCGCAAAGCGTGTTTAAGTGCCCAAAATATCTCAAAAAAAATCGAAACCTATCAAGCTCAAAGTGAACCAAAACAAAAATCCCCTCAATTTATTCAGCTGAGGGGATTTTCAATCAGATAATTTATACTAGCTCATTTTAAGCTTTTTCTGAATATCTTGAACGTAAGCTTTGAATTTCTTATCAGTATCAATCAAATCTTCTACTGTTTGGCAGGCGTAAATCACAGTAGAATGATCACGACCACCGAAGAATGCACCGATAGATTTCAAAGATGTTTTTGTATGGCTTTTTGCTAAATACATGGAAATTTGACGAGCTTGTACAATCTCGCGTTTACGAGTCTTAGACTTCACCATTTCTACTGGAACCTCAAAGTACTCGCAAACCAACTTCTGGATGTACTCCATAGAAATTTCTTTGCTGGTGTTTTTGATAAAGTTCTTTAACATTTGTTTAGCTAACGCTAAATCTATCTCTTTCTTATTGAGCGTTGATTGCGCCAACAAAGAAACCATCGCTCCTTCTAACTCTCTAACGTTATTGTCAATGTTGTGCGCCACATATTCAATAACATCATTAGGAAGCTCAATACCATCTTGGTACATTTTCTTTTTAAGTATTGCCATACGGGTTTCAATATCAGGAACAGATAAATCTGCTGATAAACCCCATTTAAATCTTGAAAGTAATCTTTCTTCTAAACCTGCTAAATCTTTTGGTGGCTTATCAGAAGTTATAATCAACTGCTTGCCAGATTGGTGCAGATGATTAAAAATGTGGAAGAAAATATCCTGTGTTTTCTCTTTACCGGCAAAGTTGTGCACATCATCCATAATAATGATATCCATTGCTTGGTAAAAATTAACAAAGTCGTTAATGGTGTTGTTTTTTAACGAATCAACAAACTGCTGGCAAAACTTTTCGCAAGAAACATAAATCACCAATTTGTCTGGCATGGTACGTTTTACTTCGTTACCAATTGCTTGCGCCAAATGTGTTTTACCTAAGCCAACGCCCCCGTAAATCAACAAAGGATTAAAGGATGTGCCACCTGGTTTTGCGCTTACCGCATAACCTGCAGAACGAGCCAAACGATTGCAATCTCCTTCGATAAAATTTTCGAAAGTATAGTTGGGATTTAACTGAGGATCTACCTGTAGCTTTTTAAGCCCTGGAATTACAAAAGGGTTCTTAATATCCTTATTCAAAGCTACCGGCATTGGGATAGATTGATTCTTTCCTTCGGCTCCGTTTCCGCTTGATGGTAGGTTGGTTGTGTAAGGTTTTTGTGACGATGATTTTTCTACTACGATGTTATATTCTAAACGACCGGAATCGCCAAGATGCTTCTTGACAGTTTTGCGTAAAAGCCCTACGTAATGCTCTTCTAACCACTCGTAAAAGAATAAACTAGGCACTTGTATGGTTAACACGCTAGCCTCTAACCTTAGCGGAATGATTGGCTCAAACCAGGTTTTGAAACTTTGAGTCGGAATGTTATCTTTTATGATTTGCAGACAATTTTCCCATACACTTGTACAAGTTTTTTCCATTTGAATTTTCTAATATGTTGATTTAAAATGCGATGGGAGTTTGGCGGGGATGCCTACTTCCGAGCATCGAAGATTCAAAAAAAAATTGGTTAAAAAAACTATATTTTGAAATTATTCTCAACCACCTCTAAGGCAGAAGTATAGGTTACTTTCTTTGAATTTTTACTTGAAAACACATAATCTACCCTCCCCAAATTAATTCCAGCGAAGCCAACTTGGTTAACCAACGTTTCGTTTCCACTCTTATTTTTGATGCTATCAGGTGCGCTTAAAAATGTATGGGTATGCCCACCAATAATTAAGTCGGTATGGTAAAGAGTTGAGGCCAAAACGACATCAGAAATTTTTTGCTCTTTGTATTTATACCCCAAATGCGAAAGGCAAATTACTAAATCGCACTTATAATTCATTTTTAGCTCTTGCTCATATTTTAAAGCTTTTTCAAGAGGATTAAGGTATTTTGTATTACCATATTGAATCGTATTAACCAAACCCTCTAATTCTATCCCAAGTCCGTACACTCCTATTTTAATTCCTTGTTTATTAAAAATTTTATAGGGAACAGATTTACCTTCCATTAATGTATCTCTAAAATCGTAATTGGAGTTAATAATGGGGAAATTTGCATGTGGTAGTTGCTTTACAAAACCTTCTACGCCATTATCAAAATCATGATTGCCCATAATTCCAGCATCGTAGCCCATCATGCTCATCATTTTAAGCTCCAACTCGCCACCCCACAAGTTAAAGTAAGGTGTTCCTTGGAAAATATCGCCGGCATCTAATAGCAAAACGTTTGGTTCTTCTGCTCGTATTTTATTGATAAGCGTGGCCCTCGGCGATACGCCTCCCCTGCCAGCATTTCGACTACCATCTTGCGGAAAAGGATCAATACGACTGTGCACATCATTAGTATGTAAGATGGTTAGTTTCTTAAAATCATCTTTAGCGAAAACACTTTCGCTATTTAAACCTAAAGCAAGTAATGCTGCACCGGAAAAACCCGTTTTTAAAAACCTTCTTCTATTTAATTTTGATTCTTCCATCGTTGATAGGGTTTAGTTTTTCTCCGGCTTTTTGTTTCTTGTTGAGATAAAGTAATAAGGCGTCTCTTAGTTTGTAAGTTGTGTCGTTTCTATTAAAACCTTTGGTAAAAATTGCTCCACCGTCGCCACCGTTTGCCATGTAATCTGACGTTAGTACGGTATAGCTTTTAGTTCTGTCAAACGCTTGACCGTTTATCTTTATATCAATTGCTTTTTTGTCATCAATTACGAAAGTTGCACCAGCGATAGGATCACCTCCGCCTGCAGCGATAAAATCAAAAAAAGCGTGAATATCATCGCCTTTGAAAGTCATCAGGGTAACCGCGTTTTCAAAAGGCATTAATTCAAAAATTTTGTATCGGTAAATCTCTCCTTTTGGTAAAGGGATTCTTAAACCACCGTAATTGGTGTAAGCGAAGTCAAACTTAAGATCCCAGTCTTTTCCGATTTGATACATAGCATCAGCAAAAAAATTATTTAAAGGTCCCTCTGGTCTATCTTTTTGAATTTCTTTTGTCGAAAAGCCCACCACGTCGTTCATTACAGAATCTAACTTTTGTCGATATGGAGAAACAAAAGCTTCCATTGCCGCATCTGACTTTATTGTGGAAGTAATTGGGTAAAGCTGTTTTTCTATTTTGGTAACATGCAATTGTTGACTACACGCCCCTAAATATAAGGATATAATTAGCCAAAGATTTAAGACTGATTTTTGCATTGTATAAGTTTGGTGCTGATTTTTCTAAATTCGATGATCGAAGGCAGAAGAGTTGACTTTCGATACTTGAATCTTAACTATTGGTAATATATCAATTATCAAATTTGCATATTCTTTTACATACCAAAGCCTAATTAACATCAAATTTTTGTTACATAATTAAAAACTACAGCGACACATTACCTATTCTAAAAAGCCTCCAGAAGCAACGAATGCCTATAAATCTTGCAAATCATTTCTCATTACCAAAAGTGCTAAATCATAAGGATTTTCTTCCAGCTCTTCTAGTTTAATGAAAATCATTTTACTTAATTCAACAGCGCTAGCATCAGGATTTAAATTTCCTATTGCTTGATTAAGCAAACCAATTGTATCATCTTTTACCCGCCTAACAATATTCCAAGCATCTTTACTGATGTATAATTGTTGCGAGATATTATGTTGAAACTCGGCCTTTACGTCGATGAGTACTAAACTCTGCATTTCTTTAGCTGTCATCCCTGGTTGATGCAAACGAAGCATTAGGTTTGATGGGTTAATACGTTCTACAAAAAGTGTCATCCTTTCATAAGCTTGTAATTTTAATGGCAACATATCTTTTGCCACCAAGATTTTATAATCTAAAGCTTTAAGATTATAATACGTATCGAAATGGCTTTTCAGCACAAAATATGCGGTAAAAAACACAAAAAGACCAGCGAGGGTATATTTTAAAAGGTCAAAAAAGAAAATAGAGATATCCATGTTGTAATGTAAATTGGCGGTAAAATAAGCTTATTAAAAAACAAAAATCTACATTTTCCTGTATATTTGAATATTAATTAATATTTATGAGCAACACGATAGAAGCCGTAGCACCAGTCACCTTAACAGATGGGGCAAAAAAAGAGATAAGGAAGTTAATGTCACAACAAGAATTAGATGAATCATTTGGTTTGCGTTTGGGCGTTGAAGGAGGTGGCTGTTCTGGAATGAGTTATGTTTTAGGTTTTGACCAAACAAAAGAAGGTGATAGCGAGTATGCTATTGAAGGTATAAAAGTATTTATGCATAAATCACATGGACTTTACCTTGCAGGTATGCAGGTAGATTTTCAGCAAGGTTTAAATTCCCGTGGTTTTGTTTTTAACAACCCAAGCGCTACCAGTACATGCGGTTGCGGAACAAGTTTTTCTGTTTAGTTTTTATTTTTGATTGATTATATGAAGCCAGTCTTTTTTAAAGGCTGGCTTTTTTTATCACTAACGATCACGTACTTGTAAAGTACATTAATAAAAATATTCAGTTTTGGCATCATTTCTTTTTTACAGGCATCAAGTGATAATTGTATAAAAATAGCGTGATGATACTAGCGATTCTAAAAACTGTACCTATTAAAAAACACCTTGAATAATGGCCATTGTTTACCAAATTGACCATCTGGTAAGTAATGTTTTATAATGTTTAGTTTAGTCTAAGTAGTCAGATATAAGTATCAAGTAGTAAGACGCTTTTTGGAATGGCTTTATTTAAGGTAGTAAAAATTCAAATATACCTACTGTAAATTAAGTAGACTAATTATTTGAAAGTTTCGCAACATCTATAGTCCGCGCCCTTTCTATAATAGAAACAGCATTTAGCACAAAATTCTTTCGGCTCCTTTCTATTTCACGATTTTATATAACAGAGCTCCATTGTTATTGTATTGGTACAATAGCCAAGCGTACAATCGAAAATAAAATCATAATTTTAAGCATATTTACGGCGAATGAACAAAACGCATTATTATTTCGCATCCGATTTTCACTTAGGTGCACCAAACTATAAAAGTAGCCGAGCGAGAGAAGCTAAGTTGGTGGCATGGTTGGATTTTATTAAACAAGATGCTGCTGCAGTTTTTTTGATGGGCGATGTATTTGATTTCTGGTTTGAGTACTCCACGGTGGTGCCTAAAGGCTATATCCGGATTTTAGGAAAACTAGCTGAGCTAAGCGATGCTGGAATTAAGTTATACTTTTTTAAAGGGAACCATGATATGTGGGTTTTCGATTATTTTGAAAAAGAGCTAAACGCTACTATTATTAGTGATGAACTAATTTTAGATTTAAACGGAAAACATTTCTTTTTACATCATGGTGATGGACTAGGTGAAGGTGACAATGCCTATAAACTTTTAAAAAACTTTTTTAGAAGTAAATTTTGTCAATGGCTCTTTGCCCGATTACATCCAAATTTTGGGGTTGGGATAGCAAACTATTGGAGCCAAAAAAGTAGAATTTCTGGCAATAAAAAGCAGGAACATTTGCAAAGAAGTTATGAAGAAAAATGGCTGGCACTTTATTATAAAGAACTTAAACAAAAATTTGGAGTAGTTGATTATGTGATTATGGGGCATCGCCATTTTCCCATTAGGTTAGACATTGAGGATGCTAAATATATTAATTTAGGGGAATGGGTAAATTTTACCAGCTATGCTGTTTTTGATGGTATCGATATGCAGCTGAAAAGTTTTGAACCAGAAAACTGTAATGCGTAAATTAACCCATATGTTTTGCAAAGTTTCGATTATCCTTTTCTTTTTGATTGGGTATGCAAATTTATATGCTCAAGAGTATACATTAATTGCCAAAATAGATACCGCAGCTAAAATTGCAACGGTAGATAATTTAGGAAATCTATTTGTGGTTACTCCAAAAAATGAACTTCTGAAATTTAACCCTAATGGCCAGTTTTTGTGGAGTTACGCCAATAAATCTTACGGAGAAATTACTCAGCTTGATGTTACTGACCCGCTGCGGGTGATTTTATATTATCAGGCTTACCAGCAAGTGATCGTTTTAAATAACAACCTTAGTGAAATTAGCAAATACACTTTTAACCAAAACCCCGATTTACAGATTTCTTTAATCGCATCTGCCAATAACAATGGTTTTTGGGCTTACGACCAAATTAACAGAGAACTGCGCAAGCTGACGAATTATTTTGTGGATGATTTAAAAAGCGGAAATATTTACCAACGAAACGGTTTTGATATGCAGGCAAATTTTATGCTTACTGATGACCAGCAGGTTTATATCAATGATACCACCGCTGGTATTCGGATTTTTGATAAGTACGGTAATTTTGTTAAAACGGCAGTAGTTTATCCGCAAGTGGACTTTAACGTAGAGGGAAACGAAATTTACTTTACAAAAGAGAATAAGTTAATGCGCTACAATTACCTTACTTTCGATTTACAACAAATTCCTCTTCCAGAAAAAACTGAATTTAATAAAGCCATTCTTAGATTTAACAGGCTCGTTATTTTAAGAGAAAAAGATTTAACTTTGTGGGCGGTTAAAAAAAACTGAGTTTTTAGCACTGTCTTTTTTTAGATAAACCCGATAGTAATGGATACCGGCCTTGGTATTTAAGGCCTGTGGAGTATGAATGTATAGCGGGGCTGCTTTAACCGAAGAACACAGAACCTGCTGGCTTTTTTGCCGGCACATTTTCAAAAAA
>JBBSQW010000020.1:0-63160 GCA_038243635.1 Sphingobacteriales bacterium
AGAACTTCCGCCTTCACGGTTTCCATAAGGTTTTCTGTCGTCAGAACCCTCTCTTTTATCACCGTAAGATTTGTTTTCTCCGTAAGAACTTCCGCCTTCACGGTTTCCATAAGGTTTTCTGTCGTCAGAACCCTCTCTTTTATCACCGTAAGATTTGTTTTCTCCGTAAGAACTTCCGCCTTCACGGTTTCCATAAGGTTTTCTGTCACCAGAACCCTCTCTTTTCTCACCGTAAGATTTGTTTTCTCCGTAAGAACTTCCACCTTCACGGTTTCCATAAGGTTTTCTGTCGCCAGAACCCTCTCTTTTCTCACCGTAAGATTTCTTTTCTCCATAAGAACTTCCGCCTTCGCGGTTTCCATAAGGTTTCTTGTCCCCCGATTCTTCTTTTTTACCTCGGTCGCCGTAAGCTTTTCTGTCTTCAAAAGAACTTCCACCTTCACGGTATCCAAAAGGTTTTCTGTCGCCAGATTCCTCTCTTTTATCTCCGTAAGATTTCTTTTCCCCATAAGAACTTCCACCTTCTCGGCTTCCGTAAGGTTTTCTGTCGCCAGAACCTTCTCTTTTATCACCGTAAGGTTTTTTTTCTCCGTAAGAACTTCCACTGTCGCGGCTTCCGTAAGGCTTTCTGTCACCAGATCCTTCTCTTTTATCGCCGTAAGGTTTCTTCTCTCCGTAAGAACTTCCGCTGTCACGAGTTCCATAAGGTTTTCTGTCACCAGATCCTTCTCTTTTGTCGCCGTAAGGTTTCTTTTCTCCGTAAGAACTTCCGCTGTCGCGAGTTCCATAAGGTTTTTTGTCTCTATTGAATCCGGAATCGTCCTTTTTGAAACTTGAAGAAGATGAATAGGGGCGATTTTCAGATTTGGATCTGCCGGTAGATTCAGATCTGTCAGACTTTTTGTGGTCTCTTCCGGAGTTGTCATCACGACTGTTCCTGTCTTTATTAAATGGCATGGTCTTATATAATTAATACCTGTTTTAAGGGGGACAAAGGTACTAAAATGTTTAAGATTATGATAGCTTATATTTGGTTGTTTTGATAGTGCTTTTGGACCTTTGCGAAAGCTTGATTTAAAGCGGTTTAGCTACCGTTTTTTGTAACTATTTGATAATCTGATAAATAAATCTTACCTTTGCCCAGCTTTTTTATTAAGTGGAAATAAAGCAAGAATTATGAAGTTAAAATACATAGTTGCTTGTAGCCTAATGTTGGTGTTTTGTGTACTCACAAAAATGTTCGGTTACAGCTATTCCAGTACAATTAGTAAAGCGGTTGTTCCAAGTCTAAAAGCTGTTAAAAGCATTGCTGAGACAGAGGTTTTAAGCTTGGGATTTGCTAATGAACTGCTGCCTTCTGGCGATAAACGCATTGATAAGAAAATGAAAACGGCGCTTAAAGCGCATTCATATAGAAAAATGCAAACGCTTAAATTACACCAAAGATCTCAAGTATGGTTTCCTATAATTGAACCCATTTTAAAGAAATACGGTGTACCAGAAGATTTTAAATACGTCCCCTTGGTTGAAACTGGAATGAAAAGGGGATTGTACTCGCCAAGAGGTGCTGCCGGAGTTTGGCAGTTTATGCCCCAAACAGCTCGAGATTATGGTTTAACTGTTAACAGCGAGATAGACGAACGCATGGATGTTCGTTTAGCAACCGTTGCTGCTGCAAAATATCTTAGAGATTTGCACAAGCAGTTTAATAGTTGGACTTTGGCGGCCGCTGCATATAATGGAGGCGAAGGCCGTATGCGAAGACAAATTACTAAGCAAAAACAAGACGATTATTTCAGATTAGTATTAAACCGCGAAACAGGAAAATATGTTTACAGTTTGATCTCTATGAAGCAGGTGATTGAGCATCCTCAGGATTACGGTTATAAAATTAACAATCCGAGGAAGTTAATGGCTTACCAAGAGTAAAAAGATAGATTGTATAGTAAGAAATGCGAATTAAAAAATCGCATTTCTTATTTAAGCTATTTAAGGTTTTTTATCTTTTTCTTGTTGCTCTTGCATCGCTTTAATCAAGCGTTCTGTTACTGCTTTCATTTTAACTTGAACCAGTGGCATATATTCCGCCATTATAATAGGCATTTTATCAATCATTTTTTTGCCGACTTCGCTTTGATAGAATGTAATCAGCCCATCAATATCAGTTTCGGTGAAGTGTTTGTCGTAAATGGGAGCCATTTCGTTAATTAATCCGTTAAAATCGATTTCTTTTACAAAGGATTCCAAAAACTCTTTGGGCAAAGTCGGTGAAGTTTTGGCAACAGAATTAATCATCACATCCATCATCTGCTTATATTGTTTTGCAGATCCAGTGAGCTCCATCAATGTTTTTATTTTCTCTGTTTTCGAAGTCGAAGTTTGCGAGAATGCGCCCAAGGATAGCGTTATTAAAATAACGCTCACCACCATTGCTTGTTTAATTTTTTTCATAATAGATTTTTTTTCTGAAAATTAAAGAAAAACAATAATACTTACAAAAAAAATAGCGGGCTTTAATGAAAGTTTTTTATGATGTAAGAAATTCTATAAAAACTCTATCAACTCAAACCTATTTCCAAACGGATCTCTAAAAAACAATCGCTCTCTTCCTTCAATTTTGGTAGAATAAGAGATTTCAATTCCTTTTGATTGCAGAAAATCTTTTGTAGCCTTTAGGTCTGTTACCTCAAATGCGGGATGTCTTTCAGATAAGCCAAGTGGTGGAGCTTCTTCCGTAATGTGTAACTCTATTTTGGCTACGCTAAACCAAAGTGCTTTAAAAGGAATTTCATTTGGAATTAGCTGCAGGTTTAAGGTGTTTCCGTAAAAATCTTCAGCTTCCTCGAGTTTGCCGAGTGGGACATTTATTAAAATGTGATCAATTCTTTTAAAAGGAATCATTGGTAATAATATGATACAGGTTAATCTTCCGTTTCCTTCTCTCCTCTAAACTTAATCTGAATACCGTGAATAAAGTTTCTTAAGATTTGATCTTTACATGGGCGGTATTGGTTTTGTGTTGGGTTTCTAAAAAAAGCACTCAATTCATGCTTACTTATTCTAAAATTCACCAGATCTAACGCTTCTACAATATCTTCATCTCTAAATCCTAAAGCAATCTTTAACTTTCTAAACACGATGTTATTATTTAGATTTTTTTCTGGTTTGGGTTGTTCGCCTTCTTTTTTACCTCGTTTTAAATTGATGAAACCGTTTAGGAATGTAGCAAAATCAATATCGTATATTGGTTTGTACTCGGCGTCATCATCTTTTTTTAGCCATTCACTTATTTCGGCCCGAGTAACCTCCTTATCCGCTAGAGCGAATATCTTGATCATCGTATCATCGCTCAATTCAAAAGTATAACGCAGTCGGCGTAAAATATCGTTGTTAGTCAAATTTTAGGAGTTAAAAGTTTAATTGTCCGCTGTCGGCCGTCCGCTGACTATCGACTTCCTTAATTGTAAAATTCTTTTTTAGCTGCTGAAAGGGTGTTTCTTAACAAGCTCACAATTGTCATTAAACCCACGCCGCCGGGTACAGGAGTAATGTAAGAACATTTCGGGGCAACGTTTTCAAAATCAACATCGCCAAAAAGTTTATAACCGGATTTTGTTTTGTCAGAAACTTCGCGGTTCATGCCCACATCAATTACAACAGCACCATCTTTAACCATATCTGCAGTTAAAAAGTTCTTTTTGCCGATGGCAACAATAATAATATCTGCTTTTTGGCAAATCTCTTTTAAATTCTGCGTTCTGCTATGCGCTAAAGTAACGGTGGCGTTCCCTGGGTTTGCGTTACGAGCCATTAAAATACTCATTGGGCTACCCACAATATTACTTCTTCCAATAACTACACAGTTTTTGCCAATAGTGTCAATACCGTAGAATTCTAGCATTAGCATAATCCCAAAAGGAGTAGCAGGTAAAAAGCAAGGAAGATTTCTTTGCATACGACCTAAATTAATAGGGTGGAAGCCATCTACATCTTTTTTGTAGTCAATTGCTTCGGTAACTTTTTCAGGGTCTATATGCTTTGGTAAAGGCAACTGAACAATAAAACCATCTATAGATTGATCTTTATTCAGTTCTTCAATTTTATTCAACAGTTCTGCTTCGGTAACCGTTTCATCATACCTAACTAAAGAAGATTTAAATCCAACTTTTTCACAGTTACGCATTTTGCTGGCCACGTAAGTTTCGCTACCACCGTCGCTACCTACTAAAACCGCGACCAAATGTGGTTTCCTGCCAGTTTGCTCCAGCATATCCGCCGCTTCAACCGCAATTTGTTTCTTTAATTCTTCTGATACGTGTTTTCCGTCTAACAAGATCATTTTTTTATATTTTTAATGGGTAATAAATAAAATACAAACATGAGTCCGATGATTGTTATAAATTGATGCCAGCATTATGGCGTTTTAACACGCTTTACGCTATGTCTTTTTGGCTTAACTTTTCGACTCCGTTCAGAATAGCCAAAAAGGATGTCGCTCCAATCGTTAACGCTCTTTTTTTTAAAATAAAAATAAATATTCCTAAAAACGTGTCGAGCTCATTTTGTTAGTGTAATTCAGGTTACAAAGCTAAAATTTTTTGTAGATGCTCAATTTATATTTGACGATAAAAAATAATCGGAAATTTTTATCAGCGCATTTTGTGGTTTTTTTCGTTTCAATGAAGAATATTATACTTTTAAAATTTCCAATGGAATTTCGGGACGGTTATAGTTGTTTTACGAAATATTTTACCGCAAAATCTTCACAATTTAAAACTTCAATTTCCGCAAAATGGAAGTCTTTTAAATTTTCTGTTACTATGCATTCGCAGTTGTTTTTTATCGCTGCGTAATACTCTAACCCATCTTCAAAATCTAAGATTTTTTTGTTCTCTAAGGTTTTGATAACGCCTAATCTGCAGTTATCCGCAATTTGAATATGCTCTAAGAGCAAACTGATTTTACTTTTAGCAACTTTTGCTGATGTTTTTTTCTCTACAAAATAGTATGCGATGGCCAAACAAACTGGAGAAGTATAAATGGTAAATTTCGGATGATCAGCTAAACTTACGATTCGAGCTGCGTAGGAAAAAATAGGATATTCTTTATTTAAAACCGCGACTAACACATTTGCATCTAAAAAAACTCTCATTTTTTTGACGCAAAGAATTCATCTTCTGAACCTGATTTTTTTGTTTTTCTGGTATGATACACTGCATCACCCTCAGCCACCATACTTACCCAATCAGAAATTGGAAAATCTTCTAAAGACTGATAAGGTTTTTCTACGACTTTAGCTAACAGATGCTCTATCATCCGAGATAGACTAATGTTGTTACGCTCTGCGTATTTTTTTGCCTTATTAATGATAGCTTCATCGAAAGACAGGGTTAATTTCGTATCCATGGCAAATCATTTAGTTTATAATCCAAAGATATTAAATAGATACGTAATAAAAAAAATATTTAATACGTGTAAACTACCTGCTACGTCCTAATCAACTAACAACCTAATCGCTAATCAACTACATCAGTTAATCCAGCTTCAAAACCGCCATAAATGCCGATTGTGGAATTTCTACGTTTCCAACTTGGCGCATGCGTTTTTTACCTTTTTTCTGTTTTTCTAATAATTTACGTTTACGCGATATATCACCACCATAACATTTAGCAGTTACATCTTTACGCAAAGCTTTTACGTTTTCACGAGCAATAATTTTAGCACCAATGGAAGCTTGAATAACAATGTCAAACTGCTGTCTTGGTATTAATTCTCTCAATTTTTCGCAAATTCTTTTTCCAAAATCGTAAGAGTTACTTCTGTGAATTAAAGATGATAAGGCATCAACATGTTCGCCGTTAAGCATAATGTCCATTTTCACCAAATCAGATTGTTTAAAACCTGTTTGATGGTAATCAAACGATGCATAACCTTTAGAAATTGTCTTCAGCTTATCGTAAAAATCGAAAACAATCTCGCCCATTGGCATTTCGAAAACCAACTCAACCCTATCAGCAGTTAAATAATGCTGATTAGTAATCATTCCTCTTTTTTGAATACAAAGCGACATTACCGGGCCAACAAACTCAGCTTTGGTAATAATGTTTGCCTTAATATATGGTTCTTCTACAAACTCTAATTTTGATGGGTCTGGTAGTTCCGAAGGATTGTTGACTACAAACGGATCTCCTTTAGTGGTATGCGCAATATAAGATACGTTAGGAACGGTGGTTATTACCGTCATATCGAACTCACGTTCTAAACGCTCTTGGATAATTTCCATGTGCAGCATTCCTAAGAAACCACATCGAAAACCGAAACCTAAAGCGGCAGACGATTCTGGTTCAAAAACCAAAGAAGCATCATTCAGCTGTAATTTGTGCATTGCCTCACGCAATTCCTCGAATTCGTCAGTATCAACCGGGTAAATTCCGGCAAAAACCATCGGTTTAACTTCTTCAAAACCTTGAATACCGGGAGCTGGTTTGTCTCTTAAAACAATAGTATCTCCAACTTTAACTTCTCGAGCCTCTTTAATACCCGATATAATATAGCCAACATCACCCGTTTTTACACTTCCTTTCGGGGTAGGATTCAATTTTAAAACCCCAACTTCGTCGGCAATATATTCTTTTCCCGTTGCAACAAACTTTACTCGATCGTTCTTTTTAATCTCTCCGTTTAATACTTTAAAGTAAGCAATAATACCACGGAATGAGTTAAAAACAGAGTCAAAAATTAAAGCTTGCAATGGCGCATCAGGGTCACCAACTGGTGCAGGAACTCGGTCAATAACAGCAGTCAAAATATCCTGTATTCCTAAACCAGTTTTACCTGATGCAGGGATGATATCCGAACGTTCGCCTCCGATCAAATCAACAATTTGGTCTTTTACCTCTTCTGGCATTGCCCCAGGTAAATCCATTTTGTTCAAAATCGGAATAATGATTAAATCTTGCTCTAAAGCCAAATACAGGTTAGAGATGGTTTGTGCCTGTATCCCTTGCGAAGCATCCACAATTAACAATGCACCCTCGCAGGCCGCAATAGAACGCGAAACTTCGTAAGAAAAATCTACGTGTCCGGGTGTGTCAATTAGGTTAAGGATATATTCTTGCCCTTCGTGTATATAATTCATTTGGATGGCATGACTTTTTATAGTGATGCCGCGTTCACGTTCCAAATCCATGTTGTCCAACAATTGAGCTTGCGACTCGCGTTGGGTAACCGTGGAGGTAAACTCCAATAACCGATCAGCAAGAGTACTCTTACCGTGATCTATATGTGCAATTATGCAGAAATTACGTATATGCTTCATTTGAAACGCAAAGATAGATTTTTAAGGAGAAATATAATTAACAATTTTAACAGTAAAAACTTGATTTTTTTTTGGTGTTTTATTCTCGCATTTATCGTTCTTATTTAGGTGATTATGGCGTTTAAACACGCAATCCGCTCATACGCCACAAGGCCTTATCCACCAAGCCGGTATCCGCTACTATCGTTAACGCGACCTAAAATGTGGAAAATATCTTTTAAAGATTCCTCCTTCAGTCTTTTTAGTTTTGATTTTTGTTCATTGGTATTCACAGGTCTTTGTTATTGAGTCTGCAAGCTTTCTTTCGTCCAAGCAGAATTTACTTTTCAGGATTTTGCGTTAAATGTTGTAGTTTTCTTTCGTCCAAGCAGAGTCTCCTTTTCGGGACTCTGCGTTTAATTTTTTGTGTTAATATAAAACTTAAGAACGCAAATATTACAAGAACGCAGGGTCGTCTGCGACAGACCCTGCTTGGGCGGAAGTTATCTTGGCTCTTTGTTCTTGAATCTGCGCAGGTCTTTACTCTTAAATCTGCAAATTGTCTTTGCTCTTTGTTCTTGAATCTGCAATCGTCTTTGCTCGTTATTCTTGAATCTGCACAAGTTTGTCCTCATTCTTCTTTACTCTTCACATAAAATCAATAATTTTGTACCATGTCTTTATTCAATTTTAAGCAATTTGTAATAGACCAAGAAGGCTGCCCTATGAAGATAAACACTGACGGTGTTTTGTTAGGAGCACTGTGTGATTTGCATAATGCTAATAGAATATTGGATATTGGAACGGGAACTGGCGTAATTGCTTTAATGTTAGCCCAACGCAAGCAGGGTGTTTTTATTGATGGCATTGACATTAATCATATTGCATACGAGAAATCTAAAGTAAACTTTGAGAATTCAATTTTTCGAGCACATCTAAAAGCTCATCATCATAGTTTTAAGGAATTTTTCGAGCTAAATCCAGAAAAAAGATATGATTTGATTGTATCAAACCCACCTTTTCATTTAAATGCCTTACAATCGCCAAAAGAATCTCGCAATATTTCAAAACATACTGATGAAGCCTTTTTTTTAGATTTATTACTATTGGCTAAAACTCATTTAACGGCTGATGGTTCGTTATCTTTAGTATTGCCTGTAGAAATCTCATTGATGTTGCAAACCACGTCTAAAGATTTTGGGTTGTATCCTAAACATTGTATCAAAATAAAATCGTACCCAGATAAAGCGCACATTCGGCATATCATTACTTTTAATAGAAACAGTGCGAATGAGCTAATTTTTGAAGATTTTTGTATTTACGCTTCCCAAGGAGAACATTCTTTACACTATAAAGCAACGTTAAAAGACTTTTTTACAATTTATTAATGATCAAAATAGGACTGATTTCAGATACACACAGCTATTTAGACGATGCTGTTTTTAAATATTTTGATGACCGTGATGAGATTTGGCATGTCGGTGATTTCGGAACTTTAGCACTGGCCGATCAATTGGCTGCATTTAAACCGCTGAGGGGAGTTTACGGGAATATCGACGGAAAAGATATTAGAGAGGTATATCCAGAACATTTAAGATTTAAGGCAGAAGGTGTAGATGTTTGGATGACGCATATAGGTGGTTATCCCGATAGATATTCTTCTCATGTAAAACCTGATATTTACACTAAGTCGCCAGATTTGTTTATTTCTGGGCATTCGCATATCCTTAAAGTTATTTACGATAAAAAAATACAATGCTTGCATATTAATCCCGGGGCGGCTGGTAAACAAGGCTGGCACAAGGCAAGAACTTTAATTAGATTTAGTATTTCTGAAAATAAAATTCATACATTAGACGCCATAGAGTTAGCAAACAGATAGCGTAAAAATTACACTAAGTATATGGCAAGATTAACTACATTAGGTCAGTTTATTATTGAGAAGCAAGCAGATTTTCCTTACGCAAAAGGAGAGCTTTCTAGATTATTGAGAGATATTGGTATTGCGGCAAAAATTGTGAACAGAGAAATTAACAAGGCCGGCCTTGCTGATATTTTAGGAGAAGTAGGTGCAATAAACGTACAAGGCGAAACTCAAAAGATACTCGATGTTTATGCTAATGAACAATTTATATCGGCTTTAAGTGCTGGTGGCGAATGTGCTTTAGTAGTTTCTGAAGAAAATGAGGAAGTGATTATCTTAAACGAACACGTATCAAAAAATGCAAAATACGTAGTTGCGATTGATCCATTAGACGGTTCTTCAAACATTGATGTAAACGTAGCTGTAGGTACAACTTTTTCTATTTTTAGAAGAATTTCTAAAGAAGGAGAAGCGGATATCAATGATATTTTACAAAAAGGAACAGAGCAGGTAGCAGCTGGCTATATTGTTTATGGTTCTTCTACCATGTTGGTTTACACCACTGGTTGCGGTGTAAATGGTTTTACGTTAGACCCTTCCATTGGAGAATTCTGCCTTTCTCATCCCCAAATGATGATACCTAAAACGGGCACTATATATAGTATGAATGAAGGTAATTATGTGCATTTTCCAGAAGGCGTAAAAAAGTACATTAAGTATTGCCAAGTAGAAGATACTGCGACTTCACGTCCTTATACATCAAGGTACATTGGTTCTATGGTTGCAGATTTACACCGTAACTTAATTAAAGGTGGAATTTATATTTACCCAAGTACCGCAAGTGCGCCAAAAGGAAAATTAAGGTTGGTGTATGAATGTAATCCCTTAGCTTTTATTATTGAGCAAGCCGGTGGAAGAGCTACCAATGGTTTTCAACGAATTTTAGATATTGAGGTTACAGAAATCCATCAGCGTGAATCCATTTTTATCGGTTCAACTGAAATGGTTTTATTGGCCGAAGATTTTATGTCGCAGTATTCTCCACGGGATATATTGAAAGTGGTTTAGTTTTTTAGTTCATTAGTCATTAGTAGGAGAAGTTCATTAGTAATAGTTAGTTTATTGATACTAGGGGATGGAGTTCGTTAGTCAGTAGTGAATAGCTAGGCTTGAAGCTAAAAAAGCAGTCTTTATTCTTTACTCTTGAATCGTTCTTTTAAATTACAATAATTTTTCTTTCTGTTTCTCAACCTCAAAAACACTATCGATTTTTTTGTCTTTTGATTTAGATGCGATGACCGCAAGTTCATCGCATCTTTCGTTTTCTGGATGACCGGCATGGCCTTTTACCCAAGTAAACTTTACTTGATGCAATTTGTAAGATTGTAGAAAGCGCAACCAAAGGTCCTTGTTCTTTTTGCCAGCAAAAGCTTTTTTTACCCAGCCAAAAACCCATTTTTTCTCTACAGAGTCAATTACGTATTTAGAGTCGGAGAAAATCATGACTTCTTGATTCAATGTTTTTATAGCTTCTAAGCCAACGCATACCGCCATTAGCTCCACTCGGTTGTTGGTAGTCATCCGGAAGCCATCAGAAAGTTCTTTATAATGTTTCCCTGATCGTAAAATCACACCATATCCACCCGGTCCTGGATTGCCACTTGCTGCACCATCAGTAAAAATTTGAATCATTTGCGAAGATAAAAAATAAGCAAAACAAAGCCGATTAAAAGATTATTTCGCAATGTATCAACAGAATAGCAATTTAGTTGACGTTAATTTGTTTAAAAGTTTGAATGTTTTGATTTTTAAAGTATTTTTGCGCTCCACTAAAAACAAATGGCGGTCGTAGCTCAGTTGGTTAGAGCACTGGTTTGTGGTGCCGGGGGTCGTGGGTTCGAGCCCCATCGTCCGCCCTTAATGTTGAGAAGCCTTTCAAGAAATTGAAAGGTTTTTTTTGTTGGAGTGGTTTTATATTGATCATTGCGAGCCGGTTTTTTTCGGAGTGGCAATTTCCAAGCTATGTGTGCTGCTCGCTTTTCTTAAACCACAGACGATAATTTAGTTTTTTGCATAGGAACTTAGAGATTGCCACAGCGCCTTTCCGCTTTTGTCAATCGCTTCAGCTTCGCAATTACGGAGAAATTAAAAACGGGAACATTGTAGTAAAGGCGCCATAGCGCCTTTACACTTTTGTCCATCGCTTTAGTTTCGCAATGACTTGTTACATATTAGGTATTGATGCGTTTCGTTTTACGGCGTCATTGCTCCAAAGGAGCTACTTTGTAGCGAGGCATTTTTTCAAGCCGTGGCAATCTCTAAGCTATGGAGGCTAAGCCCTTTTTTTTAACCCACAGGCGGTAAATTTAGGTTTGTGCAGAGAAACTCAGAGATTGCCACAGCGCATTCACGCTTTTGTCCATCGCTTCAGCTTCGCAATGACGATGTGAAATGCGGTTTTTCTTTCGCGTTAACGATGGAAATTAGATACCGGCCTGTGAATAATGCCTTGTGGCGTATGAATGTACAGCGTGTTAAAACGCCCAAATTATTAAACACATTCTTAATTCAAATATTCCCGATCCTCGTCGCTCAAATTACTTTTTGGTTTAGTTTCCAAATACGGCTCATCAACGGGTTGGCTAATTTCGAACGGAATGCCATTCTCAGTAGTTTCCGCCAGTTTCTTTTTGCGAGGCCTCGCCACAATTAATCCTAAGATAAAGCCAAATACTGTAACAATAAGCATCATTATCAATTTTGCCACTGTAAATTCCATCCATAAAACCTTAAACGGAACTGGATCTAAATTCTGCATAAAAATAATGGTGATGGCAACAGATAAAAATATGATTGCGTACGTTTTAAAGCTCATGCGCTAATAGTTGAAAGTGAAACTAAACTCTAATATCGGTTTTTTTGTTGCGTTTTCATTAGGGATAATAATTTTACCCCCCAGTTCGAAAAGTGGTAGGTAATATCTCAAAAGGTTCATATCAGCACTTAGTCCGGCTCCGTAACCACGTAAGCCGTTTCCTGCATTAATATTTTCAAAATCTGTAAAGATGTTACCCTTAATTCTTTTGATGTAGGCAATTGGTCCCAATTCCCAGTCGGGGTAAGAAATTGGAAAGCGGTAACTAAATAGTAAGGTGTTTTGTAAGTTTATGATCCCTTTCATATTCGCCCAGCCGTTTGCTCTGGGAATGTCGGCGCTGTATTGATAAGTACCCTCGCTTTTTTGGAAGTTCAAACTTGTTTTAAAGCTATGATTTGCTAAAATACCAGGAAAGTAAAAAGCCGACTTTAAATTAAAGTTGATGCCTGTTAAGTTTTTGTCGAAAGGGTTGTGTTCAAAGTTAAGTTCTATATTTTGTCCCCATTGTGGAGCTAGGTCTCTGGTAGCTTTCCTTGTATTTATTCCAGTGACAAAACTGTAGCTCATCGGAAATTTAGTCTCGTTATAGAAATTTGCAGGTTTTAGCGTTTCTTGATAACGATTTGTGTAAGAAGTAGCCACCGTGAAATTTGTATAAAAACTTTTGTTTAGCCAATTGGCGAAAGTTGGTACGCTTACATTTAGCGATGTCCGGTTTTCTCGCCAAGAGAAAGGAACGATGGTTGGTTTTTGTGGATCGCCCGTTTTTGCATACGCGAGCTGTGCTCTGTTTTTATAAGCGAGCGCTATTTTTGGATAAAATTTTTGATAGGTGATGTTTGCATTATACTCGTTTGTTTTTAAAGCGCTGTTGTAAACGTATCCGACCGTTGCAAAGGCAGTATTTAATTTATTGTTGGAAATTAAGCTGAGGCCAAAATCGTATTCGTTATTGTAGTCGCTCTCTGTAACGCTTAGTCTTGCGCTATGGAAATAAAATAAATGATCCAGTTCTCTATATTTTTTAGCTGGATGTTTTATTGAATCAATTTCTGCAAAAATATTTGGCGTATTTTCCTGCGTCACAAGCGGCGCAAAGTAATTCACGAAGGTGTTTTCTTCTATTTTAGCCGGCGTGGATTCTAGGGCGTCTAAATCAATCGAGGCGAGGTTATAGCCTAAAGGCGCATAGGTGCTAAAATGTAATTTTTGGTTGCCTATTGTTGGATAATTTGCACCGAAAGGAACATGTGTTAATTGGCGAATTGCTTTAGTTTTAGGATTTAGCTGATAGATGTTTTCGATGCCGTTATAATGTGCTTTGTAAATAATTTGTTTGCCGTTAAAGGAAGGGCGAGCGATGAGCTCTGCTTGAGGTCTTAGTAATTCTTCAATCTTGTTCCCTGAACACAGAAGCAAGGTTTTCCCACTTGCTAAAACGCCTGTTACTACAATTTCGCTTCCGTCTGCGCTGTAGGCTGGTGTTTGCAGCGTGTAGTTTTTTGGATTGGGAAAACTGCGCATGGTTCTCCCGGTTTCAGCATCAAGTTCTACCAAAGAAAAAATGCTTGCGTTTGTAACATTTACCGCAATGATTTTTTTGCCATCTGCGGATAAAGCAGGAGAGAATAATCTGCTTTTTTTGCTAAGCTGTTTGTATTGTTTGGTCGCCAAATTATAGGTGCAAATTACGCTGTGATTTCGCTGGTCATAACGGCTGTCACTTCTATATTCTTCCCAAGAAATAATTCCGTTTGCATAGCTCAAATTCGGTTCTGTTTGGTTGCCTATTTTTAGGATTAGTTTTTCATTTTTTTGCTCATCAATACTGATAATTTTAGTGGGTTCGGAAAGCGATGTTTTTAAACAAATTATTTGGTTGGTTTTTGTAAGGTAGGGAAGTAAATAAGAGCTCGGGTTTTTGCTATTGATTTTGTTGAGTGGTTTGTAATTTTCAAGGCTCAGTTTATCCGATTGGTTTTTCCACAGACTGTCCATTTCCGTCATTGTATTTTTGTATAAAGTTTTGGTATGGATGCCCGTGAATTTTTTTAGCGATGAACTAAAGTTGTAAGGTCGGATTGGTAAATTTTTGATTCGTTCTAAAATCTTGTCGAAAATTAGAGGACCGTTATCTCTCCTGATTTTTGTAGTCATAAAATATCCAAGTGGATAATAGCCTGGGGTAAAATTTTTGTAAGACCCTAAATAGTTTTTCGAGTAACTATATTTTTCTCCCGAAAGTTGGTTGGTTCTCAAAACCATTTCGAAAGCCGGCTGTCTTCCTCGGCCGGCATGTGTCAAAGCGGTTTCAATTCCAACAGCATCTCCCTCAAAAAACCAAGGTGGTAAGTTGATGCCAAAGAGCGCAAGTTTCAATTCTTCAAAAAGTGGTGCGCCAACGTTCGGACCTATCTTGTCAAACTGTACCACATGCCTCAATTCATGAACAGCCAAACTGTTTAGCCAGTCTTGTGCATCAAACTCCTGACCAGGCATAGTGTAGAATTCCGAGTGGCGTGGTGCCATAGTAACAAAACCATTTGATACCACACCTTGGTTTTGTAAGATGATGGAAATTGGCTTTGGTTGGTGACCTAATGTTTTGCTTACCTGCTTAACTAAGCCCTCTAACGTATTTGCCATTCGTTGTGCTTCGACCTCAAATAGGGTAGGGTAGATGATTTGGAAATTTGCTGTGTTGATTTGCTTGAATTTTACACTAGGAGGGTTTTGTCCACCCCCTATAAATTGACAAAAACCCATTAATGAAGTTGTAGTTAAGTATAATACGGTTAAAGTATTGAATATTAATATTTTATTTGTATTTATATGAATCATTTAGTTTGATTGCTAAATATTTTAGTTTTCTATGATTAACAACTTTGCGTTATGATAAACTTTGAATTGATGTAAATCATTTTTAAAATTGGTTATCAATAAGTTGAGAATGTTTTTATTAATGAGCGATTTAAGTTTATCTACGTATTACAAGTGTTTTTAATTGGTTTTATCGTTTTTCAAACTCCCGTAGTACGAGTGTAAAGTAAGCAATTTTATGAACAAATTATACACCAAGTAAGTTCTATTTTAGACTATTTTTTAGAGATTATTTTCAGAAATAATTAAGGTTTGTTTATGGATTTAGAATACTATGAACCGATTTTTTAATGAGTATCCAATTTTATTCTTGTATTTTTTATAGAAATATCAAGTAAAGGAGTTGAGTTTTGGAATAAATAAGACTGTGTTTTTGGATGGTTTTTAGATTGTATTTAGGGTAATGCATCTGGTTTATAAAAGCATTTAGTGTATTTTATTTTTATTCGTAGTTGAGACTATACATCAGTACCAATGCTTTTCTTACGACTAATTAGTAATTACTGGCGTTAGGTTTATCGCCATTTCACGGATTCAGTTAGGTTATTTTCCTTATGGTTCTTGATTTATTTGGATTTTATTTTGCCGAATTTCATTTTTAAAGAAAGAAATCGGGCAGATATCTTTGGCGGAAAAGCTGTTTGTCTAATGTAAATGTGCGTTAATTGGTTTCAAATTTTGAGGTGAATTGGCGCTTATTGAGAGAGATATTTGAAGTAGAACTTCTAAGCAAGCCAAAATATTGGGTATTTGGCTTATGTTTTCTCTTGTTTTGAGGTAGAACTGAGTTTAGATTCAGACTATATTTATGATTTTTCTCCTGTTTTTTTGACTTATTTCATAACATGAGAACGTATTTATAGCGCAGCTAGATGTTTCTATTTGGAGTGTTAAGCTTTTAATTTCGTCTTTATTCGATAGATTTTATCCGATTATTGCGCTGATTTCATTTATGGTAATGCTTCTTTCGTAGCCGCTAATAATCTATTTTTAGCTTTTTTATCTTTGGTTTGAGTACTTTTAGTACGAGGTAATAGCTATAAATATCCAATTTAGATGCCTTTAATTAGTCAGTAAAAGACGGCTGTTTTTGTAGATTTACTAGATTCGATTATAACGCAATACAGCTGAGCTTGATGTTGTGTGTTATTTGATAAGAAATAATGCGGCTAAAACTCGTTGTTTGACGTGTTTATTAAGGCGATAATGAGTGATTTTTTACCGCTTTCTATTTAAGTTCTTACCGTGTTTTAGCGACGGTTTTGTAGGTGTAAATCAGCGTAGATTCAGCTATTTTATAGGTCTTTTTAAAGTATGATTCAATGGTGTTTCACTACTTTAAATTATAGCTTTCTGGAGGGTTTTCTTTAAGCATTAAGGAAGCATTTGTGCAATGGATAGGCAGCGTGATTCTACCTAAATAATGGGTGGCATTTTCTTCAATTTCCGGTGTTCGATTTTTGTTTTAATAATCGGGAAAAGAAAGATCGTACTTAGAATAATCAGGGCGCCAAAGTAAAATTCAGAGGTCATTCTTTCTGCTTTTCCAAAGATAATTAATGCTAACACAATAGCATATATCGGTTCTAAATTGGTGATTAACGCTACTCTAAAAGCACTCAATTCTTTCATTACAGAAACCCCTGCAACATACGCAATAGAAGTACACACAGTGCCTAATATCACTAAGTAAATTGAATCGGATGTATTTAAATACATGGAAGAATTGAAGCCATTTGTAGCAAATAAATAGAGGCTTATCCAAACAAAAGCTCCCGTTAACTCATAAAAACTAATGATTGTAGCCGAGCGGTTTTTCGCTTGTTTTGCATTGATAATGGAGAACAAACTCCCACAAAGCGCACTGGCTAAACCCATGATAATACCTTTGGTATAATCGCTTTCAAATTTAAAGATTACGTATATGCCTAGGATTATGAACAAGCCTGCAAAGAGTTCCATCTTAGAAATGCGTGTTCTATTTAAGATAGGCTCTAAGATTGCGGTAAACAACGTTAGAGACGATAAACAAACCATCGTAACCGAAACGGTAGAAGCTTTAATAGAACCAAAAAATAGCAGCCAATGCAGACCTACAATGGCTCCGGTAAAGAATAAGCGAAAGAATGTTTGCTTAGATACCTTGATAGACGTTTTCTTCCATTTAAAATAAACGAATAAGGAAACTGCTGCAATTAAAACCCGGTACCAAACCAGTTGCGCTTCGCCAATGCTAATTAATGCGCCTAAAATGCCGGTAAATCCCCATACTAAAACCGTAAGGTGAAGAATGAAAAGATTGCTCTTTAAATCTAATTTCATGTTATTTTGGCGCTTTTATCGCTAAAACTATACCTATTGCTCCAAAAATAGCATTAGGAATAATTACCGCGATAACTGGAGGTAAGCCACCTTTTAAAGCAAAAACAGTCGAGAATTGTATCAGTAAAATATAAAGAAAGCTCATGGCAATGCCTACTCCTAGTGGGAGACCAACACCTCCGCGGACTTTTCTTGAGGATAAAGCGACGCCAATTAACGTTAATACATAGGTAGAGAATGGGTACACCCAACGTTTGTATTTTTCGAGTTCTAAATTCACCATTATTCCTGAACCACGTATTTCTTCCTTGTCTATTTTATCATTTAGCTCCTTATAATTCATTGCCGAGTAAATATTATCTCTCACATCAAAATCTATAGGTTTCATATCAAGGGTTGTATCTTTTTCAATACCGCTTTCCATGCGTTCTTTAAGTCCGTCTACATGGCGTATTGTAAAGTTGTAGATTTTCCACTTTCTGGCCGTTGAATCCCAGCCAATTCTATCCGCCATCAGTTTAGACTTTAAAGTGTCCTTATGAAATTTTTCTAACGAAAACCGATAGCCATTGTTAGTTTTGTTATCAAAAGACTCCATGTATACAAAGGTGGATTTGTCTAACTGAATATGTACGTTGCTACGAGTCACGTTTCGGCTGTCTTTTAAATGTGTATTCTCAAAGTTTGTCATCAACCGATTAGTTTCTGGAATAATCAGCTGGTTAAAAATCATACTTACTATGAAAATTAACGTGGATGCTATAAAATAGGGGCGTAGAAAACGATTAAAGCTTGCTTTTCCACATAAAATTGGAACAATCTCTGTTTGATCCGCCATTTTAGCAGTAAAAAATATTACCGCAATGAAATTAATTAAAGGCGATAAAAAATTTAGGTAAAAAGGAATAAACCCGCCGTAGTACTCAAAAATGATCTCTTTTGTTGTAGCGGTCCCTTTTAAAAAATCATCTAGTTTTTCCGAAATATCAAAAACAACTGAAATTACGGTGAAAATACCCAGCGTAAAGACAAAGGTTCCAAGGTATTTCTTGATGATATACCAATCGATTATTTTGATGTAGCGGTCTAAAAATTTCATTAAAGCTTTTGTCCTAAAACCTTCACCATTTTATTTTTCCAATCGTAAAATTCGCCTGAGATAATTTTTTCTCTAGCCTCATTTACCAACCAAATATAGAAGTGCAAATTATGTAAAGTAGCAATCTGAGCTCCTAAAATCTCTTTCGAATGTATTAAATGCCTTAAATAAGCTTTTGAATAGTTTAAATCAGAAAACAAGTCGCTATCCGGGTCAACGGCTGAAAAATCATTTTTCCACTTCTCGTTTTTGATGTTGATTACTCCGTGACGGGTAAAAAGCATTCCGTTTCTAGCGTTTCTGGTCGGCATTACGCAGTCAAACATATCAATGCCTAAAGCTATGTTCTCTAATAAATTTATTGGCGTACCCACACCCATCAAATAACGTGGCTTCTCCACGGGCAGTACATTACAAACTACTTCGGTCATGGCGTACATTTCTTCGGCTGGCTCGCCAACAGATAGTCCACCAATTGCATTTCCTTCTCGGTTTTGCGCTGCTATAAACTCAGCTGACTTCACTCGCAAATCTTTATAAACAGAGCCCTGTACGATAGGGAAAAATGTTTGTGAGTAACCATAATGTCCCTCGGTTTCATCAAACCTTGTAATGCAACGCTTTAACCAACGATGCGTCATATCAATTGAACGGCGAGCATAATGGTAATCGCAGGGGTAGGGCGTACATTCATCAAACGCCATAATGATATCTGCACCAATCACTCGCTGCGTATCCATTACGTTTTCTGGTGTAAACAAATGCTTTGAACCATCAATATGCGATCTAAAAGTTACGCCTTCTTCTTTGATTTTTCTGACTTCTGTTAGAGAGTAAACTTGGTAACCTCCGCTATCAGTCAAAATAGGTTTATCCCAACCAATAAATTTATGTAAGCCACCAGCAAGTTTTATGGTTTCTAGCCCTGGTCGTAAATATAAATGATAAGTGTTTCCGAGGATAATTTGTGCTTTAATATCTTCCTTAAGTTCACGTTGGTGTACCGCTTTTACTGTTCCTGCAGTGCCAACAGGCATAAAAACAGGTGTTTGAATAACGCCGTGGTCGGTAGTAATTTCTCCTGCTCTTGCTTTACAGTTTTTATCTTGTACTGCTAATTTAAACTCCATTTATAAAATAAGGTATAAGCCTGCAAAAGTAGTAAAATTTGAGGCAAAGCAGACCACTACGGAAGAGATTAATGTTCAGAATAATTTGGGCGTTTTAACACGCTATTCGCTATATCTTTTTTTTACAATTTGCGTAATGGAAAGCGCAAAAAAGGATGCCGCTGCTATCGTTAACGCGAAAGACTGATTTAATAGAACGATTTTTTAAAATCGTTACTCAAAAACAACTGTTTTGTTGCTATAAACAAATACCCTGTCCTCAAACGCTAACTGCATGGCTTTTGCTAAAGCCGAGGTTTCATTTTCTCTACCTGCTCTAATTAAATCCTGTAAGCTAAAACTGTGATTTACGGGTGTAATCTTCTGTGTAATAATTGGCCCTTCGTCCAAATCATTCGTTACAAAGTGCGCCGTTGCCCCAATAATTTTAACACCTCTTTGATAGGCTTGCTTGTACGGACTAGCGCCAATAAAAGCAGGTAAAAAGGAATGATGGATATTGATAATTTGCAAAGGGAAACTACTAACGAAATAAGGGGAGAGGATGCGCATAAATTTCGCCAATATCAAGTAATCGGGTTTGTATGGCTTAATTATTCGCTTCAGCTCAGCTTCAAACTCTTCTTTGCTTTTGTGTAAATGAGAAACCATTTTAAAAGGAATCTGAAAACGTTGGCAAATATTATCTAAATCAGGATGATTTCCAATTACACAACTCACACTGGCACCCAACGTTTTGAAATGATTACGTGTTAAAATATCTGTTAGGCAATGGTATTCTTTGGTAACCAATACCACAATGTTTTTCTCTGGTTGTGGGTTAACTTTAACCAAAGCCTTTTCTGGCAATACCGAAAGTAGTTTTTGCTCAATCTCAACCGGGTTTAGAATGCTATTGACTACTAATCTGGCAAAAAAACTATTTTCATCAACATCTACGTGTTCACGCATGGATATGATGTTGTATCCCGCGTTTGCTAAAACAGATGAAATTGTTGCAACTAAACCTACTTCATCTTTACAATGTATTACTATTACCAAAGCTGTTCTTTTAATATTTAGGCTAATATATTATTTATTTAAGAATTGGAGGATCTTCCATGTTTTTAGGAGTAAATTATTCTGTTCGCATTAACGATTGTAGTGGTATCCTTTTTTTGTAAGCCTGAGCGCAGGCCGAGAGCTCGGACGAAGGCGAAGCGAAAAAAGATTAAACGTAAAGCGTGTTTAAATGCCCTAAAGAAATCGTCCATAAAAAAAGGTTGATTCCATTAAATGAAAACAACCTTTTTTTAAAACAATTATAAATTGAAATTACAACTTAGACATGTGTTGTAATAAATCAACTAATTTGTTTGAATAACCCCACTCGTTATCATACCAAGCTACAACTTTAACAAAATTGTCGTTTAATGCGATACCAGCGTTAGCATCAAATATAGAAGTACGAGGATCTCCTAAGAAATCTGTAGAAACAACTTGATCTTCAGTGTAACCTAAAATACCTTTTAACTCACCTTCTGAAGCGTCTTTCATCGCTTTTTTGATTTGCTCATAAGTAGCTGGTTTTTCTAAACGTACTGTTAAATCAACTACAGAAACGTCTGGAGTTGGTACACGGAACGCCATACCAGTTAATTTTCCTTTAATTGCAGGAATAACTAAACCTACCGCTTTTGCAGCACCTGTAGAAGAAGGAATGATGTTTTGAGCGGCACCACGTCCACCTCTCCAGTCTTTTGAAGACGGACCATCAACTGTTTTCTGAGTTGCAGTAGTTGCGTGTACTGTGGTCATTAAGCCTTCAATAATACCAAAATTGTCCATCAATACTTTAGTAATTGGTGCTAAACAGTTGGTAGTACAAGATGCGTTAGAAACGATGTTCTGATCTTTAGTTAATTCTTTGTGATTTACACCCATTACAAAAGTAGGGGTATCATCCTTTGCAGGCGCACTTAAAACAACTTTTTTAGCACCAGCATCAATGTGTTTTTGAGCAGTTTCCTGAGTTAAAAATAAACCAGTTGATTCAATAATATATTCTGCACCTACTTCATTCCACTTAAGGTTTGCTGGGTCTCTTTCTGCGGTTACACGGATAGTTTTTCCGTTAACTACTAAATGACCGTCTTTAACCTCTACAGTTCCGTCAAAAACACCGTGTGTAGAATCATATTTTAGCATATAGGCCATATAATCTGGTTCTACTAAATCATTTATACCTACAACTTCAATATCACTTCTTTTTAATGCAGCTCTAAAAGCTAATCTTCCGATACGGCCAAAGCCGTTAATTCCAATTTTCATTTTGTTAATTTTTATTTGCGTAATAATTTAATAAACTATAGATAGGCTCTTTTATTACAGAGCTTATCTTTATTTGTTTTTCTTCGGCAACTTCTCTTAAAAAGTCTTGGAAAAATGCAGCTACTGTTCCTACAAAATAAATAGGAAGTTTGCTTCCTTGTGTTTGATGAACTGGGATTAGGTAAGTATCCATAAAAATCCTGAATCCATCTTTGATTACATTTTGTATGTATGGTGATGTTCTGTTTTCTATTAGAAAGCTGGTAAATGAATTTAAAAACAAATTAGGATGTTGCAGTTTATAGATTTTGTCCATAATCAAACGTCTGTCCAAGTCGTATTTTTTATCAAAAGCCGTTCTAATTTCTGCTGGCATAGTTTCGCTCAAGTAAGCTTTTAAAATGGCTTTACCCATCCATGTTGCAGAGCCTTCATCGGCAATGGCGTAACCTAAACCGTAATTATTTTCAATTATTTTTTTACCGTCAAAAAATGCGACGTTAGATCCGCTTCCAATAACGCAAACGATACCTGGTTTATCATCGCAACTTGCTTTTGCAGCTGCATCTAAATCATGCTCTACATAAACCTTGCTGAACTTAAAGAAATCGCTTAAACCCTTTTTAATGATCTGTTTACGCTCTTTGGAGGAAGCACCAGCGCCAAAAAAGTAAATTTTCTTAATGGCTTCGGCATTATTAATGAGTTTAGTGTTTTTGTTTAAAAGTTGATTGATGAATTTTTCATCGTTAAAAAAAGGATTGATGCCGTTGGTACGTACCTCTATCACCTCTTTTTTGTCGACTAATCTCCAATTAGAATACCTGGAACCGCTATAAACAATTGCAATCATTAACTATGCTAATACTACTGACATTTCTAATAAATCTTCTTCTAGCTTAAACTCGTGGCCGTTTAACGCTTCTTTGATATCTGTTAATACAATTTTGTTGCCTCTTAGGCCTACAGTTTTCCTGTTTTCGCCAGCTATTAATGCTTTTACAGCTGCAAAACCCATTCTACTCCCTAATACGCGGTCAAATGCACTTGGAGTGCCGCCTCTTTGTAAATGGCCTAAGATAGTTACTTTTGTATCGTAAAAATTGAAAACTTCTTTTACCTTTTTAGCTACATTAATAGCGCCACCATTTTTATCTCCTTCAGAAACAATAACAATTGCCGAAGATTTGTTTTTTGCAGCACCCGCCTTTAGTGTTTCAATTAATTCTTCAATACTAGTGTCTTTTTCTGGTAACATAATGGCTTCTGCCCCGGCTGCAATACCTGCTCTTAAAGCAATGCATCCTGCATCTCTGCCCATCACTTCCACAAAAAACAAACGAGCGTGAGACTCTGCGGTATCTCTAATCTTATCAATTGCCGAAATAACCGTATTAGTAGCAGTGTCAAAACCTAAGGTGTAGTCAGACCCGTACAAATCATTATCTATAGTGCCAGGTACGCCAATCACTTTAACATCATACTCTGATGAAAAAAGCGCTATGCCGTTAAAAGTGCCGTCTCCACCTATAGCAACTAATGCGTCGATATTGTTTTTCTGTAAATTTTCGTAAGCTAATTTTCTTCCTTTTGGTGTTTTAAAGTCTAAACAACGGGCAGTTTTTAATATTGTGCCTCCTAACTGAAGAATATTGCTTACAGAGTGATGGTCCATATCAACAATATTATTGTCAATCATGCCTTGGTATCCCTCATTTATGCCTGCCACTTCAAGACCTAAGTATCTGCCGGTTCTTACTACTGCTCTGATGCAGGGATTCATTCCTGGTGCATCTCCTCCTGAAGTAAAAACAGCTATCTTCTTTATTTTTGACATATATACGTGTGGCTCGAAATTTGGAATTACTAATATAAGGTGTATTTTTTACACTAAGGAACTTTTTATCAATTTTTTTTTTCAACTTTGCAATAGATTGCATTTAAATTATAGCTTTATAAAGTGGAAAACTTACCAGCACATTTTGATTCGCTATTCACGGTAGATTGTATAATCTTCGGTTTTGATGAGGGTGAATTAAAAATTTTATTGATCGAAAGAAACGAAGAGCCATTTAAAGGCTGGTTTGCTTTGCCTGGCTATTTTGTTGAAAAAACAGAAGCAATTGAAAGTGCTGCACAACGTATTTTATACGAATCAACCGGGTTGAAAGGTATTTATATGGAACAGTTTTACACTTTTGGTGCTTTAGGCCGGCACCCACAAGGTCGTGTAATTACGGTTGCTTATTACGCAATGATTAGATTGACCGGGCAAAAAGATGTTAAACCTGTTAGCGACTTTGCCAGACAAGCGGTTTGGGTTAATGTTAAAGATATTCCAGAGCTAGCTTTTGACCACAGCCGTATCTTCAGAAAAGGTTTTGAAAAGATCCGTAACAAAATTAGTTACCAACCGATTGCTTTCGAGCTTTTACAAGAGAAATTTACTTTAACTCAACTACAGAATTTGTACGAAGTTATTTTGAATAAGAAGTTGGACAAAAGAAATTTCCGTAAAAAAATGCTTTCTTATGATATTTTGAAAGAACTGGACGAAAAGCAGAAAGGTGTTTCTTACCGGGCGGCAAAGCTTTATAAGTTTGACAAACGGAAATTTGCCAAAAACTTTCATAAGGAACTTTCTTTTTCTAAATAGGGCGGGTGGTAACCCGTCATTGCGAAGCTGAAGCGTTCGTTAAAGCATTGGGGCTGTAACAATCTGCTGGTTTCTTTGCACTGTCCAAAATTTTTCCTCGTGTGCTTTTAAAATGTTTTTCCCTTAGCACATTATAGATTGTCACGACTTTAAAAAAGCCTCGAAATGACGATGAGATTGAATTAAACTGACGCTACATTAGCCCGTCATTGCGAAGCTGAAGCGTTGGTTAAAGCATTGGAGCTGTAGCAATCTGTTGGTTTCTTTGCACTGTCCAAAATTTTTCGCTTGTGCTTCAACTTAGTTACAGCAATTTTAACTTATAGATTGCCATGGCTTGAAAAAAGTCTCGCTACAAAGTAGCTCCCTTGGAGCAATGACGGTGAAAAAGGACGTCCACTGTCTCCTCAATAACAGGACATTGCGAAACCGAAAGACTTTTTCTAGCATTGGTGTTGTTACGTCTTTGTTTCATGGGTAAACTATCTGACTACCTATTTATGAGATGTTTCATTTCATTCAACATGACGAAACGGAAAGTAAAATCGGTCTTTTAGGTCGATGTTTTTCGTGTACTCGGCGTTATCACCAAACCACTGAAATATTCCACCCAAAATAAACTCATAAAAAAAGAGCAGGTAAATAATTACCTGCTCTTTATATTTCTAAAATAAGCTGAACTTATTTATCGTCTTCTTTTTTCTTAGCAGCTTTTTTAGCATCACCTTCTAACTTATCTTTAAGTTGAGATAATACGTCTAAGTCTCCTAAAGTAGATTTCTCTACAGAATCCTTTACTTTTTTCACTGATGCGTGTGCAGCACTAGCATCTTTTTTCTTAGATGCTCTTTCTTCAGCAATTTCTTCAGCTTTTGCTTCTTCCCATATACGAGCATGAGAAACTACAATACGCTTAGAGTCTTTGTTGAACTCAATGATTTTAAAGTCAGCAGTTTCTTCTGCTTTTAATACAGTACCGTCTTGTTTAGCTAAGTGTTTTGTTGGAACAAATCCTTCAACACCGTAAGGTAAAGCAATGATTGCACCTTTATCGGTTACTTTAGTAACTGTACCTTCGTGGATAGAATCCAAAGTGAAGATAGTTTCAAAAGTTTCCCATGGGTTTTCTTCTAATTGCTTGTGACCTAAGCTTAGTTTGCGGTTTTCAACGTCTAATTCTAAAACTACAACGTCTAATTCTTCGCCAACTTTAGTAAACTCGTTAGGGTGGTTTACTTTCTTAGACCAAGAAAGATCAGAAATGTGGATTAAACCATCAATTCCTTCTTCAATCTCAACAAACACACCAAAGTTAGTCATGTTCTTAACAGTAGCTTTATGCTTGCTTGCAATTGGGTATCTTTCAGCTGCCTTCTCCCAAGGATCTGGCGTTAATTGCTTAATACCTAAAGACATTTTGCGGTCGTCTCTGTCTAAAGTTAAAACTACAGCTTCAACTTCGTCGCCAGTTTTCATAAACTCTTGTGGGTTACGCAAGTTTTGAGACCATGACATTTCAGAAACGTGAATTAATCCTTCTACTCCAGGGATAATTTCTAAGAAAGCTCCGTAATCTGCAACAGTTACGATTCTACCTTTAACGTTAGAACCAATCGCTAAATTAGTATCTAAAGATTCCCAAGGGTGAGCAGAAAGTTGTTTTAAACCTAAAGCAATACGTTTTTTCTCGTCATCAAAGTCAAGAACAACAACGTTAACTTTCTCATCTAAAGATAATACTTCTCTTGGATGCTCAATACGTCCCCAAGAAATATCAGTAATGTGTAGTAAACCATCAACTCCACCTAAATCGATAAATACACCGAAATCAGTAATGTTTTTAACAGTTCCTTCTAATACTTGTCCTTTTTCTAATTTCGAAACGATTTCAACCTTTTGGCTTTCTAAATCGTCCTCAATAAGAACTTTGTGAGATACTACAACGTTTTTAAATTCGTGGTTGATTTTTACAACCTTGAATTCCATTGTTTTACCAACGTAAATATCGTAATCTCTAATAGGTTTAATGTCGATTTGAGATCCTGGAAGGAAAGCCTCAACACCAATAATATCTACAATTAATCCACCTTTAGTTCTGCTCTTCACAAAACCGTTAATGATTGTGTCATTTTCTAAGGCTTCATTAATCATTTCCCATGAACGTTGAGTTTTTGCTCTCTTACGAGATAAAATCAATTGTCCATTTTCATCTTCTCTTTGTTCAACAAACACATCAACGCTGTCACCTTTTTTAAGGTCTGGCATATCACGGAATTCGTTTACAGAAACTAAACCATCAGATTTAAATCCAATGTTTAATACTACGTCTTTGCTGTTGATAGTAACTACCACACCAGAAACAATTTCTCCTTTTGTAACAGAATTGAAAGTACCTGAGTACATTTCTTCCATTTGTTCACGCTCGGCTTTACTGTAATTACCAAACATTTTTTCGTCGGCATCCCAATCAAAATCTGCTGGATCAGCCACTCTCGACTTTGACTTAATGTCGTCGATAGATATAGAATCAGCTTCCGATTCATATACCTCTTTTACTTTTTTTTCAGTGTCTTGAAGTTCTGCTTGTTTAGCTTCTAACTCCTTCTCTGCTACTTGTTTTTTTGCCATTAATTAATTTGTCTCCTTTTTCCCGCTTTGCGGACTGCAAAGGTATAAATATATAATTTGAATTAAAAGCTTTTTGTTGTGTAATAATTGTAAATGAGTTATTTAGTGGTTTTTTAGGTGGTTAGGTTTTAGGTGATTAGGTTTTAGGTAGTTAGGTTGTTAGGGCTTTGCGAGGAGGTTTCGGGAGTTCATCTGTCCACTAGCAATTTGAAGAACGGTTTATGAGTTTAATGATTCACTAGTAATTAGCGCTTCGTTGGGAGAAACGGGTGAGTGCATAGGTTCGCTGATTATTAGCTACTTGTCAAATGAGAAAACCAAACGCTGATGTTATCGGTGTCTGTTAGCGAGCTAGCAATTTCATCATTCAAACTTTATTTCGAGGGCGTTTTAACACGTTTTCCGCTGTATCTTTTCGGCTGAAAAAGCCAAAAAGGATGCCGCTTCACCCGTTAACGCAAAGAAACATCCTTGGAGTATATTATTTACTGAGAGAGTAAATAATATAATATGTTTGTGTTTTAATTCTTAATATTATTTACAATCATACACTACATCAGAAGATGAGATTTGACTGTAACCGGCTCCAGAAAAGCTAGCAACAATTTTGGTTATATTGCCTTTTTTGTCTTTCACGTAAGAATAGTTGGTAGCACTATTGTTAGAGTTCTTAGAAGTAATTTTATCAATCAATCTTTTCTCCTTGCCCCCAAAGTTATTAGATAAGATATATTTCAAAAAATGTCTAGCGTCCCCGTTTATTAGATTCGGAAAAGTAAGTTCAAATATCAGCGGATTGGTATACTTTTCATCTTTATAACTAATTGTATACTCAGATGGTTCTTTGTCTAGATCCCATGTATGTACGACCTTTTCAATATCTCCATTTTTATTGTAGGTAAAATTTTCCGTTATATTGTCAATAGTTGTTCTGATTTTTGAAATTCTATCATTTTCATAACTAACATACACTTTTTCGGATCCTTTATTCGTAGTTATATAATTGATTTGATTTTTAATATTTTGAGCATAGGTCAAAATATTATTATTACCATAAGTAACCATGGTTTTAGCTTCTTCGTAGAATAATGATCTAGTGCCACTTGAAGATGTTATTTTGTCCAGATTTCCTTCTGAATTATAAGAAAGATCGTAATCTCCTTGATCGTAGTCTCCGTAACCAGTGTCCATACGGTTAAATTTTGTAATCTGACAAGGATACTCAGCATGACTATTGCTATCTTTTTTACATGCTGATATAATTACGGATACTGTAAATATTAATAGAATTTTTTGCATTTCGTTTTTTTTTAGATATAAAAATTTTAATGGAAGCTAAAAAAAAATTCAAATTTGGAGAATAAATCTAAATAACCATTTTTTAAATTGTTCGGTTTAATTTTTTATAGTGTCGACTTTACGAAAATCTGTTTAAATATTAGATTGAGTATTTTTATGTCTTTTTCAAGCGAGTTAATTCAATCTATTAAAAATAGATTGATAGTTAATTAAATGTTATTTAAAACCCCACTGTCTGAAGAGTTAAGTGCAACGAATCTTCGGATTAAAAAATAAAAAGGAGTTTCCAAACTCCCTAATCGTAAAATAGTTTTAGGTTTATCTGTTAATCAAGGAATTCCAACAAAAACTTACAGATTGCCACAGCACCTTTGCTCAAAATCTGATGCTTCGGCTTCGTAATGCAGGTAAATAATAATGAAATTCAAGCAATTCAATCCTTCTCACAGTCAATCCTTCACTCATTAAATTTAGTGCGCTCCCATAAAAAATCCCGCCAAAGCAATACTCATTCCCAATAATACAGCGATGGTTTTTTTAACCGAAAATTTATGATCAACACTTGATTCAAATAAAATGGTTGTTGAGATATGTAAAAAAATACCAATTACAATTCCCATAATATAAGGATAGTAGCTTCCTAAGCTTTGGATATCTCCGCTGCTTAAAGCATAGCTAAAAATATAGCCTAAAGGCGACATAGCCGCAAAAATGATTAACATTAAAGACACAGAACTATTTTTGATCTGATTTGCCAATAAAACACTTCCTAAGGCAAAAGCTGCCGGAACATGGTGGATGGCAATACCATAAACTAACTCTTGATTATGTTTGGCTGTTAAAGGCATTCCTTCTAAAAAAGCATGTAAACATAAACTGAGCATAATTCCCCAAGGGAAACTTTTCTGGTGGCTGTGAGCATGGATGTGTCCATGTTCAATGCCTTGCGAAAACTGTTCTAGTAGAATCTGCAACACAAATCCACCTAAAATAAACAGGCCGATCAAATGGGTTTGGTCGCTTTCATAAACGTCGGGAAGCAAGTGAAGAACCGTTATGGCAAATAGATAGGCACCACTAAATGATAAGATGAGTTTGAGTGCATTGGTGCTGTTTTTTTTAATTACGAAAACGGCAAAACCGCCCAGCAATGCACAAATACTTAACAATAATATGATAAAATAACTCATTGCTTATGCTTTAAACGGGACGTATTTTAAAAATAGTTTTGCCATCAGGTAACCGATAAGCGAGCCAAATAAAGCGCCAACTGTGATGTCAATCGGGAAATGTACTCCAACGTAAACCTGAGCGAAGCAGATGATTGCTGCCCAAAAAATAGTGATTGCTGTAAAATATTTCCATTTTTTACCGAAGACCATAACCAAGAATATCGCAATTGAAAAATGATCTGATGCGTGGGTAGAAGGGAAGCTTTTTCCCGAACCGCAATTTACTCTGGATATTACATGTGGCTGAAACGCGACTTCATTACAAGGGCGGTCACGCTTAAAAATAGGTTTTATGAGACTTGCACTTCCAAAATCGGCTAAGCCAACCGTAGCTGCTAAAAAAATTACAAAATACAGTCCTTTAACCTTATATGCTTTTATCGCAAAAAAAATGATAGCAATATATAAGGGAATCCAAGTGTATTTATTGCGCATAATCGGCATCAACCAATCAAAAAAAGCGTTGCTTAAACCCGTATTTATGGCTTGGAATAGCTGATGGTCAAGCCGGATGATTTCTTCAAGCATCGGTTTTTTTACAAATAAAAATTAATCGGTCAGAGTGGTTAATATCGAAAGGGTTAAGTTCATAATCACCAAAAGTATTCGTAATTACTAAACCAGATGCTTTAAAAAGTCTTTCGAAATCTTGCGTTTTAAAATCTTTAACTTCTTCTTTAAAAGCAAAATGTTTGTTGCGACGCTCAAAATCAATGGATTTGATGATTTTTCCGTCAACAACCTGCCTACTAATATTAAATTCAATCCCGTCAACCTCTTTTACTTCTTTAGTTACCAAATGGTTAATTATTTTCTGACTGTTCATGTAGTCAAAAACCAAAATCCCGTCTTTTTTCAATGCTTTATTAAATGACTTTAAAGCATTGATATGGTCTTTATCTGTTTCAAAATAACCAAAACTGGTAAAAATATTAAAGACGAAATCAAAATAGCGAATATAGAAAGGCTGGCGCATGTCATGAACATAAAAATGAAGGTGTTTATTTTCAAATTGTTGTGCAAACTTAATACTGCTAAAAGACAGATCTATCCCGGTAACCTCAAAGCCTTTTTTATTCAAATAAATAGCATGTCGACCTCTTCCGCAGGCTATATCCAACATTCGGGCATTTGTATTTGGCTTTAAAAAGCTGCATAAATTATCTATAAAAAGCTCAGCTTCCTCATCATCTCTTTTTTTGTATAGGATATGATAATAAGGAGAGTTAAACCAATTTTGGAACCATTTTTTAGGCATGTGCTTTATCTAATAATGATGTGCAAATATATAAATAACCTTTTTAAGCCGATGTTTAAAATAAGATGAATTAACCGGTTTTATATTTTTAATTTTGCCACATTCATAAATTAATAACAACACAGTGACTTTAATAAAATCAATTTCAGGAATAAGAGGAACCATTGGCGGTAAAGCCGGTGATGCTTTAACGCCAACAGATATCGTAAAATTTACTACTGCATTTGGTCTTTGGGTAATAGAACAAACCGGAAAAAAGAAAATTGTTGTGGGTCGTGATGCCCGTATTTCAGGTGAAATGGTGCGCAATTTAGTGGTTGGTACGCTACAAGGCATAGGTATTGATGTGGTTGACGTAGGTTTATCTACCACGCCAACCGTTGAAATTGCTGTCCCTTTAGAAAATGCTGGCGGTGGAATTATCATCACTGCAAGTCACAATCCAAAACAATGGAACGCTTTAAAATTATTGAACCACAAGGGGGAGTTTATCGATGATGCAGACGGAAAAAAGGTATTAGAAATTGCTGAGGATACAGATATTACTTTTGCGGAAGTTGACGATTTAGGGAACGTAAAGCAAGACGATACTTATATGCAAAAGCATATTGATCAAATTTTAGCTTTGCCTTTAGTTGATGTTGAAGCCATAAGAAACGCTGATTTTAAGATTGCGATTGACTGTGTAAACTCCTCAGGAGGAATATTTGTTCCAGCGTTACTGAAAGCTTTAGGCGTAAGAACAGTTTTTGAATTGTATTGCGAACCCGACGGTAAATTTCCTCACAACCCAGAACCTTTGCCAGAGAATTTAACTGCTTTGGCTAAAGAAGTTACTGCTAAAAACGCTGATTTAGGCATCGCCGTTGACCCAGATGTGGACAGACTTTGTTTTGTTTGCGAAGATGGAAACGTTTTTGGCGAGGAATATACTTTAGTTGCTGTAGCTGATTATATCCTTCAAAATAAAAAAGGAAATACGGTTTCTAACCTATCCTCAACCAGAGCTTTACGTGATGTTACGGAAGCTACCGGTGGCGAATATCATGCGTCTGCAGTTGGTGAAGTAAATGTGGTAAACTTAATGAAAGCTGAAAATGCAGTAATTGGTGGCGAAGGAAACGGCGGCGTGATTTACCCAGAATTGCATTACGGTCGTGATGCTTTAGTTGGGATTGCTTTGTTCTTAACACATTTAGCAAAATTTGGTGATACAATCTCTAAACTACGAGCGAGTTATCCTTCTTATTTCATCTCTAAAAACAAAATTACTTTAACGCCAGAAATGGATATCGATAATTTATTGTTGAAAGTTGAAGAGAAGTATAAAGCACAACCCCACAGCACTATAGACGGTTTAAAAATCGAATTCGATAAGCAGTGGGTACATTTAAGAAGATCTAATACAGAACCAATTATCCGTATTTACTCAGAAGCAAGTTCTGAAACCGCTGCGGAAAATTTAGCGAAAAAGATTATAAGTGATATTAAAGAAATACTTAAGAAGTAAAAAGTAGAAAGTCAAAAGTAGAAAGACGTTTGTACTCTTTCCTTCAAAATTAAACCATGAAAGTATATTTAGACAACGCAGCTACAACCCCAATAGATAAAGAGGTGCTTAAAGTGATGATACCTGTAATGGAAAACTATTATGGAAATCCATCTTCGATTCATTCGCATGGACGAGAAGTGCGTACACTGGTAGAAAAAGCTCGTAAGTCTATCGCTAATTTATTGAAGACGGCTCCGGCGAACATTTTCTTTACTTCTGGAGGAACTGAAGCGGATAATACAGCAATCCGATGCGCCATTACTGATTTTGGTTTAACCCACGCCATCACTTCTAAAATAGAACATCATGCAGTTCTACACACTTTAGAAATGTTGGAGAAAACGGGTGTAATTAAACTCAGCTACGTAAATGTCGACGAAAAAGGGAACGTTGATTATGAACATTTAGAGGAATTACTTGCTGCTAATGAGCGGAGTTTGGTTTCGTTGATGCAAGCAAATAATGAGATTGGAACTTTAACGGATATCGAGAAAGTAGGAACAATTTGTGAAAAACACAATGCCATTTATCATTCAGATACGGTACAGTCCATGGGGCATTATACACACGATTTAAGCATATTAAAAGCTCATTTCGTGGTTTGTTCTGCTCATAAATTACACGGACCAAAAGGAGTTGGATTTTTATTTGTGAATCCATCCATTAAAATAAAACCGATGCTTTACGGCGGCGCCCAGGAACGTAATATGCGTGGCGGAACAGAAAACGTTTATGGCATTGTTGGGTTGGCAAAGGCCTTGGAACTGGCTTACGCTGATATGGAAACGTATAAAACCTATATCCAAGATTTAAAGAATTACATGATGGACGCTTTGCAAAAAGTAATTCCAGCAATAGGCTTTAATGGCGAAACGGCTGCAGATAAGAGTTTATATACTGTTTTGAATGTTCGTTTCCCAAAAATGGATATGGCAGATATGCTGTTGTTCAACTTGGATATTAACGGAATTTCTGCATCTGGTGGAAGTGCGTGTTCATCTGGATCCAATATCGGTTCACATGTATTAACAGCTATTGGCGGCAATCCCGATCATCCTTCCGTAAGATTTTCGTTTTCTAAGTTTAACACTAAAGAAGAAATTGATTACGTAGTACAAAAAGTGAAAGAAGTTTTCGCAAAAGCGAGTCTGTAACTATTATACTGAAAAGGACAAAGTAGAAAAGAAAAGAACCAGGATTAAAGAGACAAGAAGCAAGATCTAAATACCCAAAAAGATTATTCGTATAAACTAGGAAAAAGCTTTTTCAGAACCAATGTAACTCGTGATTGGTTTTACTTAATCATTCCTTCCTTCTCTCATTTAAGATTCATTCAATTTCTTCTCTCATTCAAAATTCAATCATTCACTCATTAATCTTACTTGGCAACATATTTGTTTTATTAATAGCTTAAGTCTATTTATTGACATCTAAAAAAGAAGAAATCATGAAAAGTCCAGCAGAACAAATGAATGAATTCAAAGAAGAGTTGAAAGCCAAAAATCCAATAAAGAAAGAAGACGTTGGATCAAATGAAGAGACAACTTTAGAGGAGATACCAGAAAAACACGGTTCTTATTCGCAAACCTCAGCTGATAAATCGCGTACCAATAAAGGCGCTATCGGGATTGATAGAGACGCTGATCAGATGTAAAATTTTTAAAGAATATTGAAAAGCGAATTCGAAAGGGTTCGCTTTTTTTGTTGGTGGTTTTTTGTAATTTGGTTTGGAGGCCTTTGGAGTTTAGAAATAGATTAAAAGCATGTTCTAAACCACAATTGTTAATTACCGCACAATTACAACAAACTGAAAGAAAATTATTACTTGGAATTGTAACGGAGCATTAAGAAAAAAGTTTGAAAAGCTTTTAGAATTAAACGCTGACTTACTTATTATTCAAGAATGCGAAAATCCGGCAGAGACAAAAGATAGTAAATATACTGACTGGGCTGTAAATTATTTATGGATTGGTAATACAAAAAACAAGGGGCTGGGTGTTTTTGCCAAACAAAATATTGAGTTGAAACAATTGAACTGGTCGGACATTTACAAAGATCACCGATTAAAACATTTCTTGCCATGTTCTCTAAACGGACAATTTGAACATCTTGCAATTTAGATACATAAAAACAAGTCACCTAATTTCGGTTATATGGGGCAGTTTTGGAAATTCTTACAGATAAACTAAGAAAAAATAACTAATTCTATAATCTTGGGAGATTTTAATAGTAATGCGATATGGGACAAATCGGATAGGTGGTGGAATCACTCGGATGTTGTGAAGGAATTAGGTAAAGTTCGAATAGAGAGTCTTTACCATAAGTTTACAAAAGAAGAACAAGGGAAAGAATCTCAACCAACATTTTAGTTGCGTCGTAATTTACAGCGAGCATACCATATTGACTATTGTTTTGCGTCGACAGAATTTGTTGATAAGTTAAGAGATGTGAGAATTGAACCGTTTGAAAATTGGAGGCATTTAAGTGATCATTCGCCAGTAGTGATAACTTTCGACAAATGATGATAAATAAAGTTCAACTGTTCTAAGTGTTTGCGTAGCGCATTTCGCACTCTCGAATAAAAAGGATTTGCAAGCCGCTGTTGAGGTGAATTCTATCTTGAAACGTTTAATTACAAACCATACTCAATTGTATTTACACGTATTAAATAGATGTAAATTAACACGTGTTAAAGTTTATTTGCTATCTTAGTATTAAAATAAATTATCATGAATACAAAGCTCACTTTAACAATAGAGGAATCTGTCATAGCGAAAGCAAAAAAGTATGCTCGTAACAAAGAAAGAAGTTTATCTGATTTGATTGAGAATTATCTGAAAGCTTTAACCAACGAAGATGTAAAAAGCTATGAGGAATTAACGCCAGTGGTTAAATCTTTAAGAGGCTCATTTAAAATACCTGAAAATTTTGATTATAAAAAGGAATTAACAAACCAATTAATTGAAAAATATCTATAGTGGAAAAGGTTTTAATAGATACAGACGTTATTCTTGATTTCTTTTTCGATAGAAAACCTTTTTCAGAAGATTCTTCAAAGGTACTCGCTTTATGTGAAACTCGTCGATTACAGGGGTTTGTTACACCAGTTATGATTAGCAATATTTATTACATTTTAAGAAGAGTTGATAGGCATGAAAAAGTCATCGAAAACCTTAAAATGTTGATGAATATAATTGAGGTTTCTGCTATCCAAAAAACTACAGTATTAAAAGCATTAAATTCCGCTTTTAAGGATTTTGAAGATGCTTTGCAGAATTTTTCTGCTGAAGACGAAGCTGGAGTTAGCATCATAATTACTAGAAATATTAAAGATTATAAAATTAGTAATCTATCTGTAATGACTCCAGCAATATATTTGTCGACTATAGCATTGGTACCCTAAATACAAATTTCTATCTCCCGATATAAATCGTCTATCTGATAAATGTTTGTAACTAGTTGTTAAATATATTAAAATCCGAATTGTGCTAGTAGATTTTAAAACTACAGTTTTTAAAAGTTCGACATGCCTTTCAGAACATGTGGAACAGCGATAACGGCAAAATGCTTAAAGCCAAAAATCAAACATCCAATGCCCCAAAACATCACCATCACAAAAGCAACCAACCCACAAGACCTTGAAAAAGTCTTCGCCATACGTAAAACCGTATTTGTAGAAGAGCAAAACTGTCCGCCAGAATTAGAATGGGAAAACGAAGACATTTCTGTTCATTTTTTAGCGAAATATAATGGACAAAATGCCGGCGCTTGTCGTTGGCGTAAAACCGAGAACGGCTATAAGCTAGAACGTTTCGCTGTTCTAAAAGAATTTCGTGGAAAAGGAATTGCGCAAGAAATGATTAAAACCGTATTAAATGATTTGCCAGAAAATGCCAAATACATCTACTTGCATGCGCAACTAACAGCAATACCAATATTACCAAAAAATGGGTTTTGTTGCCGAGGGTGACCAATTTGAGGAAGCGGGAATTCAGCATTACAAAATGGTTTTTAAAACTTAAGAAGTTTTTCCGTAAACTCGGTTTTGTCCTACGTTTAAGCATGTCTCCGTAAAATTAGGGTTAAGCGAGGAAACATGCAGGCGGAGATGTTGTTTATCTGTTTTTAAGATCCCTAAACGGCTTTTTATTATAGGACGGGCGTATTATGTTGTTTGAATTTTTGATTGGAATTTATTGATTGAAAACTTGGGATGAAATTTCTTTCAAATGTAAAGGATTATTCAACTAGCCTTGATCGTCCAACAGCTACCGACGAATACGCTGAATATAACGAACATAAATTAATAGCATTTTACAAAGGGATGGCACTCGAAACTAAAGTGGAACCTTAGATTTTATAGTTAGAAAATATCTACCAAGAGAAATTAATGAAACTCCTCTACGTTATAAAAGGCTTAACTTGCTCCATTGCAAAAGCTAACTGCTGTTCTTCGGTTAAATTAGTGTTATCTAAAATAATAGCGTCCTTCGCTCTCATTAGTGGACTTTCTTCTCTGGTTGTATCTAAAAAATCGCGGTGAGCAATATTGTCGAAAATTTCTTCCAAGCTTACGTTTTCGCCTTTCGCCTTAAGTTCGTTATACCGTCTTTCTGCCCTAATTTTTGGGTCGGCAGTCATAAAAAGTTTGACTTGTGCATTTGGGAAAACGGTGGTTCCTATATCACGGCCATCCATAATCATGTTTTTTGACTTCCCCATTTTCTGTTGTTTGCGCACCATCGCTTTGCGCACTTCCTTAATGGATGCAATTAAGCTGACGTTTTCAGAAACAGGCATTTGTCTTATTTCTTCCGATACTTCTTCGCCATTCAATAAAATATGCGATTGGTAATCTCTTGAATGAAAGTTTAAGTCAATGTGCTCTAAAGCCTCAATAATTAAATTATGGTTTTTTAAATCTGTATCGTTTCTTAAAAAATAGAGCGTTACCGCTCGATACATTGCGCCACTATCTACATAAATAAAATGAAGCTTTTTAGCTAATGCTTTGGCCAAAGTACTTTTTCCGCAAGATGAATAACCATCAATAGCGACCACAATATTCTTAATCATTGTTGTAAAGATAAATAATTATTAGAGAGGATTTGAATTTTGAATGATTGGATGAGATAACGATTGAATGTAAAACAAGGATTTAATTTTGAATGAGAGAATGATTGAATTGCTGAACGGCTGATTATAAAATGTGCGGGTTTTGAACGGAAAAAGGATTGAGTATAGAGATACTACTTTTTAAAGTTCAAAAAGCTTGGGTTTAGCGTTAGAGAGAAATAATTATTGCTGCCGGCAAGGTTTAAGGTGGAATGTGCGTAACCTAAACTTAGTTTTTTAAGGTGTAATGAAAAGCCAAAAGAAAGTCCAGATAAACTACTCAAACCGCTTATGCTGAGCTCTTTACTTTGTTGTAGATTATAGCCCGCTTGTAGGTTAAAAGAGGGCGATAAAAGAATTTCTGTACCCAAAATCAAATGACGACTTAGTTTATTTACAAAGCTCGTATTGTTTTTTTCCGCTTCACCACTTATTAAATCGGTATTGTCGCTCACGTTTGGGTTGTTATAGTTGAGGTTAAACTTTTGCAAATTATTATATGTAATATGATACCTAAAAGGAGCAAAACGTAGTTTTTTGGATATTGATAGTGCAATTTGAAAAGGTAAGTTCTCTCTTTGTTGATCAAACGCATTTAGTTGATAGCCTATGTTTTTTAAAATAATGCCCGTTGCTAAATTACTGGCGGTATCCTTATAAGTTACTGCCAAATCTGTGGCAATGGCTGAGGAATTGTAAATATCATAAGAACCGTAAATTAGCTTTGCGTTTGCACCGTAGTAAATTTTATTTTTCCAATTTTTAGCGTAGCCTATATTTAATAAGTAATCTCCAGCTGTGAAATTAGCACCTGTTGGGGCCGCAGTAGCATCATATTCATCAAAATTGCCGTAATTGATAAACATTAAACCTAAAGATAGGGTCTGGTTTGTTTTAAGTTTTAACGCATATTGAATGTTCCCAAAATTAATATCAGCGACATAATTGCTGTAATTTAAAGCTAGCGTTTTTTGATGTGAATTTGTAAGTAGAGATGGGTTCGAAAACGTCTCCTCAAAATCAGCATCAATTTGCATAGGATAGGCATTACCTAAAGCTGCGACTTTTGCGGAGTTTGGTAAGTTTAGAAAACGGAATACCCCTTTCCCTCCAATTTGTGCATCGCAAAATCTATTAGTAAGAAATATTGTACAAAAAAGCAGGAAGCAAGTCTTTTTAAACATGATATGGCTAATTTAGCTTTAATTATGAAATTTAATAAAGAGCTTTTACAAAAGGAGTTTAGCTTTAAAACTTCGAGAAGCGGTGGTAAAGGCGGGCAAAACGTTAATAAGGTGGAAACCAAAGTGGAATTGCTTTGGGAAGTTGATGCAAGTACAACCTTTTCGGAAGAGGAACTAACTCGAATTAAATTGAAATTAGCGAACAGAATAAACAATGATGGTGTTTTTTCTGTAACTGCGGAGGAAGACCGTTCGCAATTGCGAAATAAAGAAATTGCTGTAAATAAAGCGTGGTATTTAATTGAGAATAGCTTAATCGTTGAAAAACCAAGAAAAAAATCTAAACCTAGTTTTGCATCCGTACAAAAACGTTTGAATAGTAAAAGGAAACAAGCACTCAAAAAAATTAATCGTAGTAGTGACCACGATTACTAAAAGCGATAATAAAATGCTGCAGTACCATATTGCTCCGATTTTTGAGCAGCCTTTAACTCTTTACTTTTAAAAATCACAGATAAATCAACAGTCCATCTGTGGTTAGCGTAGGAAGCTCCAATTTGCTGCGCAAAAACCAAAGGATTTGGTTTATAAACAACCGGACCTTTATCTTTTACAAATAAACCACCTTGTATGGTTGAGTTATAAGCTACATAAGTTAATGATGGTTTTAAAAAAAAGTAGAACTCTTTTGCTTTCAATCCTTGTTCGGTTTTAGTGGCGATGTTGCTTTGTGTGGCAACAGAGTGATAAAAGGGGTTAAGATTACCAGTTCTAAATAAAATTCCTGCATCTAAACCCGTAAAAGTGTTTCCTAAGCTCGCATTTATAGGTAAAGAAAAGTCAATGTTTTTACTTTTGTTTCTAAATAAAAGATAATGTAGGTTCAGCTTTGTGTTTACGCTAAATTCGTCTTTAATTTGGTATTGCCAGCCAGAAATTTCGTAAAAACCAACGATTTCATGTAATACAGTTTGTACCTCTTTCCCCAACGCCGCTGGACCAATTGTGCCAACTTGAACTTCTAATTTCAAGCTATTTTCATTTAGTTTTAGCCACTGTAAACTTCCTCCGCCGTATAAATAGGAGGCAAATGGGCGGTCAACGTTTTCGATTGCGGTAATTCGGCCACTTTTGGCATTGTACATTTCATGACCTAAGTTTATTGCCCAAATTTTCTTGGTAGTGCTATCTTTTTTGTTTTCTAAGGCTCGTTTAAAATGGATAAAAAGACCGTTTGTGTAATAACGATCTTGCTTAGTTCCTAAATAGGCATCGTTATCGGAACGAAATCCGAGTTCATTCTGATAATACGTTTTTTGAGAAAAACCTTGAAGCGTTAGTAAAAAAAGAAAAGCGGAAATAAAAATAAAGCGCATAAAAAAAGCCGAAAAGATTCGGCTTTAAAAATAATCATTTATTAGTGCTTTAACTACTAACTTAACGTTTCTGATTTTTTATCCTCACGGTAAACAATATTCAAGGCATTTTTAACCTTATTAGGCATCAAAGCGAGCTTCACTACGTCTAACATATCAGTAACATAATGGAAATTCATATCCTTAATATAATCTGCTTTAATCTCCAAAATATCTTTTTGGTTTGATTTACACAAAATCACTTCCTTAATATTTGCCCTTTTTGCTGCTAGAATTTTCTCTTTAATTCCGCCCACAGGCAAAACTTTTCCCCTCAAGGTAATCTCGCCAGTCATCGCTAAATGTTTTTTCACTTGTTTTTGAGTAAATACTGAGGTTAACGCGGTCAACATGGTAACACCTGCAGAAGGACCATCTTTTGGTGTTGCGCCAGCCGGAACGTGAATATGCAAATCCCACTGATCAAAAACACGGAAATCAATACCTAAATCTTCGGCATGTGCTCTAATGTAGGCCAACGCAATTACTGCTGACTCTTTCATTACATCGCCCAAGTTTCCTGTTAAGGTAATCTTTCCTTTTCCAGGACTTAAACTAGCTTCAATAAAAAGAATATCGCCACCTACAGAAGTCCAAGCTAAACCAGTTACTACACCTGCAACGTTGTTATTTTCATAAGCATCTTTATCAAAATACGCTGGGCCAAGTGCTTTTTGGACTTCTTCATAAGAGAAATTGGTATTATATTCTTCTTCCATCGCAATTTTTGTAGCAGCGCCACGCACTACAGAACCTAGAGTTTTCTCTAAACTACGTACACCAGACTCGCGGGTGTAATCTTCGATAATTTTTTCGATGATTGCTGGTTTCAAAGAAATATCCTTAGCTTTTAAACCATGTGCTTCTTTTTGCTTCGGCAATAAATGTTTTTTAGCAATTTCAACCTTTTCCTCAATAGTATAACCGTTCACTTCAATAATTTCCATCCTATCCAACAATGCTGGCTGAATGTTGCTTAACGAGTTTGCCGTAGCGATGAACATTACGCTAGAAAGGTCATAATCTAACTCCACAAAGTTATCCGCGAAAGCGTTATTTTGCTCAGGATCTAAAACCTCCAAAAGGGCAGAAGATGGGTCGCCTCTAAAATCGTTGCCAACTTTATCGATCTCATCCAAAACAAAAACAGGATTTGATGAGCCCGCTTTCTTCAAAGATTGAATCACGCGACCTGGCATTGCACCAATATAAGTTTTGCGATGGCCGCGAATTTCAGCCTCGTCTCTAATTCCACCTAAAGCCATACGCACATATTTACGTCCCAAAGCCTTAGCAATTGACTTTCCTAAAGATGTTTTACCAACTCCTGGAGGGCCAACCAAGCACAAGATTGGTGCTTTCATATTGTGTTTCAGCTTTAAAACGGCTAAGTACTCAATAATTCGTTTTTTAACTTTATCTAATCCGTAATGGTCTTTATCTAATATTTTTTGTGCTCTTTTTAAATCAAAATTATCTTTAGTAAAAGTTGCCCAAGGTAAATCCAGTAACACTTCTAAGTAATTGATTTGTACCGAATAATCGGCTGCAGCTGGATTCATTCTAGCTAATTTGTCAAGCTCTTTATTAAAATGAATGTCCGTATCTTTACTCCAACGCTTCTTTCTGCCTTTTAACCTTAAGTCATCAATTTCCATATCTGGAGAGTTACCACCCAGCTCTTCTTGTATGGTTTTTAACTGCTGATTTAAGAAATAATCACGTTGTTGTTTGTCTAAATCAACTTTTACTTTGCTTTGGATCTGATTTTTAAGTTCCAACATTTGCAGTTCCATGCTTAAATGGCTTAGAACCATCGTGGCTCTTTCACGCAGATTTGCAACTTCCAGCATCAATTGCTTATCGGCAACGCTGGCGTTCATATTTGATGATATAAAATTGATCAAAAAGGGAACGCTGTCGATGTTTTTTATCGCAATAGCTGCTTCAGAAGGAATATTTGGAGAAAACTGGATGATTTGCATGGCAAGTTCCTTAACAGAAGATACCATTGCTTTAAATTCTTTGTCAGACTTGGGGCGTATTTCCTCAAACTTTTCTACGCTTGCCTTAAGATAGGGCTCGGTTTGAGTTTGTTCGCCCAGTTTAAATCTGTTTTTCCCTTGAATAATTACGGTAGTATTTCCGTCGGGCATCTGCAACATTTTTACAATTATTGCAACAGTACCAATATTATTTAGCTGGTCAAAAGTAGGGTCTTCAATGTTTACGTCTTTTTGCGCAACAACCCCAATTATTTTATCACCTTTATAGGCGTCCTTTATCAGTTTGATAGATTTATCTCTACCTACTGTGATAGGAATTACCACTCCAGGAAATAAAACAGTGTTGCGTAAAGGTAAAATAGAGAGGATTTCTGGAGTTTGCTCATTATTCATTTCTTCCTCATCTTCCGGAGACATTAAAGGAAAAAACTCAGTATCTTCATTTATAAGAGGTAATGCGTGATTGAAATCGAACTGATCAAAGTTGCTCATGTATTTTTTTTATGATGAAACGCCAAATTGACAGGTCAAACTGCAATTTATGCTATAACAATATGCTGAACTATAATTTACAAGCTTTATGCCAATGGACTCTAAAAGATTTTATGTGATAAATAATTAAAAAATCAACGTTTATTAACAAAAAAAAGTGAAATTACGTCAGTACCAATTATGCAAAATATTTACCTGTTAAATACGTTATTAATGTATAATTTTATTTTTGATAGGAAGTATTGCTGAAACATGAAAACACAATTTATTTTAGTTTTAACTGGAATTTCTTTAATAACAAATATTGCCGTTGCGCAAACACCGTTTGAAAGATTAGGACAAAAGGCCATGACAGCCGGACAATTTACCACTGCGGCAGGTTATTTTGAGAAAGCGTATATAAATGATCGTAGCAACATGAATGCTTTGTGGTTAATGGGTTACTCTAATTACCATGCGGCAGAATACAGGAAATGTATCGATTCTTTTGACCGTTTAATAGCTATGAAACCTACTGAAACCGCGGCGTATTACTATCGTGGTAAAGCAAAATTTTTGTTTGCATCAACTTTTAAAGAAGCCAAATCGCCAGAACGTGAACGATTAGTATGTGGTGCAATTAAAGATTTTTCGTCCGCTTTAGATTTAACACCTAATGATTATAAACTTTACCAAAACAGGGGCTTAGCCTATCAAGAATACGCCGTGTACAAAAGTCAAAGGATACCAGATGTTTATAGTAAATCTATTGCTATAAGCGCTTGTAATTCGGCCATTTCAGATTTTCAAAGAGTTTTAGAAGAATCTGGTTATAAACGAGACATCATGTCGCAAATTGAAAAATCAAAACAACTTTTATCGGATCTTAGGTAAATAACTCGTTTATTTAATAGAAATAGTTTTGATATTCATAAATTCCAATAAACCGTGTAATCCTAACTCTCTTCCATAGCCCGATTGTTTAATGCCTCCAAACGGTAATCTTGGGTCAGATTTTACACCCTGATTTATGAACACACTTCCAGACTGTAGTTCATTTCTTGCAATGTCATTTCCTTTAGCTTCGTTTTTAGTGAAAATAGCACCGCCAAGTCCAAATTGAGAATCGTTTGCGAGTTCAATAGCTTCCTCTACGTTTTTTGCTGAAATTATGGCCGCTACCGGTCCAAATAATTCTTCATCAAAAGCAGGCATACTTTTTTTAACTTTTGTGAGGATGGTAGGGGGATAGAAAGCACCTTCGCCAGTTGGGATTTCTCCACCTAAAACACATACAGCTCCTAATGCTAAAGATTGTTTTACTTGTTCATGCAAATCGTCTCGCAATTTAGTATTTGCCATCGGTCCTAAATCTGTATTGTCATCCAACGGGTCACCGGTCTTTTTGGCTTTGATTTTTGTTAGGAGTAATTGGATAAACTCTTTTAAAACCGATTCAACAACAATAAATCGCTTTGCGGCGATACAACTTTGCCCATTGTTAACCAATCTAGCGTTTGCACAGGCTTCCGCTGCTTTTTCCAAATCAGCATCTTCCAAAATAATATAAGCATCGCTTCCGCCGAGCTCTAACACACATTTCTTTAACACGGAACCAGCTTTTTCGGCAACTTTTTTACCAGCCGCTGTGCTTCCCGTTAATGTAACGGCTTTAATCAATGGGTTTTCTATAATTTGGTTCACATTTTTACCACAAACCAGCAGAGTGCTGAAAACGTCTTCTGGAAAACCGGCTTCCAACACTAATTTTTCTATCAAAAGTGCACATTCCGAAACATTAGAAGCATGTTTTAATAATCCACAATTACCTGCCATCAAATTGGGCGCTAAAAATCTGAATACCTGCCAAAAAGGAAAGTTCCAAGGCATAACGGCCAAAATCACACCTAAAGGTTGGTAGCTTACATAACTTTTGCTAGCATCGGTTTCAGCTAGTTTATCTTGTAAAAAGGCTTCTGTATTTTTGGCGTAGTAGTCGCATACCGAAGCGCATTTTTCAATCTCCGCAATACCCTCTTTTAACGGTTTTCCCATTTCTAAACTCATCACTTTAGCAAGTAAAGCTTTTTTGGAGTTTAACAAAGCTGCAAGGTTTAACATTAAGTTTGCCTTATCACTAAAACTTACCTTACGCCATTTTGTCCACGCTGTATCTGTTGCGTTTATCTTCTGTTTAATTTCGTCAGCAGTTAGCTCTGTATAAGTTTTGATTAGAATTCCGTTTGTGGGGTTAATGCTTTTGATTGTCATTTTGTGTGGTTTGGTGCAAATACCAATTCTTTTTTAAGTAGGGAATTTTATATTTGTTAAATATGGGATTAAAAAGAAGGTTACAATTTGCATACCGAAAAGCGCATTTACCAACAATACTTAAGGAGACAGCATTAATTCTTTTAGGCATTACGTCTGCCGCTTTTGGACTAAAAAGTTTTTTATTACCGAATAATTTTTTGGATGGTGGTACTATGGGAATTGCCTTGTTGTTAAACATAAAAACTGGCATTAGTTTAAGTTTAATTGTGATACTGGTAAATTTTCCGTTCGTGTTGTTAGGAATGAAACAGATTTCCAAAAATTTTGCAATAAAAACGGTATTAGCAATTGCAGGTTTATCACTGATGCTTTCGTTCGATTTTTTTCCAATTGTTACTTCAGATAAATTGTTGATTGCTGTGTTTGGTGGCTTTTTTTTAGGTGCGGGTATTGGTTTGAGTATTAGGGGCGGGGCAGTTATTGACGGAACAGAAGTTTTAGCCTTGTTTATCTCGAAGAACGTGAGTTTGAGCGTGGGTGATATTATTTTGCTCTTCAATATTGTAATTTTTGGTGTAGCAGCTTGGATGCTTAACATCGAGACGGCCCTTTATGCAATTTTAACCTATCTCTCGGCATCCAAAACTGTCGATTTTATTATTCACGGTGTGGAAGAATATATCGGTGTTACCATAATATCTTCTAAAAACGAACAAATACGGCAAGCTATCACTAAAATTTTAGGACGAGCGGTAACGATTTATAAAGGAGAAAGGGGCTATACAAAAAACCTAAGCCCTGACGAGGTTGACATGAAAATTGTATTTACCGTAGTAACCAGGTTGGAGGTAACAAAGCTTCGTAATATGGTGAAGAATATTGATAAGCAGGCGTTCATTGTAATGCATACTGTTGACGATACTTATGGGGGAATGGTAAAACAAAGACCATTGCAGAGTTAGGTTTAGCGCAACGAGTTTATTGAGTTCATCATTAAAGAGACTGTTCGTTAAAGATTCGTAAGACTTTTGGATCTTGGTTAAGTTTTTGATATTTAGTTTTAAACGATTTAATCATCATTTAAAATTTGCTTTATGTTAAAGATTATTGAAAACCTTCCAGACCAAGTTGTTGGTATAGAAGCAACAAATGAAGTTACTGCAGACGATTTAAAGAATATACTACTCCCAGCTTTAGAGAGAAACGTCGAAAAATACGATGAAATTAATTACTTATTAGTACTCAGAACAGAAGTTAAAAACTGGACAACTGGTGCGTGGACCCAGGATATGTTGGCCGGAATGAAAAATTTTACTAAATGGAATAAAATTGCTGTAGTGACCGATGAAAGTGCCGTTGAAAAGTTTACCGATGGTTTTTCTTTTATTACGCCGGGTAAAGCAAAAGGCTTTACATTAAATGAAGAGGAAACGGCAAAACAATGGGTGAGTGAGGCTTAGTTTTGCTTCGCTAAAAGCTCTAATACCTTGTTTACATCTTCCGGACTGTCAATCGCCAAGCTTTCTGTTTCGGTTATAGCGACTTTAATTTTGCAGCCATTTTCAATCCAGCGGAGTTGTTCTAATTTTTCAGAAGATTCTAGGCTGCCTAACTTCATGCTAGCAATAATACCGAGTGTGGTAGTTCGGTAACCGTAAATACCAATATGCTTATAAAAAGTATGTTTTGATAAATAATCTTCCGGTGCTACGTCTTTTAAATAAGGAACTACTTGGCGACTAAAGTAAATCGCTTCTGAGCGATTATTAATGATGACTTTTGGCGTATTGAAGTTGAAAAGCTCTTCTTGAGTACTTATCTTTTTAATCAGCGTTGCTAAATCTGTAGAAATATCGTTAAAGCAGTTTGCCAATAAGTTAATTTGTTTAGGGTCAATTAATGGCTCATCGCCCTGTATGTTAATGATTGCATCGTAGCCCGTTAGCTTTACGCAAACTTCCGCACATCTGTCAGTACCGCTTTGGTGCTTGTCCGATGTCATAATTACGTTTCCTTTAAAACCATGTACTGCTTTGAAAATTTCTTCGCTATCTGTAGCAACCACAACTTCTGCTAAAGAAGATGCTTTTTTTGCCTGCTCGTAAACCCTTTGTATCATAGTTTTACCTGCCAAATCAATCAGGGGTTTTCCTGGGAAACGGGTAGAAGCAAATCTTGCTGGAATGATACCTAAAATTTTCATCGGCAAATATTATTTAAAAAGTCCGTTAATTTCTCTTTCAACGCTCTCTATAATAAACGCTAAATCATCAGGGTTGTTGGTAAAATCGAGTTTATCCTTATCTAAAATCAATAAATTACCCTCTTTATATCCTTTGATCCAAGTGTCATATTTTTCATTTAGCTTCTGCAGGTAATCTATTCTAATCCCAGCTTCATACTCTCTTCCTCGTCTCTGAATATTTTCTACCAAGGTTGGTACTGAGGCTTTTAGGTAAATCAACAAATCTGGCGGGTTAATAAAAGAAGTCATGCTACTGAAAATCGAGCGATAGTTGTCATGATCTCTAGTGGTCATTAAACCCATATCGTGTAAATTCTCAGCAAAAATGTACGCATCCTCATAGATTGTACGATCCTGCACAATGGTTTTACTGCCCTTCTGAATTTCTTTTATTTGCTGAAACCTGCTATTCAGAAAATAAATTTGCAGGTTAAAGCTCCATCTTTTCATATCACTATAAAAATCTTCGAGGTAAGGGTTGTTGTCAACGGCTTCGTACATTGCTTCCCATCCGTAATTTTTCGCTAACAATTCTGTTAGTGTCGTTTTACCTGCACCAATGTTACCAACTATAGCTATATGCATAAAAATGATTTCTAATAAAGGGATTTAACGGTATTAAGCTACTAAAAGTTTCTAAAACCAATAATTTCTCTTACTTCTTTAATTGTTTTTTGTGCGCTTTCTCTTGCTTTTGCTGCGCCATGTTTAGCAACTTGACGTAATAATACGGTATCGCCAGAAATATGATCAATTTTCTCACGGATTGGTTGTGTTGCAACAATCATATCGTCTGCCAAAGCTTTCTTAAAGTCGCCATAACGAATTTGGCATTTGTTATAAAGCTCCTCAAAATGTGTTAAAGTATCCGCAGAAGAAACCACCTTCATCAAATCAAAAAGGTTTTGCACTTCTTGTGGTTTCTCTTGATTATCGTGAGACGGTCCGCCATCCGTAACAGCTTTCATCACTTTTTTTCTGATGATTTCTGGACTATCTGATAAATAAACTGCATTCATTTCGCCTTCAGATTTCCCCATTTTTCCCTTTCCATCTAAGCCAGGGATTTTTATAAGCTCTTTGGAATAATTAAATGCAAAAGGCTCTTTAAAATATGCTGTTTGGTATAGGTTGTTGAAACGGTTACCAAAGGTTCTGGTCATTTCTAAATGCTGTTCCTGATCTTTACCTACGGGCACTTTAGTAGCATGATGTATTAAAATATCTGCCGCCATTAATACTGGGTAGGTTAATAAGCCAGCATTCACATTATTTGGGTTTGCTCTAATCTTGTCTTTAAAAGATGCGCCTCTTTCCAACTCGCCCAAGTAAGCATTCATATTCATATATAAATATAGTTCGGCTATTTCTGGAACATCGGATTGGATGTATAAAGTTGCTTTTTCTGGATCTAAACCTGCCGCTAAATACTCAACTAAAACTTGTTTGATGTTTCCATGCAAGTCGCTGGGTGTTGGGTGCGTAGTTAATGAGTGATAATCAGCAATAAAGAAAAAGCAATTATGTTCATTTTGCATTTGTACAAAATTGCGCACTGCACCATAATAATTTCCGAGGTGTAACTTACCTGTAGATCTAATTCCGCTAACAACAGTTTCCATAATGCGACGAAAGTACAGAAAATTTCTATTTTTGAGAGCGATGAAACAAATTTTAAGGCAGATGATGAGGTACTGGCACCTAGCGATGGTGGCTGTGATTTTTATACTGACTTATCCGTTTGTCTATTTTTTATCGAGGAGGAAAAGCACTTATCCGCAATTAAATTTTGTTAGAAAAATATGTGCATTTGTGCCTTCTGTATTGACTGGTATTTTTTATAAAGTTGAATACGAGGAAGCGATAGACTGGAGTAAGACTTACATCATTTGCCCAAATCACGCGTCTAACCTTGATATTTTTACCATGAGCATTGTTGCTAAAGGAAATTTCTTTTTTATGGGAAAAGAATCGCTGCTTCGAAATCCGGTAACTCGAATTTTTTTCCAAACGATTGATATTCCAGTAAACCGGGGAAGTAAAATGTCGTCTTTTAGGGCTTTCAAAAAAGCGTCGGAAAGAATAACGGAAGGTATGTCACCAATAATTTTTCCGGAAGGGAAGATAGGAGAGGAGTATCCGCCAATTTTGCATGAGTTTAAGAACGGACCATTTCGATTAGCGATAGAACATCAAATCCCGATAATTCCGGTAACTTTAAAAGATAATTGGAAAATTTGGTGGGATGATGGGATAAAATATGGATGCAAGCCGGGAGTTTCGCATATTTGCGTACATAAACCTATAGCTGTTTCAGGCTTCACCGTTAAAGACGATGAACTTTTAAGAGATCTAGTTTTTGAAAAGATAAAATCGAAGCTTGATTACGAGTTTTAAGTCGGTTAAGTCCGCAGATGGAAGTCGGCAGTCCGAAGTCTGAGATGATAGCCAATACGTATTAAGGATTTGCGAGGAGTCGTTTGTTTAAGGAATGGTTTTGGATGGGATAGTGGTTTTGAGGATTAAATCAAAAATTAGGAGTCAAATTCTGCGGACAGCGGACTTCTGACTCAAAAACTTTTTTACATGAAAATAGATAAAGAAACAGTAGATAAAATAGCGCATTTAGCTCGTTTAGAGTTAACTGAGGTTGAAAAAGAAAGGTCAATTGAAGAATTGAGTGAGATTTTGAGCTTTATGGAGAAGTTGAACGAGTTAGATACGTCTGGCGTGAAACCTTTAATTTACATGAACGATGCGGTTAACGTTTTACGTCCTGATGTAGTAATTCAAGAATTAACTCGTGAAGAAGCTTTGAAAAATGCGCCTTTAAAAAATGAGGAGTACATTAAAGTTTCAAAAGTGATTCAGAAATAGTTACCACGGTACCGTAACAAAAGCACATTTTGCGGGTCTGAATAGAAAAGGAAAAATGGAACCACTAATTAGTATTACAGATTTAGGACGTAAGTACGTTATTGGTACTGAGGTTATTCATGCTTTAAAATCTGTTTCTTTAATTATCAATAAAGGAGAGTTTGTAGCTTTAATGGGACCTTCAGGTTCGGGAAAATCAACGTTGATGAATTTGTTAGGCTGTTTAGATACGCCCACTAAAGGCGAATACATTTTAAACGGAATTAATGTAAGCCAAATGACTGATAGTGAATTGGCTGAGGTTAGGAATAAAGAAATTGGCTTCGTTTTTCAAACTTTTAACCTATTACCTCGCTCATCTGCACAGGATAATGTAGCGCTACCTTTAATTTACGCAGGCATCAAAAGAAAAGAACGTGACGAAAGAGCAATACAAGCTTTAGAAAACGTTGGTTTAGGCAACAGGGTGCATCACAAGCCAAATGAACTTTCGGGCGGACAAAGGCAAAGAGTTGCAGTTGCGAGAGCATTAATTAATAATCCTTCTATTATTTTGGCCGATGAGCCAACCGGAAACTTAGATACTAAAACTTCCATAGAAATAATGGGCTTAATTGAGGACATCCATGCCAAAGGAAATACCATTATTATTGTTACCCACGAAGAGGATATTGCACAACATGCTCACCGGATTGTGCGGATGCGAGATGGGCTGATTGAAGAAGATTATCAAAATCCTGATATTAGAACAGTTCAGTCTAAAATGCAGGACTTATAGTTTTTTCAGAAGTTATGTAAAAAGGGCGAGTTTTTTAATTCGCCTTTTTTTGTTGAACAATTTTTCGATTAGCTTGTTAGGGTTACAAGTGATTTGGTTGAAAGAGATTTTTAAGGAAAAAAATTACAATAATTATGAAGATATATACCAAAACTGGTGATAAAGGATACACATCGTTAATTGGAGGTACAAGAGTGCCGAAACATCATTTACGAATAGAAAGCTACGGAACTGTTGACGAGTTGAATTCTTACATAGGTTTAATAAAAGACCAAGATATTTTACTAGAAGACCAAGAAATTTTGAAAGAGATTCAAGATCGGTTATTCACAGTAGGTTCAACATTGGCGTCTGATCCAGAGAAATCAAGAATGAAAATTCCGGATTTGTTAGACACAGATATAGAATTGCTAGAAAATCAGATGGATGAGATGAATACGTTTTTGCCTCCATTGAAGCATTTTATTTTGCCTGGTGGAAATACAACGGCATCTTATTGTCATATTGCTAGATGTGTATGCCGTAGAGCAGAAAGGCAAGTTGTGCATTTAGCAGAGTTAGAGTGGGTAGATGAGAAAGTTATTATCTATTTGAACCGTCTTTCTGATTATCTTTTTACTTTAAGTAGAAAGGTAGTTTTTAATAATAAAAACGAGGAGAATATTTGGATCCCTAGGATTTAAAAAATGTTGAAAACTTTTTTAGTAAAGCTTAAATTTTAATTTAGTTTTGCAAATCATTAAAACACAAATTCTAGGATTATGTATTGGACATTAGAATTAGCATCACATCTTGAAGATGCTCCTTGGCCAGCAACCAAAGACGAGTTAATCGATTACGGAATTCGCTCTGGTGCACCGGTAGAAGTTATAGAAAACTTACAGGCATTGGAAGATGACGGTGAGCCTTATGAAAACATTGAAGAAATTTGGCCAGATTATCCAACCAAGGATGACTTCTTCTTTAACGAAGATGAATACTAAAAAAAGGGACTCAACTATTTGAGTCTTTTTTTTTGTATTAAATTTTGTACAATTGATTTTTGACCCAAACGCTCTGAATAGCGTTTGAGCATGTTTTTAGATTATTCCGTGACAATTGGTCTACTTTTAGATAAGGCATAACATATATATTATTGTTAAACTTTATAAAAAAATCGATCATGGGAAATTTACTTTATTTAATTGCAGTTGTTTTAATTATCATTTGGGTATTAGGTGCATTTGTATCTCCTTTTGGAGGAAACTTAATCCACATTCTTTTAGTTATTGCAATTATAGCAATCTTATTAAGAGTAATAAGAGGCGCTTAATCAAATTATTTAAAACGAACATAGAAAGCAAAATACCATTGGTGTTTTGCTTTTTTTTATTTATGATTTATAAATATAAAATGTAAATTTGTTTGTTAACCAAAAAGCAGATAATAACATTCACAAGCACAATCCCGAAGATTTGATGAAAATGCTCTCTGATAAAGCAAAGGCGTTAAAACTTCCGAAAAATAAGCTGATAGAAAAAGCATTAGAAATCTAATTAGATCAGCTCAATAAGGCAGAGTATGTTGAATCTTACAGGAATGCCGAGGATGACGATAACATATTGAGTATGGCAGAAGAAGGGATGGGAGAATACTTTAGACAGCTAAAAGATTGAAACAAGGAGAAGTTTGGTATGCCAGTTTAGATCCAACTAAAGGTAGTGAACAGGCTGGTTACCGTCCAATTGTGATCCTCAGCGGGAATATGCTCAATTAATATCTGCAAGTTGCAATCACTGCCCCACTTACCACAAAAATTAAAAACTATCAAGGAAATCCAATTATTGGACCTAATGGAAACAATGGTTTAATAGAAGTTTCTGAGCTAATTGTGTTTCACATCCGCTCTATTTCAAAAGACAGATTAGTCAAACGGTTGGGGAAAATAGAGAAACACGAGTTGGAAATGGCTGTTGCTACACTAAATGGTATCCTAATATTAGCCTCTCCTATTTAAAATGGTTTCTGCCAATTTTAAATCCTCTTTAAAAGTGATTTTAAAATTAAACTCATCACCTTTTTCAAGATTGATGAAAAAGCCTGCTTTTTCAACTACGGATGCATCGTCTGTAAAGAAAGCATCAAACTCTTGTTGGTAAGCTTGCGTAAGCTGTGCTAACTTAAATGTTTGAGGGGTTTGTACTAGATATACCTCGCTACGCTTTAAAGCTTCTGATTTGCCGTTTATGAATGTACGAATCGAATCTTTTGCGGGAGTAGCTGCAATCGCGTTTCCTTTTTCAATTGCAGATTGAAAGCAATTACTAATGGTGTTTTGAGAAACTAATGGGCGCACTGCATCATGTATAGCCACGACAGCATCTTCTTGGTCGATAGCGTTCAGTCCATTTTTTACCGAATGGAACCTTTCCGTACCGCCAGTAATAATTTGATGAGGAATATTGAAGTGATGCTTTACCGTTAACTCCTGCCATAAAACTAAATCGGTTTGTGCTAGTACCAATATAATTTTCGGCCGGTGTGGGTTCTGCTGAAAGGCAGTAATGGTGTGCATTAAAACAGGTGTTCCGTTCAGTTCTAAAAACTGTTTGGGAATATCGCTATCCATTCGGCTTCCACTGCCACCGGCAACTATAATGGCATAAAAAGAATGATTACTCATACAATAGCGAAGTAAACAAAAAAGACCGAAATTTTCGGTCTTTTTATATTTTTTAGATGATTAACATGGCATCACCATAACTGTAAAATCTGTATTTCTCTTTTACGGCTTCTTCGTAAGCTTTCATTACATGGTCGTAACCTCCAAATGCAGCAACCATCATCAATAATGTTGATTCTGGTGTGTGGAAATTGGTAATCATGCTATTAGCAATGCTAAACTCGTAAGGAGGGAAGATGAATTTAGAAGTCCAATCGTTGATTGGCTTTAACATGTGGTTTGCAGAAACAGCAGATTCTATGGTTCTCATTGCTGTTGTACCTACTGCACAAACTCTTCTTTTTTCTTCGTTCGCTTTGTTTACAATATCCACAGAGCTTTGTTCGATAATCACTTGCTCGGAATCCATTTTGTGTTTAGTCAAATCTTCTACCTCAACTTGGCGGAAAGTACCTAAACCAACATGTAACGTTACTTCCGCAAATTCAACGCCTTTTAACTCTAACCTTTTTAACAGTTCACGGCTAAAGTGCAAACCAGCAGTTGGCGCTGCAACGGCACCTTCGTTTTTAGCGTAAATGGTTTGGTAGCGTTCTTTATCTTCAGCGGTTGGCTTTCGGTTAATATATTTTGGAAGCGGTGTTTCGCCTAAAATCTCTATATTCTGTCTGAATTCTTCATCTGTTCCGTCAAAAAGGAAACGGATGGTACGACCTCTTGATGTAGTATTGTCAACTACTTCAGCAACTAGTAAATCATCGTCACCAAAATAAAGTTTATTACCTACTCTAATTTTACGAGCTGGATCTACCAAAACATCCCATAAACGAAGTTCTTTATTTAATTCTCTTAACAAGAAAACCTCAATGGTTGCACCTGTTTTTTCCTTATTTCCGTATAAACGAGCAGGGAAAACCTTGGTGTTATTTAAGATCATCACATCTTGTTCTTCAAAATAACCAAGAACGTCTTTGAAGATTTTGTGTTCTATTTTACCTGTTTTTTTGTCTAAAACCATTAGACGTGATTCGTCTCGACTTTCAGATGGTGTATGGGCGATAAGAGACTCTGGTAAGTTGAATTTAAATTGTGATAACTTCATATAATAAACAATAATTTGGAGCGCAAATTTAAGAAAAATATCTTCAAATATTTAATTAGTTGTTATAATGGTATTTAGGTGACTTTTGGGTTAAGGATAACCACAGAGAACACGGAGTTTTTCACAGAGATAACAGAGGCTTTTGGATTATAAAAAGGTTGAGGAGAGTCGATGTTAATCCATTGCGTCATGCAGACGATAGGAAGCATCTCACGAGCAAAGTTTATTGTCTGGTTGCGGAAGATGTTGATTGTAGTATCAGGTATTTTTTTAATCACAAAGAATACAGATTTTTTCACTGCGATAACAGAGGCATTTGGATTATAAAAGGGTCGAGGAGAGTTGATGTTAACTCATTTCATCATGCCGAGGATAGGAAGCAATCTCACGAGCAAAGTTGTCAGCTCGTTTGCTCTGGAGATATTGATTGTGATAGCGATTTTTTTAACCAAAGAGGTCAAAGAGCTGGATATATTTTACAAATAGACGTCAGAGACTGTTCCTTTTGATTGATGTGATCACCGACAACAAAAGCGGGATTTATTAAATGATTTTTTTGATTATTAGATTTCGCATTAACGATTGAAGCGACATCCTTTTTAGCTTTTTCAGCAAAAAGATATAGCGGAAAGCGTGACCAGCTTTTGGTGCTGGGAATGCCCAAGTATTGATGATAAATTTAAAATCCTTTTCGAGATGGAAAATAATTGCAGATATTGTAACTATTCTTCGCAAACAGCGTCAAACAACTAATATGCTATTTTTAAAACTCTTCAAAGAAAGCTTCATTTTTGCGTTTGATGCGCTTAGGCAAAACCGAACACGTACTTTTCTTTCGTTGTTGGGGATTACCATCGGGATTTTTACCATTATTACGGTTTTTGCTGCGGTTGATACGTTCAGAGGTAATTTGCAAACTAGCGTAGATAAACTGGGGAGTAAAACGGTTTATATACAAAAATGGCCTTGGGGCGGTTTTGGAGATTATCCTTGGTGGAAATATATGCAACGCCCTGAACCAAGTTTAAGAGATTATGATGCTTTAAAAGGAAGGGTGACTACGGCAGAAGGAATGTCATACCAGATTAGTTTACCAAACCGAACGTTAAAATATAGGAGTAATAGCATTGAAGGTGCTCAGATTTCTGCGGCGTCTCATGATTATGATAAAACTTGGAATTTTGACTTATCTGAAGGCAGGTATTTCACCGATAATGAATCTAACAGCGGATCGCCAGTTTGTTTGATAGGTGCAGATTTGGCAGAAGGGCTTTTTCCAAACCAGATTGCTACTGGTAAAGCGGTAAAAGTAATGGGTCGGAATGTGACTGTGATAGGTGTTTTTTTACGTGAAGGAGAGGATTTATTAGGCGTTTCATCTGATAAAACTTTATTGATTCCTTTGAATTTCGCCAGAAACTTAGTGGATGTGCAAAGCGATAGGTATAACCCGCAGATTACGGTTAGGGGAAAAGAGATATATAGCGTTGCAGATGTAGAAAGTGAGTTGAGAGGCTTAATGCGTTCGATTAGAAGAATTAGACCAGTTGATGAAGATAATTTCGCATTGAATAAAACCACTATTTTATCGGGACAGTTAGATCAGCTTTTTGGAATTGTGGATGTTGCCGGTTGGATTATTGGCGGTTTTTCTATTTTGGTAGGTGGTTTTGGTATTGCAAACATCATGTTTGTATCGGTAAAAGAACGCACCAATATTATCGGTATCCAAAAATCTTTGGGTGCTAAAAACTACTTTATATTGATGCAGTTTCTATTTGAGGCCATCGCTCTTTGTATTATTGGTGGATTAATTGGTTTGGCAATTGTTTACCTAGGGACATTAATAGCAACCTATGGTTTCGATTTAACAATTGTTTTAGATACCGCAAACATTGTTAGAGGAATAAGTATATCTGTGATTATTGGCGTAATCTCTGGTTTTTGGCCAGCGTTTTCGGCATCAAGGCTGGACCCGGTAGAAGCAATAAGGTCTAAGTAGGACTTTAGATAATTTGCGCAGCCACTCTTTTATAAATGAATTCTACCAAACGTTTATTAACTTCCTGCTGGTTGTCTAAATAAAAATTCATTTCCGTTTTGGTGAATAATCCGTTAACCACGCCGATGAGTTCCTTCTTAAAAGGGATGTCTTTTTTTAGACTTTTGTAAAACAATTCTCTTTTGATTGTTCCATCTCGCATAGCGAAACCTTTGTATTTCTTTTCTAAAAAATGCAGGGAAAGCTGAACCAAAATATCATTTTGAAATTTTAATACTTCTCGCAGCACTTCCTGAAACCGATCTAAAGGTTGTGGGATTTCTCCGAAATCAATTTGTGGTCTGAGTTGCTGGATTTTTAAATCTCTATTTTCCATAATTACTAAACCGTTTGGCTTTGCAAATGTTTTAGCGCTTTTGGATTTTGATGTAGGTAATTGCCTTAACGATGTTTCCTTTTTGTTTTGATGATTTCATACTTAAACTCATCATAAAACAGACTGATCAATAAAACGGCTGCTGCAAAAATCAAAGTGTTTAATTCCATATTGAGTTTTGAATATAGAAAACCACCAACTAAGCCGCCTGCAAAAAAGAAGGAAATGATGTAGATCCGGAGTTTAATGGCCGACTTTAACTTTTTTCTTTGGAGATCCGACTTTTGGAAAAAAAGATGCGAAAGATCAATTCCCAGATCGGTAAAAAGGCCGGTAAGGTGTGTGGTTCTTACGGTTGCGTTTGAAATTTTGGTTACGTAAGCGTTTTGTAAACCCATTGCAAATAGCAATAAACAAGCAATTACGTTTGGATAATTAAATTGAGCAAGGTTACCAATCACTGCAATTGAAATAAGGATGAGGCATTCAATTACGGTTGGTATTACAAAAACGTTTAGTCTTTTATTTTCTCTGAATGTTTCAATAAGCATACCTGATGAAAACGAACCTGCCAAAAAGGAGAAAATATAAAGGAAATAGACTGTCCCTTTCCAGAATTCGAAATGGGCTACGTCGTAAATAAAAAGTGCAAAATGCCCTGTTACATTGGTGGTAAGCTGCGTGATTGCTAAAAAACCTACTACGTTTACAATCCCGGCAACAAAGGATAAAACCGCTGCAATTTGTAGGTTATGTTTTAAAGTTCTGTGTTTGCCTTGATGCCTAAACATTTTTTTATTAATAAGCTATACCGTTTTTTTAACGGATAGCTTATTTGTAAATGTACCTAAATTTAAGGTGTTTGTTTGGGTATTCGTTTGATGATTTCATTGCTCAATAACTCTGCAAAAGCTGGATTGGTGTAAAAATCATGCCCTTCGCCAGTAATGAGTTTTTTTTTAATCTTGAATTCCTGAAACCATTTAGCTGTTGGCTGGTAAGGATCATTTTCGCCGAAAAAGAGGGTGATATTTGAATTTGGTTTTTCGGTTTCTTTTCTTAACCGTGTAGAAGAAATAGCGACGATTTGCTGGGTTTTTAGTCCTGCTAAAGCTGCTTTCCAAGCGATGTAGCCACCGATACTAAAACCTAATATACTGACTGGATAGCGTTCTAAATGACATAGGTTTTCTATGGCTTTTTCTATACCACCGCTAATGAACTGGGAGTGCAAGCTTTCTTCATTATAATCTAACATGTCAACTCCGCCTAACTCGCAACAATCGTAATAAGTGATTGCGAAGTGTTTTTCTAGAATGTCAACGTAATAAGCAATCCATGTGGATTCTTTTCGGCCCCATAAATCGGAGAGGATGATGAGTTTGGGTTTCAATGGATTAGCTTAAATTGCGTGTTATTTGTATTATCAAAGTTAGGAATATTGGCGTTCAATTTCTTTAATTAAATTGAATTTTATCATGTTGGTTGTTCCGTACGGTTTTTACTGGAATATCGAAAAGTTGGTCGTTTACTAGCGCAAGTCTTAGCATTACAGCCTTGGGTGTAAGCTAGGGGTGTGATTGCTGGAATTGTCATCAAACACAAGTTAGCGAATGCCTTTGCCATTCCGTTTAATACTTTGCGCTAGATAGGTTATGGTTAGTATAGAGTAAGGTGTTTTAAAAACTATGCTTTACGGATTGTTTGAAATTAATATAAAATGTAAAAATTTGTTTAGGTGTTGGATTGCAAATCCACTTTGTTTATATTTCGATATGCCAAAGCATAAGACAAAGAATTGAACTCTGACGGCTATTTGTGATATGCTCAGTCGGTTTTATCTTTGAACTTGTTTTCTGTAAATTGAAATAAAATATTGCTATGAGTAAATCTGTAGTTGTAATTGTTGGGGCAGGGCCCGGAATAAGTGCTGGCGTCGCCAGAAAATTTGGTAATAATGGGTTTAAGGTTATTCTTTTGGCCAGAAAGGAAGAATCATTGGCTCTCCAAGTTTCTGCACTTCAGAAAAAAAACATAGAAGTTCGTGGCATTGTTGCAGATGTTTCTATTCCTTCTTCCATTGTAGCTGCGTTTGACCAGATAAAAGCTGAGGAAGGCGCTCCAGATGTTTTGGTATATAATGCAGGTGCTAACACCATCAATAACGCTTCTGTTTTAAGTTCAGAAGATTTAATAAATGATTTTAAGGTAAATGTGGTGGGTGCTTTACTTACGGCACAGCAGGTTATCCCTGAAATGACCGAACGTAAAAGCGGCACCATTTTGTTTACTGGAGGAATGCTGGCGTTAAACCCAGTCCCGTCAAGAGCTTCTGCTTCCATCAGTAAAGCAGGATTGCGAAATTTAACTTTTACTTTGGCTGATGAACTTTCTGCGCATAGTATTACAGTAGGTACAATTACGATAGGCGGTGTTGTAAAACCGGGAACTTTTTTTGATCCGGATTTAATTGCTGAAGCTTATTGGGAGATTTTTAGTAGGAAAGATAAAAGGGAAATTATATATAAACCAGTCTAAATCAATCGACTGTAGAGAAAAATATTTTTAATTTTGAATCATTTTCTTGGATTACAAATCCACTTAATTTCTAAGTTGGACATTTTCTACTGCAGATGTCGAACGGCTGGATGTTAAAATATTATTAAACCCAGTAGTAACTTAAAGCAGCAAAACTTTTAAAGAATATTTCATTGTTTCTTTTGGTAAAAAGGATTAATTGTTGATTTCCTTATTTGATTTTGCTGATCAGTCTGTTATACTTATTAGGATTAAACACAACCACTGGCTTGTGTTCTCCGTCAAATAAAATCATTGCGGTTTTTTTAGGCAGGTTCTCAACCGCTATATAATAGGTTTTATTAGCCAAATTAAATTTGAAATCTTTGGCATTCGTAGTTCCAATAAAAAAATTATCTCTGGCTGGTCCGTATTTATTATACATGGAGTTAGCTATTTTAGTATGATTCTTTGAAGTACTATCACCAATGTTTTTGTTTTCTACAAAATAGATCGCTTTGCTTGGTGCAGTTATTTCAAAACCAAACCTTGTTTTTTTGTCAGAATTTACCTGTTCAATATATTTTGTACTGCAAGATGTAAGTGCTAAAAGAAACAAAAAGGAAACTAAAATTCTCATTCGTAGCTGTTTTGAGTTAAATGGTTTTTTAATGTAAATATCAATATTACCCATTATTTGATTTGAAAAAGACCGAGATTTGGCTAATAAATCTCAAAATAATTGATGCTAAATTCCTCATTTCCTGAACACAGGTAATTTTTTTCGTTTAACGATGTATAATCCCTTATTTTTTATAATTGGATCTACTCCATCTTCTCTATCGTCTGCAAAGCCACCTATATCAAGTGCGTAATGTAAAAAAGCAATTTTAGATTTTGATTTTAAATGCCTCGGTAACTCATACAGGTAAATATCGTTCTTACACTTTGAATCCGTAAAATATTTAACTGCTTTTTCTTTGAAGAATAAATTTTCATCACGATAGGAAAGTTTAAAGTAGCCTGCATTGATAAAAGATGGTGCAACCCAGTCGGGTAAATCTAAAATACTGCCTGTAAAATAGTATTCTTCTTTTTTGCGAGAAACTAGTTTGACTACATTAGTTGTTTGGTAATCAAATTTTTGCTCTTTTAATATTTGTGTGTAGTACGTTTTTAAATAAGCGTCATCAATTTGTTCGCTTATTTGCTTTGCCGAATAGATACCGTTTTGTTGATTTTTTAATACGATAAGTCTTTTATCCGAAAATTTGGCCGGGAAATTCTTAAAATCTATTTGCCCAATGGTATCAGCTTCCATCTCATTACTTCCAAAGTGTGTAAACCTTGTTTCGCCTTTCTGTGCAAATAGTAAAATCCATTTACCTTTTATTCGGAAATACATCGGCTGAGTTTTTCTATCTAATTCTATATTTCTATCCGAATCGTACATCACCAAATCTGCATTTTGATAATATTTCTCAAAAAGACTTTTAAAATCCCCATCGTTAATTTCATTTTTTGAATTTAGCACTTCAGAGAATTTGTTGTAGATGAGTTTGCTCCCAGAAAAATCATAGACTCCATTTTCTGCAAAAACAAAAGGTGTGAAATTGGCAAAATAAAAAACAGAAGTATACTTTTCACCAGCCAAATCATTTGAAAGCATCAAATTTCCTAGATGGTCATATTTTGTTAGTCCATGCTTATTACTAACGTAAAATTCATTGCTGATGCTATCGTATAAAATGGGAAAATCACCTTTAAGCGGAACAATTTCATAATGTTCTGATTGTGGTTTAGCCATTAAACTTATAGATTCGTTATAAGTCTTTGATCTAAAGATATCTGCTGTAGTTAAATTATAGGTAGTACACCTATCCATAAACAGCAAGATGCCGAATACAATGATGATCACAGCAAATAATGATTTTTTATTTCCTTTATTTAGCATAGGTGCTATTGTTATTTGCTTTTTTTTAATAGGTTAAAATTAAGTAAGTAACGAATGATTTACCGTAAACGGCCGTCGGTCATTTTTTAACAGATTTGCTGTTACCGCCAGTGTTTTTTCTTAATTAATATATCCACTTATAACGATTTTTGTCTTGTTTTTGAGTCTCCAAAACTGGAATCCTTCGTAAATCATATTCGTTGCTGTAGTGTCTGGGTCGATAATTTGATATGCCTTCAAGTTTTTCTTTTCGGATATTTCTTCTTCTTTAAATAGCCCTTTTGAAATACAGCTATCATATTTACTGTCAAAACCGCTGTCAAAAAATGTTTTTGCAAGCCAACATGATTTTTCTGTCAAAGTCTTCGTTTCGATAAATGGAATATCGGTAAGTAAGGTTGCAACGTATGAAAAATGGTCACAACCGCCAATATGAAGAATCAAAGTATCTCCATTTTCAAGTACAGTTTTAGCTTCTTTTTCTATGTCGTCCCAAGTGAATTTTATATTCGCTTTGTATTTTTTTAGTGCTTGTGTTGTAAATTTATAGGTACTGGTATCAAATACGCAGTCGTTGTTTTCCGATCTGTAAAATCGTTTGTCGTAACTTTTTTTGAACTATCAATTGCCAAATTTGTAGAGCCTAAGTTTTTATTAGAATTTGAACAGCTTACAATTAAAACTGTCAGTAAGCATATTATTTGTATAATATGTTTCATAATACTGATTGTAACGTTTTTCGGCTTAGCGATGTGGAAGATTAGATAGCGAACACCTCCAATAATCAACACATTTTGTAATAAACGATTATCTTCAATTTAACACAAAATACGCCATGTTGCATAACCGATGTTATGCATTCGGTGTTTTAGCATGGAAACCACCAATGCATAAAATATAATTTCCCATTTTTTATAAATATTTTGATATGCCCGTCAGAAACATTGTTTTCATCCTCTCTTAATTGAATAACTTGTAATTTTCCTTCTTCATAAACATCTAAAGTTCCAATATTTTTTGTTGCATCTGGAAAAAGCTTCCGTAAATCAATTATTGTTGTTCTTGAGTTTAATTCTATTCCTTTAAACAAGATGTAATTATCTTTTGTAAATCTAAACTCATCCACAGCTACTTTTTGGTTGGTATTTTCAAATCTAGAACCATCTTTATAAAAATATTTATCTTCCATATCTTTACTTCCATCTTCATTGTCAAAAATATAATTGCAAGGCTCAACCTCCGACATTAATTTTATGCTGTCAGTTTTTCCAAATACGTTTTGGAATTCCGTTAAAGTAAAATATCTCTTTAACTTTCCATTAAAATATATATCATCTTCACTCATTACTTCATTTTGATGTTCATCAATTTTAGTACTGTCGGATTCTAGTTCGTTAACAGAAATTGTTTTTAGCGTGTCTTTTAAAACATCATTTTGTTCAACTGATTTAGTATTGTTATTACAAGAAAGCAGTATTGCCGAAAAAGATATAATTGCTGATATTTTCATTTCATTCGGGTTTTTCAAATGGCGTGTAACGTTTTGAAAATTTGTGCATAAATGGCATTGCTTGCAGGAACCATTGTCGCACCGCACAGATCAGAGTTAATAACGAAAAACCTGAGTTGAACCACCGTCAGCCATTTTTGAACAAATTTGCTGTGTGTGCCTTGCATGCACTTCCATTGCTACAGCTAAAGTAGTGATAAAATCTAGTGGGTGAAAGTCCCATATCGGCAAGTCGGATAAATAAATTTTGAGCCGATTAGCAAGCGG
>JBBSQW010000021.1:0-63050 GCA_038243635.1 Sphingobacteriales bacterium
AGCGAAGCGCTCTAGCCAAATGAGCTAATCCCCCAGTTTTTATTTCAACTTATATTTTTTAACCTTCCCTCCGATCATCCCTTTCAAGCCGAGCGAAGCGCTCTAGCCAAATGAGCTAATCACCCAAGTTTTTATTTCAACCTATATTTTTTAACCTTCCCTCCAAATCATCCCTTTCAAGCCGAGCGAAGCGCTCTAGCCAAATGAGCTAATCCCCCAAGTTTTTATTTCAATCGATAGTTTTTAACCTTCCCTCCAAATCATCCCTTTCAAACCAAGCGAAGCGCTCTAGCCAAATGAGCTAATCCCTCTTGTTTTTGGAGATGCAAATATGTTAAATAAATCAGAATTAACAAGCTATTGCTACATTAATTTCTGTAAAAACACACAATTTTTAAATTAAAGGAACTCTGAAAGTATAATTATGAAATTATTATTTAAACACTAAAAGAAGTGTCCCAGCTCACCTTAAAGCATAAAAGCATCTCAAAAATCACAGGTTATTATTTTCTAGGCATGGTTCTTATAGTTTATCCAACAGATTATACGACATAATCAACTGTATTATTTTTAACTATTTATCTCAAACATTATGGCAGAAATTAAAATTGAAAAGAAAACAACCATTTGGCCCTGGGTCCTACTTGGTTTAATCATTGCGGCACTGGCTGCTTATTTCCTTTTTTTTAAGGACAACAAAAGCAATGTAGTTCCATTAAGTAATGGCGACGATACTACTGCAATGCACAACCACGATGAACCTGCAGGAAACGCAGTTGCCGATTATATTATATTTATAGAAAAAGACACTGCAAATATGTCTTTAAGTCACGAATACAGTCATGATGCGCTTACAAAGTTGGCTAATGCAACTGGGGAAACAGCGAAAAATAATGACGTGGATATTAGCGAGAACTTAACTAAAGTAAAAGCGTTGGCAGACAAAATCACTCAAAACGAAGAATCTACTACACATGCAGACGATGTTAAAGAATCTGCTAGGGTAATTAGTAGCGCCTTAACATCTATTCAGCAAGCTAAATTTCCTGATTTAAGTTCTGATGTGAATAAAGTGATGACTGACGCAAATGCGATTGATGTTAAAGATCTGACTTTAGACCAAAAAGGAACGGTTAAAGGTTTTTTCAAATCAGCTAAAGACGTGATTAAGAAGATGAACAATTATTAATTTTAAACGAACATTATGAAAAACGAAAATAAAGACCTTTACTATCTGCATGACTTATCAGATTATAAAGTTGCCAGCGATTATCCAGATGTTAGAGGATGGAAGTTACAAGATGCTTCACACAGAGAAATTGGCGAAGTGGATGGCCTTTTGGTAAGCAAAGCAGCCCAAAGGGTTGTGTACTTGGACATTGAAGTTAATGAAGATTTAATTAAAGAAGGCCATGAAGCATATTCAAAGCGGGCATTAGACGGTGTTCACGAGTTCCTGAATAAAGAAGGAGACGATCACTTAATTGTGCCTATTGGTTTGGTAGAAATTGACGAAGATGCAAAAATTGTTTTTTCGCACCATGTTGATTACAACAGGTTTTCGACAACGAGCAGGTATAGTAAGGAAAACAACATTACCCGAGATTACGAGTTAGGAGTTTACAAAAACTATTTTCCAGAATCTGAAGAACCATTTGCGGAGAATTTATACGATAGCGATGGATTTAAAAAATGTTAATTAACGAGTCAAATTTAATAGAAATGGCGAATACTTTAAAAAGTATTCGCCATTCTTTTGAAAAATTTAGGGTAAAATCACGCTAGAATTCCCCTAATAAATATTTTTATTTACACTCTGAGTTCGATAATAATTATCATTTAAACTTTTCTCTGGCCTCTCGATAGCTATCGAAACAGTCCTTAACGCTAGTCCTTAGCGTAAATATTTGTTACTTATCTGGGGCTCATTTTATTAATCAAACTCATGTTTTTACAAAAAAATTTTGATAATCAAATTTAATTATTTACAATTGTAGTGTATTAATTAAGTAACACACTAAAACACCTTGTAAAACATGATAGAAATTAAACAACTTTCTTTTGCTTACAAAAAGCATCAAGTTTTAAAAAATCTAAACCTAACTATGCAAGCCGGAAAAATATACGGCTTATTAGGTAAAAATGGGGCAGGTAAAACTAGCTTTTTTTATCAGATTTGTGGCTTGCTATTTCCTCAGCAAGGAACTATATCAGTTAACCAAAGCGTTCCAAGCGAAAGAAGAGTTTCGTTTTTACAAGATATTTTTCTTTTGCCTGAAGAATTCGATTTACCAAACGTTGCTATCAAAACGTTTTTAAAAACCAACGCACCTTTCTACCCAAATTTTAGTGAAGCATTGTTCGATAAATTTTTAGCGGAGTTTAATATTCCTATAAATAACAGTTTACATGGAATGAGCTTTGGGCAAAAGAAAAAGGTGATGATAAGTTTTGCCTTAGCTACGCAAACCAAAGTTTTATTGATGGATGAACCCACCAATGGTTTAGACATTCCGTCAAAAAAGCAGTTCCGTAAAATTATTGCCGGTGCTTTAAAGTCAGACCAGTTGATGATCATCAGTACCCACCAAGTAAAAGATTTAGATAGTTTGATAGATCATGTTTTGGTTTTGGAGGACGAACACATCATTTTAGACCAATCAGTAGAGAACATCACTCAAAAAATTGCTTTTAAACAGGTAATGCAGTTGGCCGAAGTTGACCAATTGATTTATAGCGAAGGTGCTTTAAAAGGACATGCAGTTTTAGCGGTAAACACAAACAATGAACACACTCGTTTAGATATGGAGATGTTTTCTAATGCGCTACTATCAGAAAAACAACAAATAATTTCACTTTTCAATAATTAACCCATGGAAATATCTTTTACAAGAATTGGATTGCTAATGAAAAAGCAATTTATAGAAAACAAGAAACTGTACCTATTTGGGGTACTGGCTATAATGGGAATTATGAGTTTTGTTTTTGTTACCATTGTTTTTTTTGGTGAAGGACTTAAAATGCAAGAACAAGGAGTAGTTTTTGGTCTCGGTATGATTTCTTTCGGATGCTTGTTTACATTAACCTTGTTTTCCAAACTGGATAAAAAGGAAGGAAGAACAGAAATATTTACACTTCCTGCAACAGCGTTAGAAAAATTGGTATGTGGCATTATTTACGGTGCTATTTTGTTTCCTATTATCTATATAATTACTGTATATCCTATATTAAGATTTGCACATTATTTGGATAACACTTATATGGGCCGTATTAACGAAACCTATATTTTCAATGTTGATAAAGCTATTTTTATGAGCATTTTTTATATTCTGCAAACATTGGTACTGATGCTTTCTGTATTTATTAAACAGTATAAAGTCCCCATTTCCGCAGGCATCCTTAGTATTATCTTCCTAAGCATTTTTTATTTTTACCCAAAAATAATAGCTCAGTCTTTTCCTAGGGAAATTAAAGGAGGAATAAAAATGGAGGAAAGATATCTGGGAAAAGATGGCATTTTAAATTACACCAAAATTATAAAGGTTGATCAAACATTCGTTGGACCACAGAATGTCCAACCGTTTGGTGAAATGAGATATAATTCTCAATATACTTATTTGCAGGTGGGTCTACCTCTTTATCAGAACATGTTTTTTTATGTGCTTTTACTTTTAGCTATACCTTTTTTATGGATAATCACCTGGTTTAAATTAAAAGAGCTGGAAGTAAACTAAAAATTTAAAAGAAATTATGGACTTCAATAACAACCAGGCCATATACCTGCAAATTGCGGATTATGTATGTGACCATATACAATTAAGAGAATATAAGGAAGGAGAAAAAATCCCCTCGGTGCGTGAGCTTGCAGTTGCTTTAGAAGTAAATCCAAATACTGTAATGCGGGCTTATGATCATTTACAGCAACAGGATATTATTTTTACCAAAAGAGGAATGGGCTTTTTTACCCAAGAGCAATCCGCAACTAAAATTTTAAAAATGCGGAAAGAGCAATTTTTAAAAGAAGAATTACCCGAGCTATTCAAAAAAATGCAAATGCTGAATATTGATTTTTCTGAAATAGAAAATCAGTATAAAAAACACAATGAAATTTGAATTTTCAACCCTGAACTTTAAACTTATTTAAATGAAAACTAGTACAAAACTATTAAGTGTTTTATTTGCATGCCTTCTACTTTCAATGGTAGCTTACGGGTATCTGTTAAAACAGCAATTTAACAAAGGCATTTTTTTTAAAAATATTTATGAGTATCATTCAGACTATGTATTTACAGCAGCAACTTTTAAACATGTTGTAGTAGATGGCAATTTATTTTTGACAGTTGAGAATCCGCTAACTCAAGATCCTAAAAAAATAGAAACAAAAAATGAAACCCGTAGCACTTATGTGCTTATGAATAAGGTAGTTGAATTTACCGCTACGCAAAATGAAACTGGATATAGCGTTTTGAACAGATATAAAGATATTGTCAAAACAAGAATACAAAATGACACGCTTTATATCTCTTTTTTTAAACTCAATGGAAAAACATTATATAATTATGATCCGAACGCCTACATCCTCTCTATTAATAATGGCAATTTAGAATCTCTTAATCTAAAGGCTGGATCGTATAGCGTTAACAGAATTACGGGTAAAAATCTATCTTTAAAATTACAATCTGTAATGCTAACAGTTGAAGAAGTTAGCTTTGACAGTTTGAAAGTTTTAGCCAATGAAGCAGAAGAAATAAAAATTGATTCTAGTAACATTTCGTCATTTCAGTATTCTCTATTAAATCACAGTAAACTTAATTTGATAAATAACAAAATTAAATCTTTTAAGAATTTGGGTACCGATAACCTTTCCGAAATTTCTTTAAACGGGAAAGCGAAAGACATGGAGAAATTTTTACAAGACTTATCAATAAATTAACAAACATTAACAACATATTTCAATTTAAAAACTAAATAAAATCATATTTTTGCTTTAAATAGTTTCCTCAAACTAAAAACCTGCCTTTTAAACCTATAACCGTTACCAGTGAAAAAACATATACTCGCATTTATCCTAATTTTGTTTCGCTTAACTACAAACGCCCAAAACCGATCAGAAATCAAAGGAAAAATTACCGATGCTGCTGATAACTCTGCGCTAGAAATGGTTACCATTAGCATTAATAACTTAAAAGATTCTTCTTTTGTGGCATATACGTCAACTACAAAAAACGGCGATTTCCATCTAAAGAATATGCCTTCGGATAACTCAATTGTTGTAATTGCGTCTATGATGGGTTACAAAACTTTTGCAAAGGTTTTGAATCTTAAACAGAACGAAACCTTTGATTTTGGTGCAATAAAAATGGAGTTACAAGCGCATAGTTTGGGCGAAGTAGTAATTTCTTCCGAAAGAGCACCAATAGTAATAGATAAAGACACCATAAATTTTAACGTGGAAGCTTTTAAGGTCCGCCCAAATGCGGTGGTAGAAGAGTTGTTGAAAAAACTTCCTGGCGTACAGGTTGATAACGACGGAACCATCACCTACCAAGGTAAAAACGTTTCTAAGTTAAAAGTTGACGGGAAAGAGTTTTTTGGGAACGACCCACGTTTGGCTTCTAAAAATTTAGATGCGGATTTGCTAGATAAAGTGCAGATTTATGATGACCGAGAAAATGACCCAGACCATTTAATTGAAGATGCAAATGTGAGCAAAATCATCAACCTTAAATTTAAAAAGAGGTTTAAGAAAAGCATTTTTGGCAAAATTTATGCCGGCGGTGGAAGCAACGACAGGTTTGAATCTGGCGGATTGTTCAATATGTTTAGAGACACTTTGCAGGTAAGTGTAATTGGGGTTGGCAATAACCTTAATAAAACAGGTTTTTCGAGAAACGATTTAAGCGAAATGGGTGGATTTAACAGAAGTGGCGGAGATGCTCTATACAATGGATCCGTTGATTTGGGAGGAAATAACTGGGGTGGTGGAATAGAGAAGGTGTTTTCTGGAGGCTTTAATTTAAATAATGATTATGGAAAAAAACTTAAATTAAACCTTATTTATTTTTACAATAATAGCAATAACCTTAACAATCAAAGTTCTTTTAACCAGCAATTTCTAACTGCAGATACGGTTTTCTCAAACAATAGTTACCGATCAGACAGGACGGAAAACAAACATAATATTAGCGGATTAATTGAGTGGAACCCAGATAGTACAGTTAAAATCAGATATGCGCCCAAACTTAATTTCGCCCAAAATCGCAGTTTAGGAGATAACTTTTCGAACAGGTTTAACGCGACTGGCGATCTAAACAAAACAGTGGGTGATAACAATAACAATTACCACCGAACACAGTTTGAACATTCTTTCAGTTTTTACAAAAGACTTAAAAAGAAAGGAGAATCGTTGAATATCAGCAATAACATCAACATTAATCCAGACCGAAATTTTGGAATTAATAATTTTGACTTAACTTCTTATACATCAACCATTAATTCTGAAAACGTAAGACGGCAGAACAGCAATAACAATAAATCAACCTCCGTAAATTTAGATGCAAGCTATCGGTATCCTTTCACAGAAAAACTAATCGGAAATTTAACGTTTACGGGCGGTTATAACTTAAACGGTCAAGAAATTTTAGCGTATGATTTAAACCCAATAACGCAACAATATGATGTTTTTTTGGATAGCCAAAGTTCTGATTTAACTAGAAACCAATGGAAAGAACGAGTAAAAACGGGCATTACATATGATTTTACTAAAAAAATCTCCTTGGATATTGCCTTGGCTACAGAGTGGCTGCAAATTAAAAACACCTTTAACGAAGGCATCCCAGATTTAAATCAAAATTACTTTAATCTTTTGCCTTCTGGCAGATTGAGGTTTTACGACTATTCGCTCTCCTATGACGTTAACATTAACCAACCGTCAATATATAATTTACAACCAAACACCATTAAGAGCTTTCAACTTTACTCCTTTACGGGAAACCCAACTTTAGTTCCATCAAAAAGCCATAATTTAAATTTAAGCTACAACAAGTATTTTCAGGCTTCGCAAATAAATGTATACTCTGGCATTAGAGCTGAGTTTGAAAACAACAGCGTTACTACCATAAGAACTTACAGTAGTGAGGGAGCCACCACTGCAACACCTGTAAATCGTAACGGGAAATATAACCTTAGTGTGTACTTTGGTGGCGGTAAACGTTTTAAGAAAGTTAACGACTGGCAAATAAGTTTTAATCCCTATTTTAACATCAGTAACCGACGAGATTTCTTCATTTTTAATCAAGCAGAAGGATACCAAAATCAATGGTATAGCTATTTTAGATCTAGTTTTAGTTTTAACTGGAAAGATAAAATAGAGTTGAGCCCAGCCTATGGCTTCTCGCCACGGTTTACCAGCTACTCTATAAAAGACTATAAAAACATCAGCTTTACCACACACAATTTTGAAACACGCTACACAGTACGCTGGCCTAAGAAAATTTATTGGGACGGAAACTATCAGTATCAATACAACCCAAACGCGGGCAATGGTTTTCAAAAAAGCAGCAACCTTTTAAATTTAAGTGTGGCTCTTCAAATGTTTAAGAAAGACCGTGGAGAAATTAAGCTTTCTTGTTATGATTTGTTAAATCAAAATATTACCTCATACAGATATACCGGTACAAACTCAATTGTTGATAACCAATTTGCATCATTAAAACGATATTTTTTATTGACTTATACCATTAAGTTTAATAAAACTACCACAGAAAAATAATTAGGATCGACCTCAAACTGAGAAAATTTCTTACAGAAAGAAGATTCATGGTTTAGGATAATATATTTGTTGTACGGAACCCTTAATTCTTATATGTAAACTTTCCGTATTTTTCCTGTTATCTATACTAATTGCCCCTGCTTTCTCACAGGAGAAAGGCAAATTCGTTAGCCTATATGGAACAGCGATAAAATTTGATAAAAGCCGTGTTATTCTAGTTAGTACCGAGTAGTCTTTTTTGCTGATTTTAACCTTCTAGTTTATATTTACTCATTAAATTTTTCAAGATCCAGAAGTACTATTAGGCTTGCTATTTTTGGGGATATTCTTTTTTCCACAAATATTGGTCTTTAAGTTTGCCAAACATTTGGGCTGAAACCCTTGGTTTCGGTGTTCGATTTCTTTTTTACTACCTATTATTTCGCTGTTGATATTATTTCTTTTACCCAATTTGGAGGACAATAAAAAATATACCCCAAAAAACCGTAACGATTTTAAAATGCCACTTTATAAGTAAACTAACCCTCAATGGTTATCTTATTTACCATCTGGCGTAGCGTTGTTATGTGCTATTGATTCATGATATTTTACAATCATGTTTAACACTTTAGTTGCTATCGCAAAATCTTTACTCCCCACCAGTTTTTTGTAAATCACATTCATTTTGTGCGTTTCTTGTTTAGCATCTAAAATAAATTCTTTTCCCTTTTTAGTTAAAGAGATTACTTCAGTTCGTTTATCAGTTCCGCTCGTTTCACTAATAACCAATTCCTTATCTTCCAATTCTTTGATGGTACGGCTGATGGTTTGTTTTGGCAACATGGAATCTCTTGCAATCTCTGATGCCGTACTTCCTTCTAACATAATACTAAACATTACTGGCATATAAGAAAGTTTAACCTCATTCCAGATGGGTTTATAATGGTTGTGTGCCCAAAAATCCAAATGCTTTCTGAGCGCAAATGTTAGTCGTTGCCAATTATCTGATTCTTGTTGTTCAAACTCTTTCAATTGTTCTTGGACGCTTTTTGTCTCTTCCATAAAACAAAGATAGGCGAATTAATTATAAACAATGATTACTAATATAGTAATCATTGTTTACCTTCGCTAAAAATATTTTTTAATAGAATTCTAAATGAACGTTACGAAACCGAGTGTATTTGTTATTATCATCTCAACACAAATCCATCGTGAAAACGATAGCAAAGCTATTTCTAAAATTATGCAGGGTTTCAATTCTATCTTTGAATGGTCGCATGATTTACAAGATTCGGATAAGATTTTAAGAATCGTTTCGAATAAGGAAATCTCTCAGCAATTGGTATCTCAGTTTACGTCTGTTGGTATCCAATCAACGGTCATAGGAGTATTCGATAAAAAAACAGAACCATAAGTAAACAACGATACATTGATTTATTATTAATATTGTAATTTCCAAACACGCTTATAACTTGCTTTCAATGAAACAAGACTCTACATCTCCTTTATTCGAGAATAAACGATTTTCTGGGATTAATTATGCCGAAAAACGAATGGTTGATAAAGAATTCCTGAATTGTGAGTTTGTATCTTGCGATTTTGGAAAGAGCAATCTGAGCGGAAATGATTTTTCGGCCTGTACTTTTATAGACTGCAATCTTGCCATGACTAATATAACAGATACTGGTATGAGCAAAATTGTATTTAAGGGCTGTAAAATTTTAGGTGTCGATTTTACAAGATGTAATAAAATGATGTTCTCATTCGAGTTTATTGATTCTTACTTGGATTATAGCACCTTTTTTGGAACAAAGATTCGTAAAACTCAATTTAAAAACTGCTCATTAAAGCAGGTAGATTTTAGCAATGCAGATCTGAGTATGGCTACATTTGATCTTTGCGATTTAACCGGATCTACTTTCTCTTCCACTATATTAGAAAAAACTGACTTTCGGCAGGCCCGAAATTTTTCCATTGATCCCAATATGAATAAAGTTAAATGGGCTAAATTTTCTCAATCTGACCTATCTGGACTGCTTGATGCCTATAAATTAGACATTAGCTAATAACAGGTTTTTCTTTGCTTCAATTAAATAGAACAATTGATTTAATAAAACGCGTATTTTTTCCGCGAAAAAAGAAAAGCCTTTCAGATGATCTCTAAAAGGCTTCTTCAAAAAATCAGCTACAAAACTTTATTTCATAAACGGATAATCTGTATATCCCTTTTCTCCAGGTGTGTAAAATGTATCAAAATCTGGTTGGTTCAAGTCAGCACCGGCTTCGTATCGCTCAATCAAATCTGGGTTTGCCAAATATGGTTTTCCGAAGGCAATTAGATCGGCCTCTTTTTTCTCCAAAGCTTCTCCAGCTTTTTTAGCGTCGAAGTTTCCGCAAAGAATCAAAGTCCCTTCAAAGTTTTCACGAATGTCTTCTCTCACATTTTCTGGAAGTGGTGTTGAGCCCATTGCAGAATGATCTAACAAATGAAGATAAACAGGTTTCAATTTGTTTAATTCCACTGTTAAATAATGATAAGTTTCTTCCATCGCTGGATAAGCGCTCATATCATTGAAAGCTCCGTTAGGAGATAATCTCACGCCAACTTTATCTGCACCAATCGCTTCCACAGTTTTCTCTACAATATCTAATAAAAATTTTGATCGGCTATGAATACTTCCCCCAAATTCATCTTTACGGTAATTGCTGTTTGGGTTTAAAAATTGCTCTATCAAATAGCCATTTGCGCCATGAAGTTCAACACCATCAAAACCAGCTTCCACAGCCAATACCGATGCATTTACATAATCTTCAATCGCTTCATGCACATCGTTGATTGCCATTTCTTCCGGCAAATCATTTTCTTTCATCCCTTCTTGGTCAGTATACATTTGACCCTCCGCAATAATTGCAGATGGCGCAACAATTTTAGCTCCGGAAGGTAAATTTAAATGATGCCCAACTCTACCGCAGTGCATTAACTGCAAAAATATTTTTCCGCCTTTTTCATGAACAGCTTTGGTTACCAATTTCCAACCATCAACATGGTGCTGATTATACATTGCCGGAATTCTTGGATAACCCAAACCATTTGCAGACGGCGAAGTTCCCTCGGTTACAATTAACCCTGCTCCTGCTCTCTGACCATAATATTCTGCCATTAAAGCATTTGGTATGTTATCCGTAGCTCTTGAACGCGTCATTGGCGCCATAATCGAACTGTTTTGTAGTTTAATATTCCCTAATTGATATGCTTCGAAAAGTTGATTTTTCATCTAAAAAGATTTTATTGTTTAAACGCCTATTCAGCAATAATCAGTCCGAGCTGAAAGGATGCTCTTTTTATTTCAAACTCCTGACATAAAACAATGCAAAAAAATAAATAAAATAAATTTGTTAGATTAACCTAACTTCATATTTTCGCATCATCGAAATATAATAATAGACTATGCAAATAAAATACTTTAGACTCAGCTCCTTCTTTTTAACAGTAGGATTAATAATAGCAACACTCACAATAAACGCTCAAACAGGCTCCATATCTGGAACGATAAAATCAGATGGATTCCCTTTATCTTCAGCAGCTGTTTCCATTAAAAAAACTTCTTTAGGCAACGCAACCAATGCAGACGGAAAATATAGCATACAAAATGTTCCTGCTGGCACTTACAAGCTTTCGGCTTCATCAATTGGTTTTAACGTTTCAGAAAAAACAGTGGTAATTACATCTGGACAAAACTTGGTGCTCAACTTCGAATTAGCAGCTAACATTTCGTCTTTAGACCAAGTTGTAGTTACCGGAACGCGGACACCAAAAAGACGAACAAATTCCCCTGTAATCGTAAACCTAATCAACAGCCAAACTTTAGATCACGTAATTGCAACCAGCCTTTCCGAAGGTTTAAAATACCAACCAGGTTTACGGGTTGAAACAGATTGCCAAACCTGTAACTACACGCAATTGCGGATGAACGGTCTGCAAGGTGGCTATTCTCAAATTCTGGTGAATAGTCGCCCAATTTTTAGTCCCTTAACCGGCCTTTATGGCATGGAGCAAATCCCAACCAACATGATCGATAAAATTGAGGTGGTTCGCGGCGGAGTTTCGGCTCTTTACGGTTCAAGCGCCATTGGCGGAACGGTAAACGTGATCACCAAAGTTCCGGTTGGGAACAGTTATAGCTTAACCAACACGTTTCAAAGTATAAAAGGGCAAACAGTAGACAACGTTATTGCTGGAAATGGCTCTATTGTTAATGATGATAGAAACGCAGGTATTAGCTTTTTTGTAAACAACAGAAATCGTGGTCATTATGATGCAAACGGAGATAATTTCTCTGAATTGCCTCAGCTAAAAGACAATACTTTTGGCACCAATATATTTTTTAAACCAACAGAAATCAAAAATTAGAGGTTAGTTTAAGTAGCATTCACGAGTACCGTTTCGGTGGCGAAATTGTAAAAAAACCAGCTTACTTAGCAAAACAATCCGAAGAAAGAACGCACAATGTTTTGATGGGAAGTGCAGATTATTTCATCAGTTTTAACGAAAATAAAAACTCGTTAAGCTTTTACTATGGTGGCCAAAACACCAAAAGAAATCATTACACAGGTATTAACCCAGATGATGCAGGCGAATTAGCGCTGTTTTTTGCAGACCCACCGTACGGAGTTTCAGACGTTACCACGCACCAAGGCGGTGTACAGTTTAACAATGGATTCAATAAATTTTTGGGAGGCAAAGCCGTATTAACAACCGGTGCAGAATATGTTTACGATTCCGTTTTTGATGAGATTGAACCCTACAATTACTTGATTGATCAAACCACAAAAAACCTTGGCGTGTTTGTGCAAAACGACTGGGATATTACCAAAGGTTTAAACTTCTTAACAGGTTTTAGATTAGACAAGCACAACTTGGTTGACCATGTAATTTTTAGTCCGCGGTTATCTTTAATGTACAAATTAAAAAAGGAAACGCAGTTTAGATTAGGCTGGGGAACTGGATTTAGAGCACCTCAAGCGTTTGATGCTGACTTACACATTGCGTTTGCTGGTGGCGGAGTTTCTCGTATTTCTTTGGCAGACAATTTAATAGAAGAAAAATCTAACAGTTTTACCGGTTCTGTAAATTATGATAAAGCAACAGAGCACTTTATCGCAGGCTTTACCTTAGAAGGTTTCTATACCCAATTAAAAGATGCGTTTTTTCAATTTCCATTAGGCCCAGATGCTTTAGGCGAAAGATTTGAGAAAAGAAACGGTCCTGGCGCTACCGTAAAAGGAATCACTTTAGAAACCAGAGCAAACTTTGATTACGTAGTACAAATTGATGCTGGTATAACCTCGCAACTAAGTGAGTTTAACGAAGCAGTTGAAAACATTGCCGGCTTACCTGTAAAACGTGAGTTTTTACGTACTCCAAATAACTATGGCTACGCAACGGTAACTTATAACCCAACAAAAAACTGGAACATCAGCGGGAACTTGGTTTATACCGGAAGCATGATTTTAGCACACGTTGCTGGTGCGGGAACCGGCCAAGCCGTTGATGAATATTACAAAACAAAATCGTTTACAGATGTTGGTTTTAGAATAGGCCATACATTCGAATTAGAAAAAGTAAAATCAGGTTTAGAATTATTTGTGGGGATGAGAAACGTTTTCGACCAGTACCAAAATGATTTCGATACCGGAAAAAACAGAGATAGCAATTACGTTTACGGTCCGTCTTTACCAAGAAGTATAATCTTCGGACTGCGATTAAAATCTCTTTAAAAATCTTCTACCTATGAAGTCGAAACAAGTTGTTATGATGGTTCTATGGCTCGGGCTTTTTTTGCCCGGTCATAGTTCTTTTGCGCAAAATTCAAGTGAGAAAATCAATTGGATCTCATTTTCAGCGTTGAGCGATTCCTTAAAAGTAAATCCAAAACCGGTGCTCGTGGATTTTTACGCGGAATGGTGTGGCGTTTGCAAACAAATGGAGTGCAGCACTTTTGAAGATGAGCGAGTGGTGGAAATATTAAACAAAAATTATTACGCCGTTAGAATGAATGTAGAAACCAAAGACACCATCGTTTGGCAATCAAACTTTTGTGAATAAACGAGTCAAAAAAGTAAATCCGGTTCACGATATTGCTTTGCTTATGGCAAGCCGCAAAGACAAACCTTTTTCCTTGCCGGCAATCGTTTTGTTAGATGATAAGTTTACGGTGGAAGCTAGATATTTCCAGTTTTTGGATGCTAAGGCAATGGAGAAGATATTGACGAGGGAGAATTAGGTTTGAAAGCTTCCATCATCATTTAAGGCTAATACCAGTTACATAAATCAATATTGAATGATTTTGAAATTAATATTGATGTTGCCATAGAACATGGGGTGTCATCCTGAGCGGAGTCGAAGGAGTGTGGTGGGAAATTCACTTTGCAGAGTGGTAAATGCTTCGACTCCGCTCAGCAGGACAGAAAGCTCTGCTTTTCGACTATTGGAATTCGACTAATTAAAACTTTTCTGGAACCTGAGTTAGGGAGAATTAGGTTTAGGGCGTTTAAACACGCTTTCCACTATATCTTTTTTTGTGTCATGATGAGCGGAGTCGAAGGACACAAAAAAAGGATACCGTTTCAATCGTTAACGCGACCTATAACATGGGAATCCACCCTCTTTAAGAACGCAAGGTCGTCTGCGAAAGACTCTACTCGGACATGAGGATGCCATTTCATGATCAAAAAGATAGATTAAATATTGACGACGTAATAAGCTTTTCACTTTTTACTTTCCATTATTTACTTTTTCTTTAGTAAAAACCCAAGCCCAATAAATAAGCAGAAACTGCAAAGGCAACCTGATTAAGGACAAATAAAACATCATTTCGCCTTTCCCATATTCATCAATACTCATCTGAACATTTGCCGGGAAAACTGCAATTAAAAGTGCAATGATGCACCACGCTCCTACTTTCCTTGTTTTAATCGGAATCAATAAAGCACCAGCAATAATTTCTGCCAATCCACTTAGGTAAACCAGTTGCAAATGCATAGGCAAATACGAAGGCATAATTTTCAGGTAAAAATTGGGGTTTACTAAATGGTTGGCACCGGCTAAGATGAAAATGATTCCCATTAAAATGGCGTAGTGGTGTTTCTTCATTGGTTCTAAACTATAAAAATTCTTTGACACCGTTGCGTATAACATGTCGTCTTAAGAATATGCCTTATTCGAATATCAAACCATTCTTATCAATATTTCTAATATTTTCCTGTTCATTGACTGCGCAAGCGCAAAGCTATTTTTACACTACTATAAAAGCACCTTTAGCTGAGTTTATAGTTTCTGCGATTAACGGAGGAAGTGAAAACAGAGTCGCTGATGCTGATGACCAAACAGAAGGGATTGGTTTCACAACTGGCTATGCTTTCAAAATTGAACCGAATTTTTTTAATGAGGTAGGCTTTGATTATTTGGCTTTGAACAAAGCCGTACGCACTTCTTACAAAAATGAAACAAGATTGGAAAACACAAATAGCGTTTTTGCTTTTCAGACCAAACCGACTTATCGACCAAGTATCAGTGCAGATGACGACGTATTCCTAACTGTGGGAATGTCTATTAATTATCAGAAAATTTATTCAGAAGGTAATTTTAATAGTGGAAAAAGCTCATCCTATTCTGCTGATAAAAAGCAGGGCAATTGGTTTGTAAATACGCAACCGAATTTAGGCATCGAATTTATAGGCGACCGTAAAATAGGTTATCGGTTTGGCGTTAGTTACGCTAGGTACAACTGGACAAAAGTAGAAAATCGTTTATTCTATAAAAACGCTCCTGATTTAGTGGCTGAGCCACATATAACATCTAATTTATTTTTCTCGGGTGGGTTTATTTTTTGAGTGTTTAAGTTTCTCCAATGATAAGTGTTATCTCGGAACCGTTAAAATAAAATCCTAAGGAAAGATATCGTAAGCAATATTAAGATCGATTGACAATACCATTAACCTATAGTGTAACAAGCAGATAAACAAAATTTTACGAATGCAGATAGTAAAAAAGCAACTGATTAGTTCAACAACCATAGGAAACAACAGCCCCCTTTTAAAATAGCCCCGATTGAAGTGGAAATCCTTTTTGCTTCTCTCCGTTTTCGCAAGTAAGCAAAAAGATTGGAACGTAAAGCGGGACTCTCGGTAGTTAATTGCACAAACCTTCCTGCTTCTCAAAAAAAACGCTACAAAACCGAAATTTTTTTTTCCTTCTGTGGTCGTTCCACCACTGTACCATCACCTAATCAAAAGAGTAGCCAAGCTTTGACGTCAACCACACTGAAATTCTATTGCGCCAACTGAAATGAAATCGGTATTAAAATCTCCCCTTTAACAGGTTTGCCGTCTTTATATGCTGGTAAAAACTCAAAATCAATTAGTTTAACTACTCTAATGGCTTCTTCGTCAATTGAGCGGTAAACAGAGCGGTTTATTCTATACCCTTTTATTTCCCCGCTTTCATCTACATCAATAGCGACAACCACCTTCCCCATAATATTATTATCTCGAGCATCAGCAGGATATCTTAATAAATGTCCATAATTCGTTACCAGCTCTTTACCTCCAAGTAGGTTCATAACTGGCCTATCACCTGCAGGTACAATTTGGTCATCTATCAAACCAACTTTATCTAAGTTTCCATTATACTTTGGATACTTTATTGTTCCAGCTACATAGTCTATTTCAATATTTGTTTCCCCGTTATAATCATACACTTTCCAAAGTCCGCTTGGCTCATTATTGTGATATTCTCCCGTAGTTGATACAGTTCCTCTTGAAGTTCTTTGATAGGGTCCTTCTTTAATTCCCTCATTAGCTTTTAAAACGTAATATTCTATTTTAACCGACTTTACAAGTGGGTTAATAAACTTCACTTTCTTAGTTTGTGAAAACACATTAAGGCTGATTACAAGTGAAAGCGATATAGAGAGCAGAACTTTTTTCATAATTATTTTTTAACGGTTAAATATAAATTAATTTGATTGCTGCTTCTCCTTAAAATCCATAAAAAACGACAATTAAATTAAGAAGAAGGTTCGATAGCAATAATAGTTTCCTTAATTTAGCGCAAACAAAAATTCAAATCAAAATGCAGTACGACGTCATCATTATAGGTTCTGGTCCGGGTGGATATGTTGCAGCAATCCGCTGTGCACAATTGGGTTTAAAAACCGCAATGATTGAAAAATACGCCACTTTTGGTGGTACTTGTTTAAACGTGGGATGTATCCCATCGAAGGCACTTTTAGATTCTTCGGAGCATTACCACAATGCAACGCACACTTTTGCAGAGCATGGAATTGATATAAAAGAGGTAAAAGTGAACTTGCCGCAAATGATTAAAAGAAAGAATGAAGTGGTAGATCAAACTACTGGCGGCATTACTTTTTTAATGAAGAAAAACAAGGTGGATACTTTTGAGGGATTAGGTTCTTTTAAAGATAAAAACACCATTAAAATAGCATTAACAAAAGGTGGCGAGCAAGAAATTACTGGTAAAAACATAATTATTGCGACCGGAAGCAAGCCAACCGAATTGCCTTTCTTGAAACCAGATGGCAAAAGAATTATTACTTCTACCGAAGCTTTAAATTTAACCGAAGTACCAAAACACATGATTTTGATTGGTGGTGGCGTAATTGGTTTGGAGCTGGGCTCGGTTTATGCCCGTTTAGGTGCTGAGGTTACGGTTGTTGAATTTATGGATTCCATTATCCCAACGATGGACAAAACTTTGGGTAAAGAGCTTCAAAAATCTTTGACCAAATTAGGGATGAAGTTTCTGCTGAGCCATAAGGTTACTGGCGCATCTGTTAAAGGTAAAAAAGTAACGGTTACTGCAGATTCTCCAAAAGGCGAAAAAGTAGTTTTAGAAGGCGATTATTGTTTAGTAGCTGTCGGCCGTACTGCTTATAGTGAAGGTTTAGGATTAGAAAACATTGGAATTACCATTGAAGAACGTGGTAAAAAAATTGCGGTTAACGAGCATTTAGAAACTTCGGTTAAAGGAGTTTACGCAATTGGCGATGTAATTAAAGGTGCAATGTTGGCGCACAAAGCTGAGGAAGAAGGAACTTTCGTTGCAGAAACCATAGCCGGACAAAAACCGCATATCAATTATAATTTGATTCCAGGTGTGGTTTACACTTGGCCAGAAGTTGCTTCTGTAGGCTATACCGAGGAGCAATTGAAAGAAAAAGGAACGAAATACAAAACTGGTATTTTCCCGTTTAAAGCGAGTGGAAGAGCGAGAGCAAGTATGGATACTGATGGTTTGGTTAAAGTTTTAGCAGACTCAACGACTGACGAGATTTTAGGTGTTCACATGATTGGTCCGCGTACTGCGGATATGATTGCAGAAGCTGTTGTAGCAATGGAATTTAGGGCGAGTGCAGAAGATATTGGCAGAATTAGCCATGCTCACCCTACTTATACAGAAGCTTTTAAAGAGGCCGCTTTAGCAGCAACGGATAATAGAGCGATACATATATAATTTTGAAGGAGAATAATTCAATTTTGAAAGATTGAATGAGAGAAGGAATGAATGGGATTTGCGTGGTGGAGTTCTAATTTTGAAAGAGAGAATGAATGAAGGAAAGAATGACTTTTGAATCGGACACAATTATTCTGATTGAATGAAAATAATATAAAATATCAACTTCAAATAATAAGGGTTTAGAACATTTTCTAAACCCTTATTTGTTTTATAACGAATTCCAAACACACCCAGCAGAAGCACTGACTTGAGTACACCTTAAATTCGGCCTTGGCCTTTGCGGTAAAGATGAAGAAAGTAAAAGCACTCCCTTTGTAGCAAAGGGCGTAGCCGGCAGTTTTTGGTTCCTTTTTTCTGTAAAAAAGGAACTGCCATTTGCCCGGCATGAGGGCAGGCAAGCCTCTGCGTAAATGCCAAATCGCCACCTTGAATTGCTTTTATAAAAAACGGAGCATACACTTAAAAAAAAAACTTCATTTAAATCACCCCCAATTCCTTCCCCACTTTAGTAAACGCTTCAACCGCTTGATCTAAATGATGCTTTTCATGCGCTGCGGAAATCTGTACTCGGATACGAGCTTTACCTTGTGGCACTACAGGATAATAAAACCCGATTACGTAAATGCCTTCTTCTAACATTCTTGCGGCAAATTTTTGAGCTAAGACGGCATCATACAACATCACAGGCACAATTGGATGAATCCCTGACTTGATATCGAACCCGGCTTGCGTAATGGCTTCCCTAAAATATTTGGTATTGCTCATCAGTTTATCTCGTAGTTCCTGATTTTCTGAAAGCATATCCAAAACGGCAATGGAAGCTCCGGTAATTGCTGGAGCCAAAGTGTTAGAGAACAAATATGGTCTTGAGCGCTGACGTAAAAGTTCAATCACTTCCTTAGGTCCAGAAGTAAAACCACCGGACGCACCGCCAAGTGCTTTTCCTAAAGTCCCGGTAATGATATCTACGCGACCAATTACATTATGATGCTCGTGTGTTCCTCTTCCAGTTTTACCCATAAATCCCGAACTATGGCATTCATCAATCATAATTAAAGCTTTATACTGATCTGCTAAATCACATATTTTATCTAATTGTGCAATGGTACCGTCCATGGAGAAAACGCCATCCGTTACAATAATCCGGTTTCTTAAGTGCTGGGTTTGTTTGAGCTGGTTTTCCAAATCCTCCATATCGTCATGCTTATAGCGGAATCTTTGCGCTTTACACAAACGCACTCCATCTATAATTGAAGCATGATTCAATTCGTCGGAGATTATTGCATCCTCTTCGTTAAACAGTGGTTCAAACACACCTCCATTTGCATCAAAAGCGGCAGCATATAAAATGGTGTCTTCAGTACCTAAAAACTCTGACAACTTTCTTTCTAAAGTTTTATGGATATCCTGAGTTCCACATATAAACCGCACCGACGACAACCCAAAACCATGACTATCTATTGCTGCCTTTGCCGCTTCCAAAATTTCAAGATTCGAGGATAAACCCAGGTAATTATTAGCACAAAAATTAATTACTTCTTGTCCGTTGCTTACAGTAATATCAGCACCTTGCGGACTCAACAAAACCCGTTCGCTTTTATATAAACCTGCTTCTTTAATTTTTGCCAACTCTTGCGTTAATAGAGGTTTTAATGTCTCGTACATAATTTTTAGGATTGAATTATTTTAATATTCTTGTTTTCTGCTTCAGAAATAGCTTGCAAATTGTAAAGCATATCTTTTACCATTGTTTCCAGATTATATTCTGGAGACCAGCCCCAGTCTGCTTTTGCATAACTATCGTCGATACTTTGAGGCCAAGCTGCTGCAATTTGTTGTCGGAAATCTGGCGTATAAGAAATCTTAAATTCTCGAATATGTTGCTGTATTGCATTCGCAATTTCTGCAGGAGAAAAACTCATACCCGAAAGATTATAAGCTGTGTGAATCGTTATTTTTTCCTTGGGTGCTTGCATTAACTTTAACGTAGCACTTACGGCATCGGGCATATACATCATGGGCAAAGTTGTATCTGCTTCAAGGTAACAATTATAAAATGCTTCTTTTATTGCGCCATGGAAAATCTCAATTGCATAATCTGTGGTTCCGCCACCTGGTTTCGCTTTATAACTAATTAAACCCGGATAGCGTACACTACGAACATCCAAACCATATTTTTTATGGTAGTAATTGCACCAATATTCTCCAGCGCATTTACTAATTCCGTACACGGTTTCGGGCTCGGTAACAGCAAATTGAGGGCAATTAATTTTCGGCGAAAGCGGACCAAAAACTCCGATACTGCTTGGCCAAAATACTTTTTTAACTTTTTGTTCAACAGCGATGTCCAAGGTATTGAGTAAACCTTGCATGTTAACATTCCAAGCAAATTGTGGATCTTTTTCGCCGGTGGCTGATAGAATTGCCGCGAGCATATAAATTTGGGTAACGCCTTCGGATTTTACCAAGTTTGAACAAGCTGATTTATCCAAAACTTCTAAAGCCTGGAATCTCTTGATGTTTTCTTCCTGATTGTTTACTCGGTCGGACGCGATTACGTTTTCTGCTCCATGCAGATTTTGTAGCGCCGCGGTAAGTTCTTGCCCTACTTGCCCCAATGCGCCTATGACTAAAACTCTTTCGTTTTCCATCTTCGTTCGATTGTATTTGAACAGCAATATTTACACAAACATATAACGTTCCAAAATTAAAATCTACACCAATTGATTAAAATGGATTATTATTCTACTTTAGACAAATTAAACAGGAAAATAATCCATAATTTCGTTTTGAATTATTTTTTTTCAGAAAATATGGCGCTACTAGATAACACTGATTTAAAGATCCTGAACCTTTTACAAAAGAATGCTCGTTTGACCATTAAACAGCTAGCTATGGAACTACAAAAATCTCATACGCCAGTGTTTGAAAGGGTAAAGAAATTGGAAGAGAAAGGGTACATCAAACGTTATGTTGCGATACTCGATGCCAAATTGATTAACCGCCAACTTAAAGCGTTTACGCATGTGCAACTTAAAGAGCACTCGCAAAAAATATTGAGCGAATTTGAAAAGGAAGTAGTGAAGTTTCATGAAGTAATGGAATGTTACCACATGACTGGCGCTTTTGATTTTATTTTGAAAATTGCAGTAAAGGATATGGAAGCTTATCATGAATTTTTAATGCAAAAACTTTCAAAACTCCCTGATATTGGTACGCTACAAAGTTTCTTCGTAATGTCGGAGTCTAAGCATGAAACTGCTTATCTTTTGGAGTATAATGAAAAGTAAATATTGCGGATGGAATTCTAAAATCTTCTTTTAAATAGCTGAACTATATTTTTAGGGTAATAATATAATAGCGTTTTTTTCATAATTTAAAGTTTTAGTTTTCTGTAAAAATCTTTTTTAACCTTTGATAAATGATATGGCAAATACTTATACGCAACTGTACGTTCATTTTGTATTCGCGGTAAAATTTAGGAAAGCGCAACTTTCTGTCGCTTGGGATGAGCGGTTGCGATTGTACATTACGGCAATCGTTCAAAATAACAATCATAAAATGTTGGCGATAAATAACGTGGATGATCATATCCACATTTTCATCGGGTTGAACCCTAAACAGTCTATCTCTGATTTGATGCGGTTGGTCAAAGGTGATTCATCTGAGTGGATTAATAACCAAAATCTCTGCGCTGAGAAGTTTCGTTGGCAAGAAGGTTATGGTGCATTTAGTTATGCAAAATCACAGCTTGACACCGTGGTTAAATATATTGCTAACCAGCAAAAGCATCATCAAAAAGAAACTTTTAAAGAAGAATATGTGAAAATATTAGATGCTTTTGATGTGGACTATGATGAGCGATATGTTTTTAACGATTTGATTGATGGGTGATCGATGGTGAATGGTGAATGGTGAATGGTGAATGGTGAATGGTGAATGGTGAATGGGCAGCCCCTACGGGGCAAATAAAACCTATTATATATTGATTGGCAACAAAGCTTTAGCACCTACGGTGCAAACAAAACAGATGTTATTCCTCATCAATAAAATGTTAGCACCTAGCTACTAAAGCTACCAACACTTACAGATCAAAAACCACACATCGCTTATGGATTGAAAGCAAAAAGGTAACATCTACGGCAGAAAAAAAATACTTACCTTATTAATTATCAATAAATTGACAGTATATACGGCTCAATAAAGCGAATAACTTATCGCAGAGCTAGAAAGCTACTAGCCTAGCATTTTGGTGTTGACAATACCGCTACACCTGCAAATCTCTCGGGTAGCGAGAACCGCTTTGTAACTAGAAGCAACTACGGCAGAAACAAAACCCATAATAAGACAAACTATATCTCCATAAAATTGCATCCTGCAAATCTCTCGCGTAGCGAGAACCGCTTTCTAACTAGAAGTAACTATGGCAGAAACAAACCCATAATAAGACAAACTATATCTCCATAAAATCGCATCCTGCAAATCTCTCGCGTAACGAGAACCGCTTTGTAACTAGAAGTAACTATGGCAGAAACAAAACCCACAATAAGACAAACTATATCTCCATAAAATTGCATCCTGCAAATCTCTCGCGTAGCGAGAACCGCTTTGTAACTAGAAGCAACTACGGCAGAACAAAACCCACAATAAGACAAACTATATCTCCATAAAATTACATCCTGCAAATCTCTCGCGTAGCGAGAACCGCTTTGTAACTAGAAGCACTACGGCAGAAACAAAACCCATAATAAGACAAACTATATCTCCATAAAATTGCATCCTGCAAATCTCTCGCGTGGCGAGAACCGCTTTGTTGAAATATGTATTAACATATTTTCAGTGCCCCAGAGGGGCCACCCTTTTTCCATTGGCAGATTTCCCAAAATACAGCACAAAAAAAAGCTGTCTTTTTACGGACAGCCTCATATTTAAAATAATCTAAAATGTATTAATGTTGCGTATCTAAGTCGTATTCCAATACATCAACATGATCGTATGGTTCAGCGATATACTCTTCAATTGTTTTACCTTGTTTGTTCATACCCAATTTATCTAGTATGATATCGAAAACCAAATAAACAACGGGAACAACAATTAATGTTAAGAACAATGAGCTGATCAAACCACCAACAATAACCCAAGCCAAACCATTTTTCCACTCAGCACCAGCACCACTTGCTAAGGCAATTGGAAGCATACCAAATATCATGGCTATGGTTGTCATTAAAATTGGACGTAAACGAGCATGGTTAGCCAAAATCAAAGCTTCTATCGTCGACTTTCCTTCTTTTCTCATCTGATTGGTAAAATCGACCAAGATAATCGCATTTTTCGCTACCAAACCCATCAGCATAATAAAACCTAAAATGGTAAAAATCCCGATAGAGTTATTTGTTAAAGCCAGGGCTAAGAAAGCTCCAATTAATGCCAATGGCAAGGAAAACATCACTACAAAAGGATAAACAAAACTATCATAAAGCGTAACCATAATTAAGTAAACCAAAATAACTGAAGCCAATAAAGCGATACCTAAAGTACCAAAACCTTCCGACTGGTTTTCTTGATCACCGCCCCAAGTGTAACTCACGCCAACTGGTGCTTTTAATTGACCATTCGCCTGTAGTTCTTCCAATTTCACTTGAAATTCGGCCACTACGGTTCCTGTTGGTCTACCGATAGATTGTGCCTGAACAGATACCGAAGTAGATTTGTTTAAACGCTCTAACTGACTTGGACCAGAACCTTCGGTAATCGCAGCGAATTGAGATAGTTTAATTTGCTCTCCTTTAGAATTCACAAAAATCAGGTTACGCACATCATCAATATCTTTTCTGTTAAAATCCTGATACTGGATATTGATATCATATTCGTATTCGCCTTTTCTGTATTTGCCATCCGTATTACCGCTAAACGCAGTTTGCATGGTACCTCCTACGGTCTGTAAATTTAGACCCAAAGCAGCCATCTTATCACGATCCACCTGAACGTTAATTTCTGGTGTACCTTTCTCTACTGATAACTTAATTTCTGTAGCTCCAGGAATTCCTGCCAATACTTTTTGAGCACTTTCCGCATATTTTAAAGCACTATCTAAATCAGATCCCATCACAATCAATTGAATAGGGGCGTTTTCTGCAACACCTAAAATACTAATAGGCACCGTTTTTACTTTTGCTCCAACTAACTGTTTTGCCAATTCACGGCTGATTTTTGTTGCATAAATGTCTGACGCTACTCCTTCACGTTGTTCACGATCAACCAATTTTACGTTGATTTCTGATTTGTAAGCCGTTGCTTGCGTACCTCCAAAACTTCCACTGGCTTGACCAACGGTGGTAATCAACTGCGTAATCTCTTTTTGACCACTTAAGAATGCTTCTGCTCTTTGTGTATAAGAGTTCGTTTTTTCTAATGAAGCATCTTTGGGCAATTCAATCTGAATCAAGAATTCTCCTTTATCAGATTTAGGAAAAAACTCTGATCCGATAAAACCAGCTGCCGCCAACCACATTGCAGCGACAAACAACACAACAACCGCAAGTATCGTACGTCTTTTATGACCTAAACACCATGTTAAGATTCCAGTAACCCAAATCGTGAATTTCTTTAATTGTTTTTCGAATCCTAAGATAAATCGGCCAAAGAAGTTCTTTCCTTCAATGTGTTCTAACCTACCATAACGAGAGAATAATAACGGTACAATAGTGAAAGAAGTCAGTAAGGATAATAGTGTTGCAATAATTACAACCACACAAAACTGACGTAATATATTAGATACCAAGCCTGTACTTACTGCAATTGGGAAAAACACAACCACAATAACCAAGGTGATAGAAACAACCGTAAAACCGATTTCTCGCGTTGCATCAGATGCCGCCCTAACCTTATTTTTACCCATTTCCATGTGGCGTTGAATATTCTCCAAAACCACAATGGCATCATCCACCAGAATACCTACCACCAGCGATAAACCCAATAAAGACATTAAGTTTAAGGTATAACCTAGCAAACTAATTCCGATAAAAGTTGCAACCAAGGATGCTGGAATTGAAACCATTACAATTAACGCATTACGGAAACTGTGCAAGAAGAACAGCATTACAAAGGCCACCAATATTACCGCAAGAATTAAATCATGGATAACGGCATCAGCTGATTCCAAAGTAAAAATAGAGCTATCGTTTACAATTTTAATATCAAGCTTATCACCTTTGTACTCAGTTTCTAACTTCTCAATCACCGCATGTACGCCTTCGCTTACTTCAACAGCATTCGCATCACTTTGCTTGATAACTTGAATTGCAATTGCTCCTTTTCTATCAATACGAGCTATTTTTTCTGTTTCTTTTTGTGCATCCTGAACATCGGCAACATCTCCTAAACGAATTTGTGCGCCAGTTTTTGAATCGGTTAAAACCAGATTACGTAATTCATCCAAATTTTGGTATTTACCTGATAAACGAATTAATACGTCAGAGTTTTTTGTTTTAACACTTCCGGTAGGGAAATCTAAGTTAGAGCTTAAAATCATTTGCTGAACCTGAAGAACAGAAAGGTTGTAACCTTGCAATTTATTCGCATCAAGTGCTACCTGAATTTCGCGTTCAGAACCACCAATTAAGTTCACTTGCGCTATACCCGAAACACGAGAAATTACTGGCGCAATACGCTTATCTATTAAATCGTAAAAAGTAATATCATCCATATTTGCAGATGCAGACATGGTAATTACTGGTAAATCATCTAAAGAAAATTTACTTAAAGATGGTGGTTTTACATCGTCAGGTAAATCGGCAAGTATGGCGTTTATCTTACGTTGCGCATCATTCAAAGAAAAATCAATATTAGCCTTATCCGTCAAGGTAATAGTTACTACTGATAAACTTTCGTACGATACGGCGTTTACTTTTTTAATATTTTCCATAGAGGATACCGCATCCTCAATTTTTTTGGTAACGGTATTTTCTACCTCCGCTGGTGATGCACCGGGATAAATGGTAGCAATAGATACTACGTTGTTTGAGAACTTTGGCAGTAACTCATAACCCAACGAAAAGTAACTTAAAAGCCCTAATAAAGTAAGTGCGGTAAACACCACAATTACCAATGAAGGCCGTTTTATTGATATATCTGTTATTAACATTTTCTTATTTTTATGGCAATTTGAATGTTATTACTTATTTAACAATGCTAACTTCAGTTCCGTCTGCAAGGTTAATTTGTCCACTTGTTATTACAGTTTCACCTTCTTTTAAACCGTCTAAAATCTCAACTGTTTCTCCCAAAATACGTCCGCTAACTACAGTACGAGTTTTAGCTGTATTATTTGATTTGTCTAAAACAAAAATTTGGTTACTACTTACACTTCCAATAAACGAAGTACGTGGAATCAAAATACTTGGCGCTTGCTTAGGGAAATTAAAAATTGCAGTTCCATACATTCCAGCTTTTAAACTGCTGTTTGAATTATTAGCAACTTCAATTTCTACCGGAAAACTTAAACTTCCATCAGCTTTTGCTGCGATGAAAGTAACTTTACCGCTAAACTTTTCTGTAGGGAAAACTGATGATTTGATATCTATTTTATCACCCACTTTAAGGTTTGCAACTTGAGACTCGTTTACACTAACTTTAAGTTTCAGTTTTGATACGTCTACCAATTCAAATAGTTGCGTTCCTTGCGCCGTTACAAAAGCACCAACTTCAATATATCTTTTATTGACAATACCATTAATTGGCGATTTAATATTTGCATCACTAACTCTTCTTTGTGATGCTTGAAGGCGTAATTTGGCATTTTGTGTTGCCAATTTAGCCTGATCCAATTGTTGTTGCGTTACACCGCCAGTTTCAAAAGAACTTTGGTATCTCGCTTGGTCTCTTACCGAATTCTGATAAGTTGCTTCTGCTGTTTCTCTATCTGTGTTTATAATTTCAGCATCAATGCGAGCTAAAACTTGTCCTTTACTTACTCTTGCGCCTTCTTCTACATAAATTGCCTTAACACGACCAGCGTTTTCTGATAAGAAATTAAGCTCCTGCTTAGGAATAAAATTTCCGTTTACGCTGAAATCTAAATCGACTGTCTTTTTCTCTACATCAGCCACACGTACCGCAATAGCACCACTACCTTCAGCAATGAAAGCCGTTTTTGTTGCGTTCTTTTTCTTGTTATTTGTTAGCACCCAGGCAATTGCTGCAATGGCAACAACTACAGCTACTACTGCTATTATTATTTTTTTCATGATCTTAATTTAATAATGATTTGATGTTTCCGTTTGATTTGATTAATTGAATCTCTGCTACTTTATAATTCAACAAAGCCTGCGTGTAGCTGTTTTGCGCTTGTGTTAACGAGTTTTCTGTCTCCAACAAATCAGTTAAAGAAGCCAAACCATTGTTATAGTTATTTTGTGTACTGCTATAAATCTCTTGCGCCAGTTCCGCATTTTTACGTTGTGAGCTAATGGTATTCAAATTGTTTCTCAACTGAATTTTAGCATTTTCATAAGCTAAATTTAAAGCGTTTGTAGTTTCCAATCGGTCTTCATTTGCCTTTCTAATGGCAACATCAGCCTGACGGATTCTTGAACGAGTAGCAAAACCGTTAAAAATAGGTACTCTTAAGGTTAGTCCGAAAGCAGAAGATCCAAAACCGATTGCCGTACTGTTGCTGGTTAAAAAATCGAAACTTCCACTCTGACTAGAGTAAGTGTAGTTACCAGTTAATGCAAGCGTTGGAAAATATTCCGCAACGTAAGCTTTCCGCTGTAGCGATAATAACTTGTCTTGATTGTTTAGTAATTTAATTTCTGTACGGTCATCCACAACCAGTGCATCATTAATTAAGGGTAGATTAACCACCTCTGTTAACTCTGTTGCTGGCAATTTAATCGGTGTAGTAACCGGCATGCCCATAGAGAATTTCAATTGATTTTCTAATAGCGTTATAGCATTAACTATTTGCTCACGCTGGGTGGTTAAATTTGTTAGGTTAACATTAATCCGATCCACATCAATTTTTTTAGCCAAACCGTTTTTATACTGATTGGAAACGATTTTCTCCACCACTTTTACATTTTTAATATTAGTATCAATAACATTCAACTGTTGTCTGTTAACCAATACTTGATAATAATTGTTAGCTACTAGCTCAATGATTTGCTCTTCCGTTAATTGAGAGGTAAGGTTATAATACTCTGCACTAGATTTAGCAGCTTGTAAACCTGTAAAAACCTGTTGGTTAAACAATTGTTGAGATAATTGCAAACCAGCAGAAGAATTCCACTTTCGACCCAATTTAAAGGATTGCGTAGTACCACCAATATCCGCAACCAACTGACCTATAATTGCATTATAAGTTAACGCAGAATTACCCGTAATTTGAGGTAAAGCTTGAGATCTTATTTCTTGCACTTTATATTCGCCGTTTTCAATATCCAATTTGGATTTGCGCAACCTTGTATTGTTTTCCATCGCATAGTTTAAAGCATCTTTTAAAGTGAGTACTTCTTGAGCTTTCGCGATTTCTGCCACTGATATTCCTATCAGGATCAGTAGCATCATTTTTATTGATTTCATCTTATTTTTCTGTTTTATTGTATTGCTATTAATTGTTTTCCTTTTATACTGCAAATGGAGTTTAAATAAAGTGAAGTTAGTTTTGCGATGATTTTTTGAATATTAAACGCGATCAACGGATAAGCCTTTTCATCAAAAGCTGACACCAACTGGTTCAACCTAACTTGTGCAACAAAGTCTGTTTCTAAATCCTCTCTGTATAAACCCTCTACTTTCCCTCTTTCCAGATTTTCTTTTATTACTTCTAGCACACAGCTGTATCGGTGGTTTAAAAACTGAACTGCTAGTTCTGGAAAATATTTTTCCACTTCAAAAATTACGTTTGGTTTTACGTCTTTAAAAACTGAATAAAGCGATTTTGAATCCAACACAACCTCTTCTACGGCATTGGCTGCTTTATCTTTCAGTCTAGCCATTTCTGCAACATGCTGACTCAACAAATTGCCCATAATTAAATACACCAATTCGTTTTTATCTTTATAATAAGTGTATAATGTTTTTTTTGAGATCCCTAAATGCTTAGAGAGATCCTCCATTGTAATACTTTTCACACCAAAGAAAAAGAAAAGCTCACGAGCTTTCTCTAAAATCCTAGTCTCCATTTCAACTTCTTTTAAGTCCATCGCAAAAAATCGAGATTACACGTTCACTTTTAACCTTAATACCATCAAACAATCGCTCACAAGGAAACAAACTTTTGTTATGGACGTGGATTTCTGCAATCCAAATCCCCACTAAAACATCAATAATCGCCTGAGCTGTTTCTTGTACATCTAATTTTTTAACCCAACCACTTTCCACAAAACGTTTTATGTATTGGGATACAAATTCTAATTCCTTTTGTTTTAAACCATCAATCAACGATCTAAATTTAGGGTCGCTAGTGTTAATATCACTTTGCCCGTCACCTATATGCATCATAAAGTACTTATAGCCAAAACCGACTCTTATTACACATAAATCTTTCAAACCCTGTTTAAAATCTTCACTATTTTCTAAAACCTGCTGTTGTTCATTTATAAAATCTGAAAGAATACTTTCTGCCACACAAAGCACCAATGCCGTTTTATCGGGAAAATAATAGTACAAGGATGCCTTCGAAGTCGATAAATCGTCGGCAATTTCTGTCATGGTAGTTTTGGCTATACCAAAATGAGAGAATCGTTTTAACGCGGCCTCTAAAATTTGCTCTTGCTTTTGATCTACTAAACTCATCAACTGAACTTTAAACTTTCTGACTTTTTAAATTAATTAGTCAAATGTACAGCAAAATTTATTTTCCACTAAAATTTCTTAGTATTTTTTTTTCAAAATGACATTTTGTTGATATTTATTTTTCCAGACCCTTGAGAAAAATAGACATGATTTCTTTTTGACGACTGGACACCATTTTCACGAACTCTTTATCTATCCCAAACTGCACCTGTGCGTTGTTAATATACATAATCCTAATTCCTAAAATAGCGTCGAAAAGTAGTTTAGCTACGTATTCGATATCATCAACATAATATTGACCTGTGCTTACACCAATTTGAATGATGCTTTTAATGTGTTCAACCTCAGATTGGTGGGACTTATCTAAGATTTTTTTTAGCTCCTGATATTTTTCAATATTCAAAAATTTGTTAAAATCTAAAATCGGAAAATATTTTTCCAAAAAGCTTTTTCTGGCGTTGATGTAAATTTCTATCGCTACTGCCGAGGTTTTGGCATCTTGTAACGCCTTATTTACCGTCTCAGTAATTTCAGCAAATACATTCTCTAATACTGCAGCGTATAAACTTAACTTATCGGGAAAATAATAGTATAACAAAGCTTTAGAGATGCTTAAGTCGCCAGCAATCTCATTCATAGTGGTTTTATTTAAACCAAAATGTGCAAATCGCTTTAATGCTGCGTCAATAATCTGTTCTCTTTTTTGATCTTGCTGATCCATTTTTTTATAAATCCCGAATATTTTAGCTAAAATAGCAATACCGAAACAATCGTAACAATTTTTTATCAGATTATGGAATGGTACTATGCTTTACTAATTATTGTTTTAACCATTGCTGGGATGGAACTAATTTCCTGGGCAATTCACAAATACCTGTTTCACGGTCCTTTATGGTTTATTCATAAAACGCACCATCAACAAAGACATGGGTTTTTAGAGTTTAACGATATTTTTAGTATAGGATTTGCAGCTTTAGCGCTTTGGCTGATGTGGGCTGGTCATGAAAATTTAGATTACAAATTTTGGATTGGTACTGGCATTTCAGTTTACGGAACTATCTATTTTATTTTCCATGATTGGTTTATACATAATCGTTTAAAAGCATTTAAATCCGAAAATAAATATCTAAAAGGAATAAGACGAGCACATAAAATTCATCACAAATCAACAGAAAAAGAAGGTTCTGAGGAGTTTGGGCTGCTAACTGCAAGTAAGAAGTATTTTAAATAGTTAATTAGATGGTTAGGATTTAGTTTTGTTAGGGTCTTCGCAAAGTATTTACTTTATCAAAATTAAGCCCTTGAGTTGTCGTAAAAGTATTCAATCATTCAAAATTCGTTCCTTCTATCATTATAGAAAAGCATTCACTCATTCAAAATTCTATCATTCAATCATTCAATCATTACAAAATATGTTACAAATCCACGAAAACGTTTCTTTAAAAAACTTTAACACTTTTGGTATTGAGGCTTATGCCCGATACTTTGTGGAAATAAACCATAAAGAAGAACTTAAGGAATTGTTTGCAGATAGTCAATGGCACAACATTCAACGTTTGGTTTTGGGTGGCGGAAGCAATATGTTATTCACTCAAAATTTTGAAGGCTTGGTCATTAAAATTAATATCCGCGGAATTGAGCACCGCATTAACCATGATGAAGTAATTGTGGAAGCTGGCGCAGGAGAAATCTGGAATAATTTGGTGAACTATTGTGTGGACTGGGGTTTCGCTGGTATAGAGAATCTAAGTTTGATTCCAGGATCTGTAGGCGCCTCTCCTATCCAAAATATTGGTGCTTATGGCGTTGAGCTAAAAGATGTTTTTGAAAGTTGCGAGGTTTTTGAAATTACCTCTGGTCGGTTTATCCATTTCAATAATGAGGATTGTAAATTCGGTTATCGCGAAAGCATATTTAAACAAGAAAAAAAAGGACATTACATTGTTTGTAGCGTAAAGTTTAAACTTTCTGCCACAGAAAACCTGAATATCAGCTACGGTGCAATTAGTGCAGAGCTGGAAAGAAACGGGATTAACGAACCAACTATCAAAGACGTAAGCAAAGTAGTATCAGAAATTCGGGTTTCTAAACTTCCAGACCCTTCTACTATTGGCAATGCGGGGTCTTTCTTTAAAAACCCTGTAATTGAACCACAAATCTTTGAAAAAATCGAAGCACAATTTCCGAACATCGTCCACTTTGTGGTAGACAAAGGGATTAAACTGGCTGCCGGCTGGTTGATTGAACAATGTGATTGGAAAGGAAAAGTTGTGGGAGAAACAGGAACTTGGAAAAACCAAGCTTTAGTATTGGTAAATCACGGGAACGCAACGGGAGAAGAAGTGTACAATTTATCAGAAAACATCATACAATCTGTTGAACAAAAATTTGGAGTGCGATTAGAACGCGAAGTCAATATTTTTTAATATCCACTTAAAGCAATTAAAAAGCCATTCTTGTTACACAAGAGTGGCTTTCTTGGTTTTAAAAAAAGTCCGCCAATCTTAGCAAAGTTTATTTGGCTTGTATTTTGTTTAACTATTTTCAAAAAAACTTAAACAAAATTTGATGTTGTAACATTTATTATATAAGTTTGTTAAAGTTTCAAACATATTAAGTTAAACAAAATGACAAAGATCGAATTCAGCACTTTAGTAGTACGTCAATCATCTTCATTAAAAACTTATGCATTGCGATTCACCCATGATATGGAAGACGCCAATGATCTGGTACAAGAAACCTTGTTGAAGGCTGTTACTTACTATAACAATTTTAAAGAGGGCACCAATATCAACGGTTGGTTGTACACAATTATGAAAAACACTTTCATAAACGGTTACCGCAAATTTGTTAAAACCACGGCCATCATTACAAAAACCGACGAAATCTCATCTCAACAATTGGCGTTCAGCGCTTCAAGCAATCAGTCGAGCAACAAGTTTATGATGGATGATATCCAAGTTGCTTTAAAAAGCTTGTCTCAGGAATATTATTTACCATTTACTATGTATTTTGAAGGCTACAAGTACCACGAGATTGCAGATCATTTAGAAATCCCTATTGGAACTGTTAAAACCAGAATTCACGTAGCAAGAAAATTGTTGAAGAAAAAATTAACAGCTTACGATTATACTGCGGCGGCTTAATTTTCCAAAGCTATGTTCAGAAGCTCTCATTAAATCTGCTAAAATCCTTCTTTAACAATAAAACTCGATTCAACGCCTACGGAAGTCAGGCTTTTTTCTACAGCTTCCATCATAGGCTCCGGTCCACATAAATAAAAGTATTTGCTAAAATGTAATGGGTAGGTATTGAGGAAACTTTCATTTTATAACCTTGTATAAATTCGTTAGTTTCCTCATCAGACAAAATATTTATAAAATTGCTACCCAACAAATCCGCTAGCTCTGTTTTTAGAATGATATCGTTTTGTGTGTTGTTCGCAAAAATCAGTTTGTTATCTCCTAATTGATTTCAATTAGCTAAGTCTCTGAAAATAGAAATGAATGGCGTAACCCCCGCCCCTCATGCAATAAAAACACCTTCTTTTTTGTAATGGATGTCTCCCCAAGAGTCTTTTAAAATTAACTCATCTCCAGCTTTAAGCGTCAATAATTGAGCAGTTACCCCTTTATGGTTTGGGTAAGTCTTGATTACAAACTCCAGATAGTCATCTTTCGGCAAACAGGTAAAAGTAAACGGTCTTTTTTCGTTGATCCAATCCGGCCGATTTATCGCAACTTCTGTAGCTTGACCCGGGAGAAAATTATATCCTCAGGTTTTTCGATTCTAATCTCTAAAACATCATGAGTTATTTTTTTGATAGAAATAATTTTTACGATATGTGACATGGCTGATAATTTATTTTGTGCTATTAACAATTGAAAGAAATTCAAATTTTGAACTTTCATTTTTGAATTTCCCCGAGAAGCTTACGGTAACCGTACTACTTTGGGTATCTTTAATTCCTCTTGAAGCTACGCAAAGGTGTTCGGCGTCAATCATAACCGCTACATCCTCCGTATTTAAAGCTTCTTTTAATCCTTGTGCAATCTGTTGAGTAAGTCGCTCTTGAACTTGAGGTCTATTTCCGTAGTACTGTACCAATCTGTTTATTTTTGAAAGTCCAATTACTTCCCCACTTGAAACATAAGCCACATGTACTTTGCCAATAATCGGCACAAAATGATGTTCGCAATAAGAATACAAAGTGATTTTTTTTCCACCAGCATCTCATTATAGCTGTAGCGATTTTGAAACATCGAGATTGAAGGATTATTTGCTGGATTTAATCCGCTGAAAAACTCTTCGACATACATTTTTGTAACTCTGTGAGGCGTATTTCTTAAGCTATCGTCAGATAAATCCAACCCCAAAACATGCATTATGTTTCTGAAGTTTTCTTCAATCTGTAAAATCTTCTCGGCATCGCTCATTAAAAAAGTATCCTCACGCATTGGGGTATCTAATCCGGTAGAAAGATGGTCTTCACCAAATCTATCTACCTTTTCGGCATATATCTTCATCGGTTATTTTCTTTAATTTTTTCCATTACCCGGTTCATCATGGCATCACATTAAATCAAATTAAATTGATAAATCTCCTCTTTTGAGTAAATTTTCTCAATCTCTTTCCTTAGCATTGCTTTCGCTCGACTTAACTTTGTTTTAACGTTATCTTCAGTTATCGATAAGATTTCCGCAACCTCTGCCCCACTTAAGTCACTACTTTCTCGCAACGTAAATACCAACCGATAATTCAGCGGAATCTGCTGTAGCGCACCTTCGATTACAGCACTTAACTCTTTATTTAAAACGCTTTTTGTGGTGTCTGTTTGGTTATCATTACTAAACATAGGAACAGATTTTTCCTTTATCTCGCCTGCGTTCACATGGTTAAAAATCCATTTTTTTTGCTTTTTAAAACAATTATGAAGCATAATAGTCAGTATCCAAGTTTTAAAACTAGCCCGGTTCTGGAAGGTTGCAAGGTGGGTGTAAGCATCAACAAATGTATCCTGCATCAAATCTTGCGTATCCTCGTGGCTGTAATTGTAAGACCTCTCTAACCTGTATAAAAATGGATTATTACGGCGTATGACCATTTCAAATAATGCCAAATCGCCAGCAAGCACTTTTTCAACAATTTCTAAATCCGTATATTTCTGAGGTAAATCCATTTATAAGCTGTTAATTAAATGCTCTTGATATTCTTGCCATAGAAAACGCACCAATTGCCATTACTAAATCCCGTACTGCAACGTCTAAAAAGTTTAAGCTGAAAATCAGGTTTAGTGCAATTGAAGCTAACCATACAGCAACAATATAACCTCCAATTTCTGGCTTTTTCCAGACTATTAAGCCTGCCAAAACCTCTATTACGCCAACAATCATCATAAATATGTGCCCAGAAAAAGGCATCAGCTCTAATAATCTTGGGTTAATGTATTGATCCCAGTTGGTCAGTAAATTGAAAAACTTATCGACACCTGCAACAATTGGTACCACAACAAAAACCGCGTGTAGCAAGTTGAATGTTGGTTTGATCTTTTGAGTTAAAGTTAAGGTTTTCATATCTTTTTAATTATTGTTTGTTACTGATATAGAGATGGGCTGTTGCAAAAAGGTAACAAGGAAAAATGAATTAGTTTAAAACTCGACGTCATTTCGACGACAGGAGAAATCCCTACGTTTCTTCGGAGAACCAAGCAATTGCAGAGAAATTTGCAAATCTCTCCTATCGTCGAGATGAAGAGCTCTCCGGAGGATTTTAACAAAAAAACTACTTTTCAACACCTATAATTACTATCCTTTTTTTGGTAAATTTGGAATTACGCCGGATTTCCTTTCCGTGATTCTAATTTTCTAACAGTCAACAACATACCATAATTATGTATTTAATTTTTGATACTGAAACCACCGGATTACCAAAACGTTGGGACGCTCCAGTTACCGATTCCGATAATTGGCCGCGATGTATTCAAATTGCTTGGCAACTACATGATGAATTAGGGCGTTTAATTGCGCATGAAGATTATTTAGTAAAACCGGACGACTTCAACATTCCTTATGATGCGGAAAAAATTCATGGTATTTCTACCGAGTTAGCTAGCGAACAAGGAATTTCTTTAGCCGAAGTTTTAGAAAAATTTAATCAGGCTTTAAGCCAAACCAAGTTTATTGTCGGTCAAAACTTAGGTTTCGACCGTAATATTATGGGTGCAGAATTCCACCGATTAGGTGTGAATTCCACTATGCTTAATTTACCGGTTTTAGATACCTGTACGGAAGTTACCGCTAGCTTATTACAGTTGCCCGGTGGCCGTGGAGGAAAGTTTAAACTGCCAACTCTAACAGAATTACACCAATACTTATTTAACAAACCGTTCTCAGAAGCGCACAACGCTACTGCCGATGTGGAAGCGACTACGCGTTGCTTTTTTGAACTATTAAAAAGAGAAGTTTTTACGCCCAAAGATTTACAAAACGAAGAAAGTTATTTCAACGATTTTAGGACGGCAAATCCAGAACCTATTCAATCCATAGGTTTAAAGCATGTTAATTTAAAAGAAGCTTCTGCAAAATTAAAGAAAGCCAACGAACCACAAGATAGTGGAATCAGTAAACAAGCTGTCGCTGAAAACTTAGCTGATTTAGCTGATGTTGACTTTGTGCACTTGCATAACCACAGCCAGTTTTCTATTCTGCAATCCACCATTTCGGTGGCAAACTTGGTAAAGGTGGCTGCTTCACAAAAAATGCCAGCGGTGGCATTGACCGATCATGCAAATATGATGGGTGCTTTCCATTTTGTGAGTGCCGCAATGAATCACAACAAAGCGGCAAAAGCTAAAAATGAGGAAGCTATTGCAAAAGGAGAACCTGCGCCGGAGACCATTATTAAACCCATTGTAGGTTGTGAATTTTATGTTTGTGATGATCATACTGATAAAAAGCGAAAAGATAACGGTTACCAAATCGTATTAATCGCGAAGACGAAGAAAGGTTATCACAACCTGGCAAAAATGTCGTCTATCGCCTATACGAAAGGTTTTTACTACGTTCCGCGTATTGATAGAAAAATTATTGAGGAATATAAGGAAGACTTGCTAGTGCTTTCTGGAAATTTACATGGTGAAATTCCAAACAAGGTTTTAAACTTAGGCGAGAACCAAGCAGAAGAAGCTTTGCTTTGGTGGAAAGACACTTTTGGCGATGATTTCTACTTAGAACTGATGCGTCATAACCAAGAGGATGAAGATCGTGTTAACCCTACTTTAATCAGCTTGGCAAACAAGCATAACGTAAAATTAATTGCCACCAATAATACCTATTACGTTAATAAATTGGATGCGCATGCGCATGATATTTTACTTTGCGTAAAAGATGGCGAAAAGTTAGCGACACCAAAAGGCCGTGGTCGCGGGTTTAGGTTCGGAATGCCTAACGAGGAATACTATTTTAAGTCGGGCGAGGAAATGAAAAAGCTTTTCGCCGATGTTCCAGAAGCCATTTCTAACATTCAGGAAGTCGTTGATAAAGTAGAATCTTATTCATTATACCGTGAAGTTTTACTTCCAAAATTTGATATCCCCGAAGAATTTATTGTTACAGAAGATGAAGCAGATGGCGGAAAACGTGGTGAAAACAAATACTTAGCACATTTAACTTATGTAGGTGCTGTAAAAAGATATGGGGAGCTCACTCCAGAAATTAGAGAACGTTTAGATTTTGAACTGAAAGTAATTGAAAATACAGGTTACCCTGGGTATTTTTTGATTGTTCAAGATTTTATCGCGGAAGCTCGACGATTAGATGTTTCCGTTGGACCTGGTCGTGGTTCTGCAGCTGGTTCTGTGGTTGCCTATTGTTTATGGATTACCAATATTGATCCTATCCAATACGATCTACTTTTTGAGCGTTTCTTAAATCCAGATAGGGTTTCCATGCCCGATATTGATATTGACTTTGATGATGAAGGTCGTGGCCGCGTGATGGATTACGTAATCAATAAATACGGATCTAGTCAGGTTGCGCAAATTATCACCTACGGAACCATGGCTGCAAAATCTTCTGTTAGAGATACTGCCCGTGTTTTAGATTTACCACTTTTTGACGCTGATAGAATTGCTAAGCTAATTCCCAATTTAAAGCTGGCAAAAATTTTCAATTCGGATGATGCTGCGTTGAAAAGTGCATTACGATCGGAAGAATTCGAAGCGGTAACTTTGCTCAAAGGTATTGCTGGTGGAAAAGATTTAAGTGCAGAAACGTTGCGTTTGGCGCAGGTGCTGGAAGGTTCTGTTCGTAACACTGGAATCCATGCTTGCGGGGTAATCATCACGCCAAGTGACATCACCAACTTTGTTCCTGTTGCTACGGCAAAAGATTCGGATCTATACGTTACCCAATTTGACAACTCGGTGGTAGAAAGTGCCGGCTTGTTAAAAATGGACTTTTTAGGTTTAAAAACGCTGACGCTGATTAAGGATACCGTTAAACTGGTCAAACTAAAAACTGGCATTCAGCTAGATCCAGATGAGTTTCCGATTGATGATGAGATGACTTATGAGCTTTTCCAGCGAGGCGAAACCGTAGGGATTTTCCAATATGAATCTGCGGGGATGCAAAAGTACATGAAGGAATTAAAGCCTACCGTTTTCGGAGATTTAATTGCCATGAATGCACTTTATCGCCCCGGACCGATTGAATATATTCCAAGTTTTATCCGTAGAAAAAACGGTGAGGAAGAGATTAAATATGACATTGCTGCCAGTGAAGAATACTTAAAAGAAACTTACGGAATTACAGTTTACCAAGAGCAAGTGATGCTTTTATCGCAAAGTTTAGCTGGTTTTACCAAAGGTGAAGCCGACGTTTTGCGTAAAGCGATGGGTAAAAAACAGAAGGACGTTCTGGATAAAATGAAACCAAAATTCGTGGAGCAAGCAGCGGCAAAAGGTCACGAGCCAAAAGTGCTGGAAAAAGTTTGGAAAGATTGGGAAGCTTTCGCGAGTTATGCCTTCAACAAATCACACTCTACCTGTTACGCTTGGATTGCCTACCAAACTGCTTATTTAAAAGCACATTACCCGGCAGAATATATGGCGGCAGTGCTTTCTAACAACATGAGTGATATTAAGCAGGTTACTTTCTTTATGGAAGAATGCCAGCGAATGGGTTTAGAGGTTTTAGGTCCTGATGTAAATGAATCCTTTCACAAATTTACGGTAAACCAAGATCAAGCTATTCGTTTTGGAATGGGCGCTGTTAAAGGTGTTGGTGCTGGTGCGGTGGAAACCATTGTAGAAAACAGGAAAGATAGCAGGTATAAATCCATTTTTGATTTTACTAAACGCATTGATTTAAGAGCCGCCAATAAAAAGGCTTTAGAAAACTTGGTGCTTGCCGGCGGTTTTGACTGTTTTGGAGGAACTCACCGAGCACAATATTTTTATGAAGATGGTGGTGCTACTATTTTAGAACAAGCGGTCAAATATGGCTCGCGACATAAAGAAAACGAAAATTCTTCGCAAGCAAGTTTGTTTGGCGGTGGTGCTGCTGTAGAAATGCCCGAACCTTCTTTAACAGATTGCGAAGAATGGGGATTGATTGAAAAGCTGGCCAAAGAGAAAGAAGTTGTCGGTATTTATATCTCTGGCCACCCGTTAGATGAATATAAATTGGTACTCAATAAATATTGCACAAAAGGGAATCTGACCATTTTTAATGAGATCGACAAAGGCATCGACTTTCAATTTAAAGTTGGTGGAATTGTTACTTTGGTGAATCACAGAGTTTCTAAAGATGGACGTGGTTATTGTTACTTCAAAGTTGAGGGTTATGATGATGCCTTTGAGTTTTCTGTTTTTCGTGACGATTATATGAAATTTAAACATCATTTAGAACCCAATAACTATTTATACATTAAAGGGAATGTGGGTTACTTCTCCAACCCGGATGGTACAAGACGTCATCGTCTTAGTTTTAATGATTTCTCTGATTTACGTGACGTTTTAGAAAAGCAATCTAACAAAATTGACATCCGCTTACAGTTAGACCATATTAATGCCGATTTAATTAGTGATTTAGATGAGATTTTCAACAATCATATAGGTTCTAAAAAACTCAACTTTGTGGTGGTAGACAGAAAAGAGAAACTGACAATTGATTTACCAAGTAAGAGCAGGCAGATTAATATTTCTAAGGAGTTGTTGTGTAGTTTGGATGAGATGGAGCTGGATTATGTATTGACTTAGAGTTTTTATTAGATAAGATAAAAGAAACAGTATTTTTAAATTTTCAAAAGTTGGTAAAAGAAAATTTGCCTGATGGCGTAAAAAGAAATCAAAATGGATCCATTGGAGAGGCTAGGACTAAAGCATTACTAATGGACAGGTTTTGGATATTGGAGCGTTCTGTTGATATTCATGGAGCTGATTTTATTATTCAAAGAAAACTCCATTCACATAACCTTCTTAGTGAGACGCCTACAAGATTTGGAATTGTCCAATCCAAATGTTCTCAAAATTATAAGACACAACATCTATTACATAAAAGGTATGTTTTAAATAACAACGAAGAGCCTCATTTAGAATTTTTTCTTATCGTAAACATCGGAATTGAGGATGAGCAACATATGGGCCTTTTATCAGCAACCGCCATCTGTAATGGCTTTGATGTTGATGAAAAAGGCTTTTACAAAAAAAACCTACAAAAAGTATAATCTCGCATTTTTTAATTAGAAGCAAATCTTTCGATTTAGATAGAATAGAAAACTCCATTCAATGTGCCGAGTTTCATAAGAATCGATTTTTTGTTTTTAAAGAGCTTAACTCAGTCGAACCCGATTTGAGGGCAATCCTACCTGACTTTAAAATCGACATAGAATATTCTGATGGGAACATTCCAGATTTGTTTAGAGAAAAAAAAGAATTGGCCTATTGTGCTGTTAAGCAAATTGAAGATACTCATAAAATATTAAGGGAATTTCTTATTAGCACAGACCCCATAGAAGCAACACTAATCGCCGAACGATTTGATAGAGACTTCGCGAAAACTTTAACTATGCCTGAAATTTTCGATTCTAATCTTTATTATAAATCAAAGAGGTTTTTAGAACAAGTAGAGTTCCTTAAAAACGATGAGTTGCTTAAACCATTCTTGAAACTCAAACGAGATATAAAAAATAACGTAAACGAATTTTTAGTATCAAATTTATCGAGCGTAGGTTTGAATTCGGTACATATGATTGAAATACGTTACAATGCTTCTACTTTTGAAACCCTAATTGTTGAAAACTGTATACTTAATTTTGATTCGAGTGTGATAAAAAATTATTGCGAGTTTATTAACTGTAATGAAGGAAATATAAATCTACAGATAAATGTAGGTCTAAATCTCAGAAATCAAGATCCCATATTATTAAATGAGTGCTGTTTATTGAGTATTATTGAAAAAATCTATGGATTAAAATATTTTGCCGCTTAACCAGCTATCAGATTCTCTTATTATAATGCAAGACGTCTTTATACGAATATTTTAAGACTAAAGAACCAACCTAATCATAATGAAACCTACATTTCGCAATTAAAATCTCATCACCTTGAACCTTATAAATCAAACGATGTTCCTCATTTATACGTAGTGACCAAAAACCACGATATTTAAATTTTAAAGGTTCAGGTTTACCAATTCCAGTAAATGGCGTTCGCGAAATATCTTTTAATAGGATATTTATTCTTTGCAGCAATTTCTTGTCTGTTTTCTGCCAATACAAATAATCCTCCCAAGATTCATCGACAAAAACATACTTCATAATTCTACCAAATCTTTAATACAAGACTTCCCGTTAGTCAATTTTTCGATAGCTGAATCAAGTCGCGTTTCATTTACTTTAGAACTTAATTCACGTTGCGTTGCCTGTAAAGAGTTATATTCCTCTAATGACATAATTACCACACCGCTATCCTTTCCTCTGTTGATAATAAGGGTCTCAAAATTATTCGAAACTTTATCAAAGTAAGATTTAATGTCTTTTCTAAAATCAGAGATAGTTGTAGTTAACATTTTGTACAGATTTATGTACAAATATATAAGATTTAGTTGAGAACAACAATTCTCTTGAATCGACGAATCTTGATTGACAATTAGCAAAAAAGAGCACCCGCTCCGTCATGCTGACGATAGGAAGCATCTCACGAGCAAATTCGCCATTCTAACATTAACTATTTGTGAGATGTTTCATTGCATTAAACATGACGGGATGAATTTCATCCCGCAAACCCATCCTTTAATAGCTGCACCACATCTTTCTTGACTTCTTCGTGTAGCTTATCAGCACTTCTACGGTTGCTAGAACCGTGGGTTACTAAAACTAAACCATTAAATATCGTTACCATTTCACCGTCTAAAACAGTGGTTACCAAGCTGTTTTCTTTATCAGGATGTTCTTTCCAAACGCTTTGAATTGCCCAACCGTTTTCATCGTTAAGGTAGTTGATTCTGATACTTTTAATCCCTAAAAACTCATCCCGAAATTGTTCTTGATCATTAAATACACCAATTTTATAACCAGCATAAGTAGCGAGTAAAACACCTATCCCCACCAAGTATGGAAAAGCATCACTCCTTTCAGATTTTAGGTTCGCTTTGAACATCGCCAAGCCGATTAAAAAGCCGAACATTAAGCCCACTAATAAACCTGTTGTGCTGGAAGTGCTTTGCTTTTGTAAATCACTCATTGGCTTTAAGCTTTTAAACGTTTATCTAGAAAATCAATAATTTTCTGAGTGTCGGTAGGTTCAAACCATACAATGCCTTCGTTTTTTTTAAACCAAGTGATTTGCCTTTTAGCGAAGTTGCGAGTGTTTTGCTTTAGCTTTTCTATTGCTTCGGGCAAAGTCCATTCTTGATTGAGATATTTAAATATTTCAGAATATCCTACTGTTTTTAAAGCATTGAGATTTTGGTGTATTTGTAAAGACTTAACTTCGTCTACTAAACCAGCTGCAATCATTAAATCTACCCGCTGGTTTATGCTTTGATAAAGCAATTCTCTATCGGTATTTAAGCCGATTAGTATAAAATTAAAATCTCTAGGTTTAGCTTGTTTATTGCGGAAAGATGAAAAAGTTTTACTTGTACTCAAACAAACCTCCAAAGCCCGGATAATACGTTGTGGGTTATGAATATCAACTTCTGTGTAGTAATCTGGATCAAGCTGTTTAAGTTCAGCTTGTAAAAGTTCAATTCCTTCGTTTTTTAAGCGCTCATTTAGTTGCTCTCGCAACTCATCCGAAGCTCTTGGTAATTCATCGAATCCATAAAGCACTGCGTTAATGTATAAGCCAGAACCCCCAACGATTACAGCAACGTCATGATTTTGAAAAATTTTGTTTAAGCTAGCGATGGCTTGGTTTTCATAATCGCCAACGTTAAAATCGTCAGTTATTAAATGAGAATTTACAAAATGGTGCTTTGCCTGTTCCAGCTCTTGCGAGTTTGGTTTGGCAGTGCCGATGCTCATCTCCTTAAAAAACTGACGAGAATCTGCTGAAATAATTTCAGTATTAAAATATTGGGCCACCTCAATAGCTAAAGCCGTTTTACCAATGGCTGTTGGTCCGGCTATAACAATAAGTGTTTTTTGTTTCTGGCTCAAGCTTACGAATTAGTGTGGTTTATAAATATAGGAGCTTTTTCTTGATTATACAGCGCTTTAACCACGGAGAGCACAAAGGAAAAGCACAGCGTTCGCAGAGCTAAACGAGAAAAAAGAAACACTGCGCTTTTTTTCAATCAAAAAGAGTGCGAAGACCTAAGTAGCAAAAATGAACGGTTGCGTTAGGGATAGCAGTGAAAATCCTTTTTGCTTTTCGCAAAAAGATTGTAACGAATAGCCCGCCCGAACGCCCAAATAAATCTTCAACTAACTAAAAACTAATCCTTATCCTCGTAATCCTCAGAGTCAGAAAAATCACCAGCAAAATCGTCATCACTACTCTCCTCTTCTCCGTCCTCGCCTTCAGTATCAGTATTCAATCCCTCCAATTCGTCTTCATCGGCAATCACAACTTCACTATCATCCACAGAATCTTCGTCTTCACCTTCAACGTAATCATCGTCTGGAGCCATAAATGGAACAACTATTTTTGGAGCTTCGCCAATCGATTTGAATAAGCTTGGAAATTCTTTTGTAGGGTCGTTATCCAAAATTTTAATCAGCTGTACATGAAATTCATACGGCTTTTCAAAATTGTATATATAATAAAACTTTTGGTGCGGATCGTCAATAAATCGGCTCAGTTTAGAATCTTCGAGAAGCGACACGCCATTATCAATTTTTCGTTGATTGGGTAAATATGCCAATTCTTCATTTTTAATCCATTGATCGTTACTTACGTAAAACGACGATGATTTCTCGGGATCATAACCTATTTTGGTTAAAAAGAAAAAATGAAGATCCTTAAACGTTTGGTTTGATTTGATATCAATTTCACGGATTACTTCGTCGTAATCTTCAAAACTTATCCTAAATCTGTATACTGCCATTTTGCAAAAATAATATTTTGATTGATAATTGTTTAATAAATTCTAAGCAAGTTTCAAGCCTAAGTGTGTACCTAACGTTGCCATTAGTTTTAATGCTTCCTCACGGTTGTTTTGAATCTCGCCATCGAGAATGGCTTCCCTTATTTGATTTTTAATAATTCCTACCTCCTTACCTGCCGAAATATTGAACGCATCCATAATATCTTGACCAGAAATTGGAGGTTGCCAATTTCGAACTTGGTCTTTTTCTTCTACTTCCTTGAGCTTTTGTGTAACCAACTCAAAGTTGTTGCGGTATTTTTTTACCTTATACTCATTTTTGGTGGTTACATCGGCATTGCAAAGTTGCATCAAAGCTTCGATGTCCTCGCCGGCTTCAAAAAGTAAGCGCCGTACTGCCGAATCTGTAACTATTTCTTTAGCTAAAACGATGGGACGTAAATGCAAAAGCACTAGTTTCTGCACAAACTTCATCTTCTCGTTTAATGGAAGTTTTAGGCTATTGAAGATTTTTGGAACCATACGAGCTCCTTTGTCTTCATGCCCATGGAATGTCCAGCCGTGATTTTTTTCAAATCTTTTGGTAGCGGGCTTAGCAATATCATGTAAAATAGCAGCCCAGCGTAACCATAAGTCATCACTAGTTTGCGCTACATTATCTAACACTTGTAAAGTGTGGTAAAAATTATCTTTATGTCCCTTTCCGTCTATATAATCAACTCCGTAAAGGTCGCACATTTCCGGAAAAACAAGCGCTAACAAGCCGGTGTCAAATAAATATTTAAATCCGATGGATGGAATTGGTGATAAAATAATCTTATTCAGTTCATCAGTAACACGTTCTTTTGAAACGATACTGATGCGTTCTTTATTTTTTTTGATGGCATTAATGGCTTCCTTACAGATTACAAAATCCAACTGCGTCGCAAATCTTATTGCTCGCATCATCCTTAGCGGATCGTCGGAAAAAGTTTCTTCGGGATTTAAAGGCGTGATGATTATTTTTTCTTCCAGATGTTGTATGCCATTAAATGGATCTAACAAATCGCCAAAATTATTGGGCGAAAGCTGTAAAGCCATTGCGTTGATGGTAAAATCTCTCCGTTTTTGGTCATCCTCTAAAGTTCCATCTTCCACAATGGGTTTGCGAGATTCTGCTCGATAAGACTCCTTTCTGGCGCCTACAAATTCTACCTCCAAATCTTTATACTTGAGCATTGCAGTGCCAAAACTTTTAAAAATAGTTACCTGTACACTCAGTGCCTTCCCTACTGCAGTGGCAAAATCGGGACCGTTGCCCAACACCACAATATCCACGTCTTTTGAAGGGCGATTTAGGAAAATATCTCTCACAAATCCTCCAATCACAAAGGCTTTCACATTTTGCTGTGCTGCAATTTCTGAAATGATTTTAAATATTGGATGTGTAAGGTGTTGTTTCAAATTTTAATTCTTGTTTTGTTTCTACCGATTTGCGCAAATATAGGGATATGCTTTTAAAGGCAAAGACAATTAGCAATTTGCGACCAGCTTATTACTTCCTGATAAAAACAAACTTACCATCTGCTTCCAACTTCATTATGGTTGAAGGTTGTTTTAGCTCAGAGGTCATCTGCTCCAAATCAACGACGTAATCCACGCCATCTATGATTTCTTGACTAATTTCAGAAAAATTGCCAGGAGTTGGTTCGCCACTTATATTTGCAGAAGTTGAAACTATTGGTTTGCGGAAACGCTGAATTAACTGTTCGCAAAAATCATGTTTTGCGATACGAATTCCAATGCTTCCATCGCCATTTATTAAATTACTAGCCAAGTTTTTTGCACCAGAGTAAATGATGGTTAACGGTTTTTCGGTATACTCAATTAAATCGTAAGCAATATCGGGGACATCCGAAACATAGCTTTGCAACTTGTTATCTGTATCCAACAGCGTAATCATGCTTTTACTATCTTCTCTCTTTTTTAATGCATAAACTTTTGCCACGGCTTCAACATTGGTTGCATCGCAACCTATCCCCCACACCGTATCTGTTGGATAAAGTATTAAACCTCCTTGTTTTAAGACTTCTAAAGCTTTAGTAATTTCTTCTTTTAGCATTATTTTATTACTTAATACATTCTTTTTTTAGTGTATACCAAACGGTTTATTTTAGACTATTTGCCTTCATGAAAATAAAATATCCATAAAATTAAATGAATAACATTAGGCATTATGAAACCAATCTGCTGATAACACGATAGAAGGCTTTGTTGCACAATCAAAATCTAAGACATGAGGAAAACTTGTTTGATATTCATCTGCAACTCCCCTATCATTTCTTAAAAAAGTAAATTCGGCTAATCTAGCTGTATCTACGCCTTTCTTTTTATCTACGCCACAACAATTATTAGGATGTATATGTACGCAAGTATGGGTTTGTAAAATCTTTTCTATTGCTGCAGATGCTAAATTAAAGAATTCCTCTTCCCAAAGTTTATGCAGACTATGAAGCTCTATAACAATTATTCTAAATCGTTTTTGAAGCCTTAAAGTCATGTTGATAAACGTAAAATACTCGAAACCCTCAATGTCCATCTGTAATAATAAATCCGAATCCTCCTTTAACCTTGCACTACTAACCCACTCATCCATTGTGGTATAATCGTCATTTTGAGTATAACCAATATATTTTTTAATAAAATTGAATTTTTCTTTTGGCAAATTAATTGGAGGAAAATCAACTGACTTATCTGCAAGAAATAGTTTCATTCCTGCCTTCGAACAATCTTCTTCAAAACCACTGGTTTGATCTACTCCTGGCGAGAAACAAGCTTCGATGTTTTCTAAATCATCAGGAACTAAATAACCTCCATCACCATTTGGTCCCATCCTAATTAAAGGCTTTAATGTTCTTTTTGGGTGTAATTTTGTGATAAGGTTTAAAACCTGTTGCTTATCTGTCTTTTCTTGAATATTTATATTAGTCTTTGCAAGAACTTTATTTAGCGATCTTTTTATCTTCATGATTATTTGAAAAATAGTTTATTATAATCCCATTTTATTTTTAAATTTCCTTAAAAGATACCTGTAATAAATTTTCTTACTGAAATTAGCCTTTATTATTTGGTCTTTATCAGCGAGAAACTGTTTGTCTTTAATTTTTCCAGATAATCCACCTGATGCAAAAACTGAAATAACAAACGGGAGAAATTCAAACTTGAAACCTTCGTTATTATAACATTGAATATTAAGGTAATAATCAGCTAAAACGGGATATTTCAATTCGTATTTATAAATATCAAAAACTGCTTTAGGGTAAAATATACTTTGGTGAATTATGTTGCCTTTGGCAAGGTTGAAAGGTCTAAATTTTTTTCCATCTATTCTTTTTTTGAATTTACTTTTGCCGTAATAAATGGTATTATCGTCCTTAAGAAACTCAATCATTTGGCTAAATTCGGGCAATAGCAGATCATCTGCACCTAAGAAAAAAACTCGATTCCCATTTGCGTAATTCAAAGCTTTATTCATTGCATCATAAACACAATCATCTTTCTCGGTTAACCAGAAAGATATTTTTTCGTCATTCTCTTTTAAGATTTCAACAGTTTCATCATTACTTTGGCCATCTATCACTATCAACTCGAGATTCTTATACGTTTGTTGAAAAACGCTATTGAGGCAATCCTGAAGTGTTTTATCTGCATTTAACGTTACTATAATTACAGAAATTAAAGGATTTACCATTATTGTTTATTAAAACATTAACTTTTACTGAATTAAACTAAGAATTATTTTTCAATTGATGTAACTTTAATGCCTTTAATCATATTATTGATTTTTCTAAACACATCGCTAAGAGTTAGGTGCGAATTGTTAACTTGCAATAATTGTTTAAATTCTTTTTTGCTGTGGTTTAATGATTTTATGCTCTTTAACAACTTAACGTAAGCTTTTAACTTATACGTTTTAAAAAGAAAAATTGAGGGAATAATGTCTGAAACCAAAATCTGAAGATGCCACAAAACCAAATCTAAGCCATTCAAGTGCAAGTAGTGTGCAAAATATCTATTTCTAAAATATATGGTTTTAATCCAATCCTTTTTTTGATAACTTTTTGTAGAACTTGAAACCTCATGCCTACAAATAGCTCGATGGTCATAATAACATATCCAACCCATCCGCCAAGCTCGCAAACTCAATTCAAAATCTTCTCCGTAAAACGGACTGAATAACTCATTAAACCCTCCTAATGTTTTAAGTTTTTCAGTGTCTATCAAAGATATCGCTCCCGATAAATAAAGTGTAGGAGTTACAAACTTTTCATTATCAGCATAATAAAAATTACTAGGTTTTATCTTTTTCCCGTATAGTTTAGGGAATCTAGCTGCGTCTTGGATGATGTCATTATCCATACCGATGATACGTCCCATTATTCCGAATGTATCTCTCTCTTCAACATATTTTAAAATATTATCAAAGTAATTTTCTGTCAAAAGCACATCTGTGTTTAGCAGAAAAATCAAACTGTATTTGGCCTCTCGAATCCCTAAATTACAAGTTTTAGAAAACCCAGAGTTACTGGTTTTTTGAATCAGAATAATATTTTCGGGTAAATTTGCCTTAATGTAATTTACAGAATTATCTGTAGAGGCATCATCGATGATTATAACTTCGAACGGAATTATCAGCGTGTTGAATACCTCTAAATTTCTGAAAAAATATTGCTTTAATAACTCTTCTCCATTATAGTTAGGCAAAATTACAGAAATCCCTTTTGCCAAACTCATTGAACTTTATTGTAATTTTTATATTCCCCAATTCTTAGCCCGGTCAAAAGCTCCAACCTATGCAACAATCTCCTTCTAAGCGACATGTTTTGTCCAATTTTACTTTGATCCAATTCCATTTTCCAATTCATCGCACTAATTCTATCCTGCATAGCTTTAGGGTGACTATCTAAAAACTTCACTAAACAATCTGCGTTTTCATAATCAAACTCATAGTTCTTGCCTAAATTTTCATCTATCCATTTTTCATCATGATAAAACGTGTTAAAGTTAAAAACCTTGTTTTTCAACCCTTCAGGTGGCTTCACCCAACCATAATGATAAATGTACGCATCAATCAACTTCACATTTATTTTTCTACCATCAATCCTAAAACCCTGTGCATCTCTATATGAATTTACATTCAAATCTCTTTTCACAACTCTAACTTCCCTCCTGTACCATCTTCTGGATTGCCCATAATAATCGTACGAACCGTAAAAGTGCAAATATTTAAAAAGTAAGCCTTCAATCTTTTCATTATTTAATGCGGCTTCCATTTCTTGCTTAATCAGCGGAAGATATCTTTCATGCACACACTCATCACCCTGAATATAAAACGCCCAGTCGACATCTTTTGAAAGTGCATTAAAAGCTTTGTCAGTTTCGTCGGCAAAAACACTTCCACCTTCCCTATTGCTGTCGTCCCAAACGGTATCAATAATTTTTATTTTGGAAGATTCTATCTTTTCTATTAAAACCCTAGTATCATCCTCAGATTTCCCAACGGCCACTATAAATTCATCACAGATAGGAAGGATAGATTTTATCGCTTCAACAATAGCATAATCGTTTTTAACTGCATTCCTTATAAAGGTAAATCCTGCTATTTTCATAAAGTAAAACTTTTTCCTTTTCTGTTAAGTACCAAAAATAAAAAAATAAAAGCATTGGCAGTAATTTGCTTTTCTAAAGTATTTTCTATCATCATGTGAAAAAAAAAAGGCACCAACAACCAAAATAACAACGGATTTGTATACGCGTTTTTAAAGACCAAAACACCTAACAACAATCCAACTAAAGCTCCAAATGGAATTCCAAAGCACAATACATAATATAAAAACTGATTATGTATAAACATCCTATTTTCAGGGATTAACAAATAACTGTTCTTTTTATATTGTTCTTGCATTTTTGGTCCTGTATTTACAGGTGATACACCGAGCCAAGGATGTTCTTTGACAACTTCTAATGCACAATTTACCGCGAGGAAACGCTGTGTTACTGATTGAAAATTTGGATTTCTATGCTCCGTAATACTCGTTAAATCACTAACGGTATTTTGCAACCTTTTTTTAACAGAGGGTATTAAGGCAAACGAATACACACCTACCACGAAAGCTAAAACACTAAAAGCAGCTAATTTAATGTTTCTTCTTTTAACCAGTTCTGAAATACCGTAAAAAGCAATAATAAGGTAAATAGTGATTAAAGAAAACCTATACGCAATAATATGTAGCGCTACAAATAGCAAGGCAAGTAAACAAAAAAGCAAAAATTTGAGCTGAGGATTTGTGCAACCTTTTACCAAATAAAATCCTAAAATAAAAGCCACCGTACTTAACAACCCTAACTCTGAGTGTGCAGGACCTATTATCGGAATTATGTTTTTGCTATTACTTACATCTTCCAAAAACTGGTTAAAATGCAGTAGTGCGTCCGTCGTATTAATACTCACACAAATTACTGCAAGAAAAAAGTAAAGTAATAGAATACGATGAAATGCTTTAACAGAAAGTTCTTTAGAAAAAATAAACGTTAATGGTAGTATGATAAATACGGCATTTTTAAACAGCAGCTGTGATCCATAGTTAAGGTTTTGAGCATGAAATAAAACACTTACCAGATATGCTGTATAAATCGCAAAGAGCAAAAAATGTATGGGTTGTAAAGCTACTTTGAAAGGCTTTTTGAAATAAAAAACAAGGGAATGAGCAAACAGTAACACACTGCTAATTGCTAACCCGGCCCTAGAAAAAAAAAGACTAATGATAAATAGGTAGCATAACCATGCAAAGAAATCAGTTTCAAATAACCTAAGCTTTATTAACAACCTATTAGTTAAAGACATACAGATTGTTTTAAATTATGAGGATTTACTGTACAAAACTACCTCGCTGCCCGTAACGCTCAAAAAATTAAAGTCGTTTGGTAACAAGATTTGCCGGTAATGTACCTTTAACATCATAAACAAAAGTTGATTGATGAGAGAACTTCTTAAAATCGAAAGACTGGAATTCTTGGTGAGCAACCGCATGAACAATCGCCTCAAATTTCTTATTACTTATAGCTTCTAAACTTTCTAATCTAATTGCGTACTCTTCTTCTACTTGGTTTGGATCTGCCCACGGATCTATAATTGTCACATTTAACCCATAAGCACTCAGCTTTGTATAAATATCCACTACTTTAGTATTCCTAACATCAGTACAGTTCTCTTTAAAAGTGATGCCCATAATTAGCACATTACTTCCTTTAACTTTAACATCGCTTTCAATTACACCTTTTAATATCTCATCGGCAATAAAAGCACTCATTGCATCATTAATCCTTCTTCCGGCCAGCAATATTGATGGTCTATAACCAACCGATTCAGCTTTTTGCGCTAAATAGTAAGGATCCACACCAATACAATGCCCACCAACTAAACCCGGCTTAAATTTCAGAAAATTCCATTTGGTTGCGGCAGCATCTAAAACCTGTTGCGTATCTATATTAAGTCGGTTAAAAATTAACGCTAATTCATTTACAAAAGCAATATTGACATCACGTTGCGAGTTCTCAATAACTTTCGCAGCTTCGGCTACTTTCATACTTTGGGCAAGATAAGTGCCTGCCGTAATAATACTTGCATATAGTGCATTAACTATTTGTGCGGTTTGTGGCGTTGAACCGGATGTTAACTTAAGTATAGATGTTAGGGTGTTTATTTTGTCTCCGGGATTGATTCTTTCTGGCGAGTAACCGCAGAAAAAATCAGTATTAAAAGTTAATTTGCTGGTTTTTTCCAAAACGGGCACACAATCTTCTTCTGTACAACCAGGATAAACGGTTGACTCGTAAATTACGATATCTCCTTTTTTAAGCGCTTTACCTACGGTTTTGCTTGCAAGCTTTAATAAGGTAATATCTGGGCTGTTAAATTTATCAACTGGTGTTGGAACGGAAACAATAAAAACATTGCAATCTAAAAGCAATTCCTCGTTATTGCTAAAAACCAGATTTTTGTGTTCTTTCAATTCATCTGAGCTAGATTCTAAAGTAAGGTCAATACCTGCCTTTAAATTAGCTATACGTTCTTGATTTATATCAAACCCTAAAACAGCATATTTCTTAGCAAATTCAAGAGCAAGAGGTAATCCAACGTAACCAAGTCCTATTATTGCTATTTTTTTATCAGATAAATCCATGTGGTAAAAGTAAATTAAATCATCACAAAATTAGCGATGCTTTGGTCTTAATTCTTTAGATTTTGTTTTATAAAAAAGAATTTTAGTGAAGAACACTTTGATAAACGCTTAAAATCTTCGCCGCAATAATTTCCTCACGAAAGTTTAACGCATAGCTTTGGCCTTCTTCAATCATGTTATTACGCAGTGGTTTGTTAGCTAGAACCTTCAATATTTGAAAAACTAAATCATCTTCATCGCCTGCATTAATATAAATACTGTTGGGGCCGCCAGCTTCTTCCAAACAAGAACCTTTAGCTGCGATTACCGGAACTGCTGAATTTAATGCTTCCAAAATAGGAATTCCAAAACCTTCAAATTCCGACGGATAAACAAATATTTTAGCGATTTGGTAAATAGCTGGTAAATCTAAAAACGGAACGTTGTTTAAAATATGCACTCTACTTGTCAGCTTGTTATCAGCTATATAATGCTCAATATTATTTTGGTAAGGTGTTGATTTACCTACCAAAACCAAATCAATATCTTTGGGCAAACTTGCTAGCGCTTTTACAATAAGGAGCTGATTTTTTCGATTTTCTATCGTCCCTACACATAAGAAAAAATCTTTGTGTAAGTTATACTTAGATCTAATTTCGTTTAAAAATTCAGAAGTTTGCTTTTCATAAAAAATCGGGTCGCAACCCTGATAAACTACCTTAATTTTTTCTTCTGCTGTTCCAAAGTAATGAATGATGTCTCGTTTGGTTTGCTCACTTATTGCAACGATTGTATCTGCATCTTCACAAGCTTTCCGATACTTCAGCTCGTAAATTTTACGGTCTAAATATTTGAAATACTTTGGATAGCGTAAAAATATTAAATCGTGAATAGTAACAACCGCCTTTATCCCCCTCGCCTTTAATCCTGACGGCAGTTCAGCACTTAAGCCATGATAAACTTCAATCTCATCCTTAACCAATTCTTTCACCACACCCTTGCTACGCCAAAATGACTTTAGAAGTTTTATAGTTGCTGTTCTGATGAAAACGTTCCGTAGTTTAAACAAAAACGCTGTTCTATCGTTGCTAACCTTATCTGTAGTATATAGGTAATACTGGTTTTCGGGATAATTTTTGGCTAAAATTTGAACAATTGAACGAGCGTAATTACCCAAACCCGTAAAATTTTTAAATGCCCTCTTAGCGTCGAAACCGATTTTCATTTTAGGGAAGTTGTTGGCTATAAGTTTTAGGTTGTAAGTTTTAGGTCACCAATTAATTACTTGTAACCTAAAACTTATCACTTATACCCTAAACCGCTACGTTATGCTCTCTTAAAGCTTCGTTTAACGATGTTTTTTTATCTGTAGATTCTTTTCTTTTTCCGATGATTAAAGCGCAAGGCACTTGAAACTCGCCGGCTGGGAATTTTTTAGTGTAAGAACCTGGAATTACTACCGAACGCTCAGGAACAACCATTTTATATTCCACTGGCTCATCGCCTGTAACATCAATAATTTTGGTTGACGCTGTTAAAACAACGTTTGCACCCAAAACAACTTCTTTTTCCAAACGTACACCTTCCACAACAATCGCTCTTGATCCAATGAAACAACCATCTTCAATAATAACTGGCGCAGCTTGTAATGGCTCTAAAACACCACCAATGCCAACACCACCGCTTAAATGAACGTTTTTACCAATTTGTGCACAAGAACCAACGGTTGCCCAAGTATCCACCATTGTACCTTCATCAACGTAGGCGCCAATATTAACGTAAGACGGCATCATGATTACTCCTTTCGCTAAAAACGCCCCGTATCTAGCAATTGCATGAGGCACTACCCTTACGCCATTCTTTTTATAGTCGGTTTTTAATTTCATTTTATCATGAAAAACAAACGGACCAACTGTAATCTCTTCCATCTCACGGATAGGGAAATATAAAACAACAGCTTTTTTAATCCACTCATTTACATGCCAAGTATTACCTACTTTCTCGGCCACACGTATTTCACCTGCATCTAAGCGGTAAATCACTCGCTCAATCGCATCTCTATATTCTTTAAAATTAAGCAGGTTTCTATCGTCCCATGCTTCCTCTATCGATTTTCTTAATTCGGCTATCATTGTAATTTCTGTTTAAACCGCCAAAATAAAGGTTTTTTCTACGATAAGCGTAAATTTTGCGTTATTTTTGAATTAATGGCTGAAAAATTAAGGATAGACAAATATTTGTGGTCGATAAGATTGTTTAAAACGAGATCTTTAGCTACAGATGCATGCAGAGCTGGACGCATTAAAAAAGAAGGCAATAACATTAAACCTAGTTATGAGGTTAAGGTTGGCGAAATATATCAAGTTTCAAAAGCCGTTGAAAAGAAAACTATTAAAGTTTTAGATTTACTTTATACCCGAGTGGATGCTAAAAAAGCGGTTTTGGCTTACGCCGATCTAACACCGCCAGAAGAAACCGCAAAATATAAATCCATGTTCCTTTCTCCGGTTTTAACAAGAGACCGAGGAACTGGAAGGCCTACCAAAAAAGACAGACGTGATATTGATGATTTAAGCGATAGTTTTTTTAATGATGATGATGAAGAGGATTAGTTTTTTAGTCATTAATACTTGCTTTGCGACTAAGAAAGAGTTCATTAGTCATTAGGCTTATTGAGTGTTTTAGGAAAAACATTAATAATAGTTTCGTTTTTCGTTTAAGATTCCTGAATAAATAAAACTAACTTACATTATAGACCTAATGAACTAATGACTAGTAAACTCCCTTACTTACCAAATGCCTCCATAACCTTCATACTCATTAAAGCATCTTCCAAAGAACATGGATTTTCTGCACTTTCTCCTAAAAAGTAGTTAACCGTTTTCTCAATCATATCTTGCTGAACGTGTTGCATTGGCGGGAAAGTAAAATCTATGGTTTTGCCGTTTTGAGTTAAGCTCATCTTAGCAGTAAAAAAGGAGAAAGCTACTTTTCCTTCGCTGCCAATAATTTCACATTGCTCCGTTTCGTGATCCGGATGACTGTTGAAGCACCATACTCCATTGAAAATCACATCATTTTTAAAAACCATTTGACCAACGGTAATGTCTGCAACATTTTCTTTTTCTGATTGATTCTTAGAGAAACCTTGGTAATGCAAAGGTTCACCAAAAATATGAATCAAGATATCTAGCTGATGCGGTGCCAAATCAAAAAAGAGCCCTCCGCCAGAAATTTCCGGATTTACTCGCCAGTTTTCGTCTGTTTTTGCAATAGCATCAGAACCTGGTTTTTGAAACAGTTTCAAATCGATAAACCTAACGTGGCCAATTACTTTTTTGTCAATCAGTTCTTTTAACTTAATAAAGAAAGGTTGTGCTCTGCGATAATGTGCAACTGTCACTTTATTTTCAGAAGCTTTCTCTACGGCAATAATTTCTTCACATTCGGCACTAGTCAATGTCACCGGCTTTTCGATGTAAACATTTTTCCCAGTCTTTAAAGCTTGTATCGCGTAATCCTTATGTGGTGCAGGAGGTGTGGCGATATAAATTGCATTGATTTTTTCATCGTTAATTAATGCATCTGCGTTATCGTACCACTTCTCAATACCATGTCTTTCGGCGTAATCTGCTGCTTTTTCCGCATTTCTACGCATAACCGCTTCGATAGCCGAATTAGCTACTTTATTAAATGCTGGTCCACTTTTCACTTCTGTAACGTCTCCACAACCTAATATTCCCCAGTTTATTTTCAATTTTGTTAAGTTTTAAGTGATGAATTTAAATGTTAGGTGAGCATTTCAGGTAAGTTAAATATTGTCTTTTATCTTTGTTCTTCGCTCCTTATCCTAAAGAATCAGTACCTCTTCTTGCTTTCGCTAATGTGCCACATTTTAAAAGCATCCAGCCCTTCTGTATGTAATATCTGTTGAGATTTTAACTTCCGAATCTCTGGACTTAAACCAATTTCCTCGTAAATAAAGGCATCATCAAAACCAACCTCAGCTGCGTCCTTTTTAGTGTTAGCATAATACATTTTGTCTAACCTAGCCCAGTAAATAGCTGCCAAACACATGGGGCAAGGCTCGCAACTTGTATAAATCACGCATCCTTCTAAAGTAAAGGTATTCAGTTTTTCACAAGCTAAACGAATAGTCGCGATTTCCGCATGTGCAGTTGGATCATTATTCGTGGTTACTAAATTTCCACTTTTAGCAATAATTAATCCGTCTTTTACAATTACGGCACCAAATGGACCACCCAAACCATTAATCACATTTCGCTTCGAAAGCTCAATGGCTTGTCTCATAAACTCGTCGTGTCTTTCCATTTTATCTGTTATAAAAAATCAGCTAAATACATTCTAGATTCTTAAATTCACGCCTCTATAAAGTTAATATCATTAATTTAAAAAACAGAATAGTCTTTTTTTTATATTGCTTTCTAAAACAAACGAAGCGATAGACTATGCAAATGTTAAATTACCTTAAAAATTCCTTTGCGAGAAAAAAAGCCAGAAGAATAACGCAAGAGTATCCTCCAAAAGTCGAGGTTTTTGACTGTGGAAGGTATGGTCAAGTAGAATTCGCAAATTGGGCAAATCCATTAGCCCCTCCCATCAAAATTGACTTGCCGATGGTCGAATTTTTTAATCAATTTATAAAAGAAGGAGATTTAGTTATTGATATAGGCGCAAATATTGGAGATACTACTGTACCTATGGCTCTAAGCGCCGGTGAAACAGGGATGACCATAGGTTTTGATCCAAATCCTTATGTATTTAAAATACTTCAGAAAAATTCAACCCTTAATAAGGGCAAATATGTGATAGAACCACAAAATTTAGCTATTTCTACACAAGCCGAAGAGTTCTTCTTTATTTCGTCTGAGGCTTCGTTTGCAAATGGCGCAATCTCGCCAACAAAAGAGAGTAAACATGGGAAATTTGTGCAATCACAAAAAGTTCACGGAGTAAATTTAAAAGAATTGTTAGAAGCTAAATATGCTTCTTGGATGAACAAACTTTCTTTTATCAAAATAGACACAGAAGGTTATGATAAAGAAATTATAAAGTCAATTTCAGAACTTATAGCAACTTACAAACCAGTAATTATAGCTGAAAGCTTTGGAAAAGCGAGTGATAAAGACAAATTAGAACTATATGATGTTATTAAAAATAACGGATACGAAATCTATTATTTTGAAGACTTCAATATCAACTTGAAAGTGGAAAGATTAAATTCAAACAAGGACATACTAAAGTTTAAGGAAACGATAAATATTTATTGTATCCCCTTAAAATAAACATGTTTTTCAACGAAAAATTTCTCATAAAAAAAGTCGCAAGAGTAATTACTATTGCGACTTTTTCGTTAATAGGTTTTTGTTTATTTTTTATCTTTCTTATAACCTTCGTTCAAACCTTTGATTACCTCAGTGGTAACATCTAAGCTTTCGTCAGCAAATAAAATAGTTGGGTTAGCTTTAGAATAAGTTAACACCATCTTATAACCTTTTTCTTTTGCGTAACCTTTTAGGTAGTCTGCAACTTTATCATACAGTTTTTCGCTTTCTGTGGCTTGCTCACTTTGCAAAGCAGCACCAGCATTTTGCTGAAAACCTTGCAGTTCTTGTTGCTTTCTTGCCAAACGTTCTTCTGTTTTTTGTCTTTGATCGGCGCTCATTGTATTTGCATCTTTTTGGTAAGCTGCAACCTCACGCTGAAAAGCGGTTCCTTTATCCTTCAAATCTGCTTCGGCCTTTTTAGACTTGCTCTCTAGTCTCACGTTCATCTCTTTAAAATAATCGTATTTACTTAAAAGAGAATCTGAGTTTACGTAAACAAACTCATGCGTTACTTTTTTATTTTCTTTTGCGCTTGTGCTAGTTGCTGTGTTCGCCGTTTTTGAATCTGTGCTATTACATGCTACCACTGTTGCCATAAAAGCTAATCCTGCACCAGCTTGAGCGATTTTCGAAACAATTTTATTCATTTTTAATTTTGATTTATGCGCAAATATAGGGATTCAATAAATGTATCCTACTGCTTTTGCCGAATTAAACGTTAAAAGGTGTTAAAAAACTAAACAAAAAGAATGGTCTTCCTTTTTTAAAAAGAAGACCATCTGAAATATTTAAAACTGCCTAAACTAATTGTGCGTCTAATTTACCTGCTAAAACCGATTTCGGCACTGCCCCAATCTGCTTATCAACAATTTCACCATTTTTAAAGAACAGTAAAGCTGGTATGTTTCTGATACCAAATTTCACTGAAATATCTGGATTATGATCAACGTTAACTTTACCAATAATAGCTTTTCCTTCATATTCTTTAGCCAATTCTTCGACCACTGGGCCTACCATACGGCATGGTCCGCACCATTCGGCCCAAAAATCTACTAATACTGGTTTATCTGATTTTAAAACTAACTCTTCAAAGTTAGCATCTGTTATTTCTAATGCCATGATATATAATTTTTAAAATGATTGAATCAAATATAAGACCAATGTATTTCTTTAACAAATAGATAATTGCAATCTCTCCATAGGATTACACTATAACCTAGGATTTATAGAAGATACTAAAACTCTGATTCTGTAAAATCCTTGGTTGTTAAATCCAAATGCCGAGGAGTTGGATTTATCATCCCGACTGAAATTAACTTCAGAAGATTTGGTTTTACCATAACGCAAGCGTGATGACGCTAAGTTTAGCACCTATACCAAAATGTTTAAATGGCACCCATAATATTCCACCTGACAAATTAGCCGCATATGAATTTCTGTATTGCTACTACCAGATACTTGTAAAGAATACTTGTTAAAAGAGTAACCTAAACTTGGGGTTCAATTCTGCATAAAATTTTTTTTAACAAAGGAAATAATACCATTTATGTATATATAAAAGCCTAAAATTCACCACATAGACACATAGTCTTGTTTGTGAAGACAAAGCGTGTTTTTTTTAGTTCACATAGCGCTCCGCTTTGCGGAACCTAGCTGTGTTTCCTACCTCTTTCTAAAAAAACTAGGTTTCTATGTGGTTTTCAGTAATCACCGTCAGACTATTTGTTAAATATATCTGGTATAACATACGGTAACCAAAGTTAAAACCATAACCCTTTGTTTTCTGGTCAAAAGAATTTACGTTAGACTGATTTGACGATTTATCGCTACTGTAATAAATGCCCTAACTATCCCCTTTTAACTGTCCAAGAGCGTATTCTAGGGTAAAGCATACCATACAAATTGTAATAATTGTTTTTTTCCTAACTTTATAAGTAAAGATAAATAATTTAGCTTTTTTTTGCATGCCAATGTATAATAATTCAAAAAAATATCTAAAAAAAACTCATATAAACTTTGGCTTAACCTTTGACTTACTAGTTAAAAACATATACTATTGAACAAATACCTAAAACTTAGTTTAAAAATATTAGCCTGGACAGTTGGAAGCGTTGTTGGGCTTTTTTTATTGATCGTTATCCTAATTCAGGTCCCAGCAGTACAGAATCTTGTTAAAAACAAAGCAGTTAGCTTTTTAGAGGGCAAGTTTAAAACTCCAGTTAAAATAGACAGGATAGAAATTGGCTTGCCAAAGAGAATTGTTTTAAAAGGGTTTTACTTTGAAAGTCAACAAAAGGATACTTTATTAGCAGGCGATAAATTGGCAGTAGACATTTCACTGTTCAAATTATTGGACAATCAAATTGAGCTGAATTCTATAGATCTTGAAGGAATTGTAACAAATATCAAAAGAGGCCAAGATTCGGTTTTTAATTTTGATTACATGCTCAACACTTTCATGAGCGACCATCAAAAGCCTGAACAACCTCAAGACAGTTCTGCTTCTATGAAATTCTCCATCAATAAAATAAACCTTGATAAAATTAGGATACGTTTTGACGATGCCATTACTAAAAATGATTTGGATGTTTACATCGACCATTTCGATACCAACATCAAAAAATTTGATCTGGACAGTATGGATTTCAAAATCCCGAAAATTACGTTGAACGGGGTAAACTTAAAGTTGAAACAAGGCGCTTTAGATAAAATTGCTGAAAGCGCAGTAATCGTTGCAGATTCTGTGTCTACCTCGCCAAACATCAAACTTGATTTAGGTAAAATTGACTTATCAAAAATTGTAATCGATTACGATAATGCTGGCACCAGCTTAAATACTAAGCTAAACTTGGGTAAACTTTTGGTTAATTTCAACGCTATTGATTTAAAGAAACAATTAGTAGATATTAAATCTATCGAATTTAGTGACACCAAAGGAAACCTTGTGTTAGGAAAAGTAGAAAAACAAGCTCTAAAAAACGCCACCGCTAAAGACACTTCTTCGGCAGCAGAAAACGCTAGTTGGAAGGTAAACCTAGGCAAAGCTGATTTCAATAAAATTGCATTTGCTTTTGACGACATGAATGCGCCGCGGATAAAAAAAGGAATGGATTTTATGCATTTAGATCTGAAAAACATCAGCCTAAAGGCAAACAATTTTTATTACAGTTTAGACACCATCTCTGGTGACATCAATTCTTTTACTTTACAGGATAAAAGTGGTTTAAACGTTCAGGAACTAAAGACAAACTTCTACTACGGTCCTAAAAATGCTTTCCTCAAAAATCTTTATCTAAAAACTCCTCAAACACTATTAAAAGATGAAGTGATTGCAAAATATCCTTCGATCGAATCTCTATCAAAAAACCCTGAGAACTTATATATTGACGCAAATATTAATGGAAGTAAATTAGGTTTTAAAGACATTTTGCTGTTAATACCTACACTTAGTACTACCGCTCCTTTTAACACCATGCCCAACGCGGTGATGAATATCAACAGCAAGGTGATTGGGAAAGTTGGCGATTTGAGAATTCCTAAGTTAGAAATCTCGGGAATTGGAAATACCCGAATTGCAGCTAGCGGAACCATTAAAGGTTTGCCTAATGTAGAGAAAGCTTACTTTGATTTAAACATCAAAAACTTCCAGTCGACCGCAAAAGACCTAAATGCATTTATCCCCAAAGGAACTTTGCCTGCAAACATTCAACTGCCGTCTACTTTTGCGGCAAAAGGGTTTTTTAAAGGTGGCATCAATAACTTTAACACCAATTTAGCATTGGTAAGTAACTACGGCATGGCAAAAGTTAAAGCGAGTTTTGACCAACGCGTTAAAAACAGAGAAAAATACGACGCGGTTGTGGATATCAATAACTTTGATGTCGGTAAGTTGATTAAAAATGATTCTGTAGGGAGAATCTCGTTAAAAGCTAATGTGAAAGGCATCGGGCTTGACCCAAAAACTGCCAATGCAACAATTGACGGTACTTTAATAAAAGCCGTGTTCAATAAATACACTTACCAAAACTTAGCACTAAAAGCAAACGTTGCTAACGGTTTATTTAAAGCCACCGCAGGAATGAAGGATCCTAATCTTTATTTTGATTTAGCTGCAAATGGAAGTTTTAAAAATAAATATCCGTCGGTAAAAATGAAGCTGAGTTTAGATAGTGCGGACTTAAAAGCGTTAAATCTAAATGCTACTCCACTTAAAGTAAGAGGTTTTTTAGATGCTGATATTAAAACCGCCGATCCGGATTACTTGAATGGGAAAATATTTTTAACTAAATTATTGGTTTTCAATGGGAAAGAGCGATATCAGTTAGATTCGGTAAAATTGATTTCAAAAGCTACTGCAGATAGCACAAGTTTAAAACTGACATCTCAAATATTATCAGCCAACATTACTGGTAAATATAAATTAACTCAAGTTGGGGCTGCATTAAGCAATAGCGTCGCTAAATATTATGATACCGGAACTTCCACTAGCAAAGCAGATACTTTAAAACCTCAGAAATTTATTTTTGCATTAAACGTATCTGATGATCCAATTTTATATGCTTTAGTTCCGGGTTTAACCCGAATAGAACCTATCGCTATCAAAGGAAGATACAACAGCAAAGGAGATACGTTGATAGTTAACGGAACTATTCCGAAAGTTGTTTACGCTGGCAATACCATTACTAACGGGCGTTTAAAAATTAATACGGATAGTGCTGCTTTAAAATACAGTTTGTTAATTGATGAAATAAAAAGTGAGTCCTTATTGTTACCCAAAACCAGCTTAACTGGTCAGTTAAAAGACAACTTGATAGATTATCGTTTACAAGTACTTGACCAATCCAATAAAGAACGTTACTTAAT
>JBBSQW010000022.1:0-60522 GCA_038243635.1 Sphingobacteriales bacterium
AAACCTTATGGAAACCGTGAAGGTGGAAGCTCTTACGAAGAAAACAAATCTTACGGCGATAAAAGAGACGGAGCTGGCGACAGAAAACCTTATGGAAACCGTGAAGGTGGAAGCTCTTATGGAGAAAGAAAACCTTTCGGCGATAAAAGAGAGGGTTCTGATGATAGAAAACCGTTTAGAGAAAGAAAAGAGTTTGACGGTAATAAACCCTTCCGCCCAAAAAGCGATGAGGATCGTAAACCTTTTGTAAGTACCGACAGAGATTTTAAAAGAGAAGATCGCCCATACGAGCCAAGAGAAAATCACGGCGAGAGAGGCGAGTATAAAGATAGAGACGGCAAAGCAGCTCGTAAAAGATTTGATGAGCGTTCTAACGAAGGTCAGGATGATCAAGTCAGACTAAAAAGCAGCGAGAGTAACAGATCTTTCAAAAAAGACGATGGCTTAATCAGACTCAATAGATTCATCGCAAACTCTGGTATATGTTCCAGAAGGAAAGCAGATGAATTGATCGCTTCAGGCGTAGTTTCAGTAAATGGTGAAGCAGTAACGGAACTTGGTACAAAAGTAAATCCTGCTGTTGACCAGATTAAATACAATGGTGAGCTATTAAAGCGTGAAAAAATGGTTTACGTTTTATTAAACAAGCCAAAAGATTATATCACTACAACGGATGATCCTCAAGAACGTAAGACCGTAATGGAGCTAATTTCAAAAGCTACCAACGAACGTATTTACCCTGTTGGACGCTTAGATAGAAACACCACTGGACTTTTGTTGATGACCAATGATGGAGATTTAGCGGATAAGCTTTCTCACCCAAAAAACAGCATCAGTAAAATATATAATGTTGAGCTAAACAAAAACTTAACTCAAGGTGATTTTAATAAAATTGCTTTTGGTGTAGAGCTTGAAGATGGTTTAATTAAACCAGACGAAGTTAGGTACGTAACAGGCGGTGCTAAAAATGAAGTTGGGATTCAAATCCATAGCGGAAAAAATAGAATTGTTCGTCGTATTTTTGAAAGTTTAGGTTATGAGGTTGAAAAACTTGACCGCGTTATTTATGCAAATCTCACCAAAAAAGACCTTACAAGAGGTCGTTGGAGATACTTAACTGAGAAAGAAGTAATTCAGTTAAAGCATTTTACAAAAGGTTAATCGTTTTTTAATTTAAAAATAGCCAATAACACAAAAGGCCTTAACGGATAACGTTAAGGCCTTTTTGTTCGATTTCTTTTTTTAGTGCTCAACTAAAATATCGTAGTGACTAAGTAAGCCTGCCAATCCATTGGCAGAAAACTTTGCCTTTTTAACCCGATTACTTTCCGGGTTAATCGTGTAATTGTATGCTGTCAAGAAATCGACTTTCTCTAGGTTACTTTGATCAAATTTTGCATCTGCCAAATCACAATTCAAAAACTTCGATTGCGTTAAATCCGAAGCGTTAAAATCAACCTCTTTTAAACTGCAATTTTCGAAACTGGTACTTTTTAACTTTAATCTATAAAAAGAAGACAGGTTTAAATTGCAATCCTTAAAACTTACCGAAAAAAGGAAGGGATTACAATGTTCAAAATGCAAACCCAACAATTTACAGGCTACAAAAATTACACTTTTAAAAGATGCTTTAGCAATGTTTGCTAAACTTAAGTTACAATCTATAAACTTACAATCTATAAAATCAACCGCAAATAAATCAGCGTCAGAGAAATCGCAATTGTTAAATGTACAATCATCATACTCGCCCTTTGGCAACGGGTTTCTCTTATAACTTTCCTTTTCAAAAATTTTGCTTTCAACAAAAACACTCACAGCCTTAAATTTTTATTATTTCAACCTAACTAATTCTACATTATCGTACTCGCTAACCATCAAAGGCACTTTCTCTAGGCTTACGAAGCTTAAATCCAAACCGAAACCTTTTTCTTCTGATAAACTGAAATGCTTTAAGATAAAGTAATAATCCAACGTTACCTTATCCCAAAAAGAAAGCTTGTTAGACCTTGATAAGATTTTTTCTAATACCACAAATCTAAAATCGCCTACCATATTAAATTTAGCTAAAGATTCGTACTTACTTGTGATATCAACCTCGTTGTTTTTCACCAAATCCTCCACCACTTTTCTAAACAATACACTAATCTTTTGCTCAATCCTAAATCCAAGCTTAAAATCAATTCTAATTAACTTACCTGGGATAAGATGATCAATCTTATAGCTAGACTCGTACGGCTCGTCTAAAACGTCAACGTGTACCAACCAATAAACGTCGGCTCGCTTTGGTTTCTTTTGAAGAATAGAATAAATAATTTTCGATTCAATTTCTGATGGAAAGTTAGCGCTGGTTAAATACACTAATTGCGAGGCAAATTTGGGCACCGTTTTATCTTCGCTCAGCTCTTTAATTACATCAAAAAACTGCTCTATCTCCACAAACTTCACGAACCTATTCTTAATTTTCCGAGCGGAGTGCCAAGCCCACATCACACTAAACAGAATGGAGCCAATTAATACCGTAAACCAACCACCATGCAAAAATTTAGCTAAGTTACCGGCAAAGAAAATACTTTCTAAAACTCCGTAAACCAATAAGAATAACGCAATAAGGTAATTAGGGTATTTTTTCTTTTTAAGATAAACGGAGACCAAAATGGTTGTCATTAACATGGCAATAGTGATGGACAAACCGTAGGCGGCTTCCATATTCTCTGATCGTTGAAAGTACAAAACGACCATTAAACAGCCAGCCCAAAGCAACCAGTTCATACTTGGTACGTAAAGCTGACCTTTTGCCTCTGACGGATAATTTATTTTAACCTTTGGCCAAATATTTAACCTAACCGCTTCAGAAATTAAAGTAAACGACCCTGAAATTAATGCCTGACTTGCAATAACTGCCGCTGCGGTCGCAATGGAAATTCCAAAAATCAAAAACCAGTCTGGCATCATCCTAAAGAAAGGATTACGATCATCTAACAGCTCATTTTGGATATTCCATAAGTAAACACCCTGTCCAAGATAATTTAAGATCAAACAGCTTTTAACGTATATCCAACTTATCCTGATGTTCTTTTTCCCGCAGTGTCCTAAGTCAGAATATAATGCTTCTGCTCCTGTTGTACACAAGAAAACTGCACCTAAAATGGCTAAAGCACCTGGGTTATTAACCAATAAATCAAACGCATAGTAAGGATTAAGCGCTTTCAAAATCATGGGGAATTGCACAATGTATCCAATCCCTAAAACACCCATCATGGTAAACCAAACAAACATTATAGGTCCAAAAGCTTTACCTACTAAAGAGCTTCCAAATTGCTGGATAATAAAAAGCAAGGTAATGATGGTAATTACAATGGGGATGGTTTGCAAATCAGGATAGAAAATCTCTAGTCCTTCAATAGCTGCCGAAATGGTAATGGGTGGTGTAATAATTCCGTCTGCCAACAAGGCACAGCCACCAACAATAGCAGGGATTATCAACCATTTTGCTCTACGCTTCACTAAAGAATAGAGTGAGAAAATTCCACCTTCGCCTTTATTATCCGCTTTTAGCGTAATTAAAACATATTTAATGGTGGTTTGTAAAGTCAGTGTCCAAAAAACACAGCTTAACCCGCCTAAAATAAGTTCTTTTGATATGATTCGATCACCGATAATCGCTTTAAAAACGTAAAGCGGAGAAGTACCGATGTCTCCGTAAATTATCCCTAGACTAATGAGTACGCCTGCCGCTGATAATTTATTTAAGTTGGTGTGCTTGGACAAAATTTAAAATATTAATTGTGCAAATTAAACTAAAATAATCCATTCGAAACTTTAAAAATTCTATGGCGTAAAAATTGATTAGGACTCAATAAATTAGAATGTTAAAATTTGTTAACAACTGTGATTTATAAGTAATATTATGATTTATTAAAAATATAATTTATACTTTTGTTAATGTAGATACAAAATGAAAAAAACATACATCATAAAAGCATTTTTCGCTCTGTTAGTAGTTGCATTCTTCGCAGCTATAATGCCAGTGTTCGCGAAAAATAGCGTCCTTTACGGTGATTCTACCCTCGCAAAATCGATTTTAAAGTTTACAGACAATAGACCTAACAGACCTGTTTTTGAAACAACATTTAAAACTGACTTTGATGCTTTTATGTTTAAGATGACTAGTTTAAAAACCGCGTCCAGTACGGATAAACCAGTTAGCACAAAAAACCAACCCGCAAAAAATTTATCGTTACTTACCGTAGATCTTCAAAAGCCTATTGATAATGTAAAAATTTATCCAAACCCGGTTGCCGATCAGTTGAACTTATCTTATTTTCTAAAAAAAGACGGATTAGTAACTATAAAAATTTTAGATGTGCTAGGTAATGATATTTACACTTTGCTTAATCAGAGAATGCTTGCGGGTGCACAAACCAATAAGTTTATCATCGAAAGCAAATTAAACACTGGTTTTTACTTTGTAAGAATTGTATCAGGCTCTGATTCTATTGTAAAAAGAATTTCGGTACTGTAATTAGATTAATATTTTTGAAAGCCCTGATGAATTTCATCGGGGCTTTTTTATTTTTGTTGAAATTTAAAAAAATGAAGATTATTGCTATTGGGAGAAATTATGCTGCACATGCTACAGAGTTGAATAATGCAATCCCAGAAAATCCAGTTTTATTTTTAAAACCCGATACCGCTGTATTAAAAAATAATAAAGCGTTCTACCATCCAAAGTTTTCTAACGAAATACACCATGAAATTGAAGTGGTTTTAAAAGTTTGTAAAGAGGGGAAATTTATAGCCGAAAAATTTGCACACAAATATTACGAAGAAATTGGCTTGGGGATTGATTTTACTGCTCGTGATTTGCAAACACAACAAAAAGAGAAAGGCTTACCCTGGGAAATTGCTAAGGCTTTTGATAACTCGGCCCCAGTAAGTGAATTTATTGCAAAAACCGAATTTGAAGATTTGAATAACATTGAATTTTTATTACTGGTAAACGATGTGCCCAAGCAAATTGGTAACACAGCAGATATGATCCATAGTTTTGATAAAATCATCAGTTATGCATCCCAGTACTTTACCTTAAAAAAAGGCGATTTAATTTTCACAGGGACACCCGCTGGCGTATCAAAAATAAACATCGGCGATAAGCTAAAAGGATACTTACAAAACAAAGAACTCCTAAATTTCGAAATCAAATAAGCAATTTTTGCAATGACCAAACTACAGAAGCTCAGCTTCATTATTTTATTACCTATTTGCTTTTTCGCATCCACTGCAAAATGCCAAGAAAATAATTTGCCGGCAATATCCTCTGATTATTTTAGGAGTCCGTTAGCTATTCCACTTTACCTAGCTGGCAATTTTGGAGAAATTAGGAGCAACCATTTCCACTCTGGCTTGGATATAAAAACTAACCAACGTGAAGGATTACCTGTATATGCAACTGCAGATGGTTATATTTCACGACTTCGCGTACAAATTGGCGGCTTTGGCAATGCATTATATATTAACCACCCTAATGGCGTAACCAGTGTTTATGCGCATCTTCAAAAATTTAATCCGGTTATTGTGTCGCGGGTAAAATCGCTGCAATATGAAAAGCAAAGTTTTCCTATTGATGTTATTCTTACGCCGATTGAGATTCGCGTAAAAAAAGGAGACATCATTGCTTACTCTGGAAATACAGGAGGTTCGGCTGGCCCGCATTTGCATTTTGAGTTGCGAAACACAAAAACAGAAGAAACTATTAACCCATTAACGCTCGGAATTAAAATTAAAGACACCATTAGGCCACAAATGAGTGCGCTTTATATTTACAAAACCAATAAATCTGTTTTTAATGAGCATACACCGAAGCAATATTTTGCAACTTACGGAGCAAATGGAACTTACAATTTAGGAAAAATTGGCACTATAGCTGTAAACGGAGAATTTGGCTTAGGTATTACTGCATTTGACCAGCAAGATGGTGGCGCAAACCACAATGGCTTATTCTCTACCATGGTTAAAGTTGACGGAGAAATCGTTTACGAATCAGTAATGGATAAGTTTGCTTTCGAAAATTCTAGAGCGGTAAACGCCTATATTGATTATTACAGCAAACTGAGCTCTGGCCGAGTTATCCAAAAAGGATTTATAGCAGAAAACCCAAAAATTAAGTTCTTTAAATCATCAAAGAACAATGGACTAATTGAATTCACAGACAACGCAACGCATAGCATTGAATATATACTAAAAGACATTGAAGGAAATGAGTCTGTTTTGAAATTTGACGTTAAAAACAACAGTACTCTAGCTCAAAAAACGGCTAACAATATCGGTTTATTAATGAGCTACAAAACAGAAAATAAGTACGATACCGATAAAATTAAGATGAAGCTGCCATTGGGCATTTTGTATAACGATTTATACTTTGAGTACGCCGAGAAGGCAAGACCAAGCTACGCAGCATCCATAATCTATCAGCTTCATAACAAATACACACCTGTGCATAGTACGTTTGATTTATCCATCAAAGTTGATTCGAACAACCTAGCACATGCCGATAAACTTCTTATTTATCAGCTGGAAACAGGTTCACAAGGCGGTATATTTAAAGACGGTTATATATTAGCCAACCCAAAAACTTTCGGAAATTTTTGTTTAAGAGTTGATAGTATTGCGCCTGTAATTTCTGCAATTAATGTAAAAAATGGCAGTAACTTATCAAAGCAAGCTGGAGTAACTTTCAAGATATCAGACAATCTTTCTGGCATAAAAAGCTTTAATGGCTACATTAATAACCAATGGGTTTTAATGGAGTATGATTCAAGAAACGGTAAGCTTTGGCATACTTTCGATGCAAAAACTGGCTTTGGTAAACATACTTTAAAATTGGTTGTTATAGATAACAAAGAGAATAGTAAAACTTACCAAATAACTTTTTATAGATAGAAAATGGAAAAACTAAAAGTAGGTGATGTAGCACCAAATTTTACTGCAAATAATCAGAATAGCGAGTCTGTTAGTCTATCTGACTTTAAAGGCAAAGACGTTATTCTATATTTTTATCCGAAAGACAATACGCCTGGTTGTAATGCAGAAGCCTGTAATTTGAGAGATAACTATCAGTTTTTTACAAATAAAGGTTTTGAAGTTATAGGAGTTAGCACTGATAACGAAAAATCGCATCAAAAGTTTGAAGCAAAATTTGAGTTGCCTTTTACTTTAATTGCCGATACCGAAAAATCAGTAGTGGAGGCCTATGGCGTGTGGGTTGAAAAAAAAATGTACGGTAAAACGTATATGGGAACCGCTCGCAAAACTTTTGTAATTGACCAAGACGGGAAAATTAGCTTTATTATTGATAAGGTTGACACTAAAAATGCATCACAACAGTTACTAGATTTGTTGAAATAGTAAAGAGATTTCTCATCTCTCATTTTGCAGATGTAACTATTAACACTCAATAGGCTTTGTATGATATTTTCAGAGTTTGTTTGTTAGATTTCTCCAAACTTCAAATAAAGAGGAGCAAAGAAATACTTTAAAATACATCGTCATGTTGAACGACACTGAAACATATCAAAAGTAGGTGCTATATGCTGACTTTACTTGTGAGATGTTTCTTTTGGTAGAAATGTTGTGAGGTTGAGGAAATCTCGCTAACGAACTAACATTGTGCTTTTAACTCTTGAACGAGTTTCGTTAATCACCTATAAATCAAAAAAAGTGATTTAACGGTCCGTTACCTGCTCCTATCTTTAAATTCACTCCTGCTTTTATCGCTTTATTTACAAATTCGCCTGCTTTTTCAATTGCTATTAACAAATTAAACCCTTGGGCTAAATAAGCAGCAATGGCGGCCGATAAAGTGCATCCGGTACCATGTAAATTATTACTTTCAATTTTTGTTGATTTAAATTGTTTAGTGATGTTTTCTTCATCTAAGTAAAGATTAACAAGTTCATCACCCTCTAAATGGCCACCTTTGATCAATATACTTTTTAAGCCTTCATTTATCAATAATCTGGCTACCTTTTCCATATCATCAACAGTTTTAACCGACTGATTTGAAAGTTGACTGGCTTCAAATAAATTGGGCGTTAACAAAAATATTAATGGAAAGAGGTATTCTTTAAAAGCCTTTAACGCATTCCTCTGAATTAAGGTACCACCAGAAGTAGTGGAAATAACTGGATCAAAAACTACGGGAATCTTAGGGTAATTCTTCAATATTTCGGCAACCGCAACAACTATATCTTTACTAAAAAGCATACCTATCTTAATCGCTTTTGGCTTAAAATCCTCCATTACAGCAATAATTTGTTGCTTTACAATTTCTGCCGGAACCGCATGAATTGCAAAAACACCTAAAGTATTTTGAGCGGTAATTGCGGTAATTACACTTGTTCCGTAAAAACCCAATGCCGCGAAAGTTTTTAAATCGGCTTGTATTCCCGCTCCTCCGCCACTATCAGAACCGGCAATGGTTAAAACAGTATGACAATTGAATGTTTGCATGATAAAAAATCAAAAGTGAAAATTGAAAAGTGAAAAACCGCGAAATAAAGAGTAGATAATCCTAGGCTAAAACGCCATCTTTCAAATATGAAATTTCGCCTTTGTAATGAGGTTTAATCAACTTTACTGCTAATTTACTACGTTGGCTACTTTGGCAACAAAACACTAAAGTTTTATTTAATGGAATTTCATTTTTGCGTTCTAGTAATTCGTAAAGCGGTATATTAATTCCTCCGATATTAAAATCCTGATATTCATACTCTTCCCTTACATCAATCAAGCAAATAGTTGTATTATTTTCATTTAACTGATGAACTAAATCAGCAATCCCAATTGCTTTCTCTTCTGTAGATAATGTTTTTTCGTGGGTAAAATTTTGAATTTGAGGAGCACTTCCTTTAAACTGAAAAGCCTGAACACTTGCATCCAGAGCATTAAAAGTCAAAAGCTTTCCTGATAAAACTTCGCCAATACCTGTAATCACTTTTATGGCTTCATTCGCCATAAGGGTTCCAATTATACCAGGCAAAACCCCAATTACACCTATTTCGGCGCAATTTGGAACCTCATCCTTTGGTGGACTTTCGGGAAAAATATCACGGTACTGCGGTCCGTTTTGATAATTGAATACAGAAACTTGTCCCTCAAATTTGAATATCGATCCAAAAACCAAGGTTTTTTTTAAGGCTACACATGTATCGTTTACTAAATATCTGGTTGGGAAATTATCTGACCCATCAATAATCAAATCATAATCTAAAAAAATTGAAGTCGCGTTTTCGGCAGTCAATCTTTTTGTAAAGCTTTGAACAGCAATAAAAGGATTAAGTTTTCGCAATTTTTGAGCCGCCAAATCAGCTTTTTTTAAGCCGATATCTTCATGGTTATACAAAATCTGACGGTGTAAGTTGGTACCATCTACTACATCATCATCAATAATTCCAATTTCGCCAACACCAGCTGCTACCAAATACTGCAAAATCGGGCAACCCAAACCTCCAGCACCAATCATTAAAACCTTGGCGTTTTTCAGTTTTTCTTGCCCCTCTAAACCTAATTCGGACAAAATCATTTGTCGGCTATATCTTTTTAACTCTTCCTTTTGTAGCATTTTTTAAGCTAAAGCATTATCCCAATCTTTCCAAACTGGTTCGTAACCTTGTTTTTTTATCATCTCGGCAATCTCTTTAGGGCTACGTTCGTCAGAAATCTCAAACTGCTCTAAAGATTCTGGCTCAACCACATAACCGCCTGGATTAGTTTTTGAACCCGCACTAATCGAAGTGATACCCAATTTAATGATGTTATCCCTAAAGGTAGGCGTTTCTCGGGTAGAAATGGACAATTCCACCTCCTCATTAAATATCCGGTAAGCAAAAATAAGTTGCGCCAATTCTTTATCGGTCATTTCTACTTTGGGCTCTAACCCCCCACTAAACGGACGTAAACGCGGAAAAGAGATACTGTATTTAGACTGCCAGTATTTTTTTTCGAGATAACTGAGATGTGAAGCGGCAAAAAAGCAATCTGTTCGCCAGTCTTCTAAACCTATTAAAACACCTAAACCTATTTTATGAATTCCAGCTTCACCCAACCTATCCGCTGTATTAATACGATATTCGAAATTAGATTTTTTCCCTTTGGGGTGGTGCTTTTTGTAATCTTCCTGATGGTAAGTTTCCTGATAAACCAACACTGTATTTAAGCCATAAGGCTTTAATTCTTGATAATCTGCCAAATCAAGCGGTTGCACTTCCATAGAAATATGCGAAAAATGCGGGCGAATGAGTTCCAAAACCTTCTTAAAATAATCAACATGCACCGTTTGATTGGCCTCCCCAGTTACCAAAAGCACATGGTCATAGCCCATTTCTTTGATAGCCATAACCTCCTGCATAATCTCAATAGCGGTTAAAGTTTTACGCTTTAACTTATTATCTAAACTAAAACCGCAATAGGTGCAAATATTACTGCACTCGTTAGAAAGGTAAAGCGGCACATACATTTGTAATACTTTACCAAATCGCTTTAAGGTTAATTGCTGACTCAAAGTTGCCATTTGCTCCAGATAATTTGCAGCAGCTGGAGAAATTAAAGCTTTAAAATCTTCTAAAGTTCTGGTGTTAGCAACCAAAGCATGTTCAACATCTCTTGCTGTTTTGGCGTAAATGCTCGCTTTGGTTTGATCCCAATCGTAAGTTTTAAAAAGCTCAAAAAAGTTATTCATCTAAAAAAGAGGTTAAAGGGCTACTTGCGATTGCATGAGATACAGGTTTTGCTAATTTAGCTTCAAAAGCCATTCGTCCGGCTTCAACTGCCATTTTAAATGCAAAAGCCATTTGTATGGGGTTGCTGGAAACCGCGATGGCGGTATTCACTAAAACGGCATCCGCACCAATTTCCATAGCTTTTGCTGCATCAGATGGCGAACCGATTCCGGCATCAATAATTACCGGGACATTACTTTGACTGATGATGATTTCTAAAAAATCGATAGTTTTTAAACCTTTATTACTGCCAATTGGCGAACCTAAAGGCATTACTGCAGCCGTTCCTACTTCTTCTAATCGTTTACACAAAACTGGATCGGCGTGGATGTATGGCAATACAATGAAACCCAATTTCGCCAATTCCTCGGTTGCTTTTAAAGTCTCAATAGCATCGGGCATTAAGTATTTTGGGTCGGGATGAATTTCTAACTTAATCCAATTGGTTTCTAAAGCTTCCCTTGCCAATTGCGCTGCAAAAACAGCTTCCTTAGCATTTCTTACGCCCGATGTATTTGGCAATAAATTAATATGAGAATGCCTTAAATGGATTAAGATATCATCATCATTTTGGTTTTGGACATCTACTCTTTTTAAAGCAACTGTAACCAGTTCAGATGCCGAAGCCAACAGTGCTTCTTCCATTAAATAGGATGAACTGAATTTCCCCGTTCCGGTAAATAAGCGGGAATTAAATACTTTATCTGCTATTTTTAACATTATATCTAATTTAGGTAAGGGCTAAAATCCAATCTAATTGACAATTTGGCATTTTCGCATAAGGCTTGCCTGCCCTCATGCCGGGCAATAGGCAGTTCCTTTTTTACAGAAAAAAGGAACCAAAAACTGTCGCCTGCGCCGGTTGCTACAAAGCAAGTGCATTATCTTCTTCATCATTTCGGCAACCGACAAGGGCGAATTAACGGTCAACATCAGTTTTTGCTTGGGCTTGGCCACGTGGATAGCCCAAAGATTGCCGTTTCATAATCTTTGGATTTTCGAATTTTTGATAGATTTCGGCTACCACATCTTTGCGGTTTTCTGCGAAGGTAATAGCACCAGAAACGGCTACTCCATATACACCGGTTTTCATAACCGCAATAATATCTGCTTGTTCTATCCCGCCAATGGCAATAATTGGAACTTCAACTTCCCTTTTATTTAGCTCAGCGATTAAACTTTGATAACCTTCTAAACCTAAAATTGGACTAAGATTTCGTTTAGTTTTTGTAAACCTGAAAGGCCCTAAACCAATATAATCCACTCCTTCTGCTACACGTTGTAAAATATGTTCTAAAGTGTTGGCTGTACCGCCGATGATCATCTGATTACCCACAATTTTTCTGGCATCTGTAACACACATATCCAGCAAACCTAAGTGCAGTCCATCAGCTTTGGCTGCTAAGGCTATTTGAGGATGATCATTAATAACGAGTTTGGCTTGGTGCTGATTACAAAGTTTCCGGGCCAATAATGCGGTATCTAAAACCAAATCTAAAGATTGGTCTTTCATACGCAACTGAATCCATTTACAGCCTGCATTTAATGCATTTTCAATGGCGGTTAAATAAGTTCCGTTACGCGAGATCTGTGAAATGTAGTGTAATCTGTTAATCATAGGTTTGGTTTTTCTAAGGTTTGTTGAATGAGTTTGAAATTACTTATAGCGTTTTTAGGCTGTTCCCAAATGAAGCCTAAAAGTGCAAAACCGTCAAAATTCATGGCTTTGATTTTATTAATATTTTTATCGTTTACTCCTCCCAAAGCAATGATTTTCGGGCTGTTTCCTGCTTTTTGAACTTTAAAATTGGGTGGAATCACGCTTTGATAATCTTTTTTAGAAATGCTATTAAAAACTGGTCCATAAAAGGTGTAATCAAATAAATCGACTTGGTTTAAAGTTTCTATTTGATGAATTGAAGTGCTCAAAATAAACCCTTTTTCTTTTTGATCTTGTAGTTGTTCGCTTGTTGTTTGCCTACGCTGGTGTTCCGAGTAATGCAGTCTTTTAATAGCAAATTTTGATGCTAATTGATGATGTTGGTGCAAAGCTATTTTTGGGTAAAACCGTTCTTCAATTTGTTGTAATAACGTTTCCGTTTCTCGTGAGCTGACTTTACGCAGATGAAAGAAAGCAAGTCCCTCATTAAATAGATCATTAATGAGGGTTGCTTCTTCAGCGGTAGCTGTAGGGTTTGCGATTACGATTACTTTCAATTTTACTATTTCTTTTTTCCCATGGTCTGTGTCCCCACAGACCATTTTAACTTTATCTCTTTTTCAACCTGTTAAGACACAAAACGACATCATTATTTAAGATGTTTCTCTATCCATAACGTTATTTTCAAGGAATGAGAATTGTCTCAAATTGTTCGACATAACAAAGTTTCTTAATAAAGAAGTTCGGACCAAACCGATTTAAAAAACCTTTTTTTTTGCATTAACGACTGCAGCGGCATCCTTTTTTTGCTCTTACCATTTTGCAAATGGCAAAAAAAGATACAGCGTAAAGCGTGTTAAAATGCCCAAATCATCTCTTTGACTCTACTTAGCGTAACAACGTCCACCTGTTTGTGAGATTCTTTACTATCCTTCGACATGACTAAGCGTTTTATTACAAATAAATTTCACTTCCCTTTTCGGTAAACTCTTTTGATTTTTCTTCCATACCTTTTGCAATGGCTTCTGCGGTTTCCATTCCGTTTTCTTTGGCGTATTCCCTAACATCTTGCGTAATCTTCATCGAGCAAAAATTTGGGCCGCACATGGAACAGAAGTGGGCAATTTTAGCACCATCTGCAGGCAAAGTTTCATCATGAAATTCTTTAGCCGTCTCCGGATCGAGCGATAGATTGAACTGATCCTCCCATCTAAACTCAAAACGAGCTTTACTTAAAGCATTGTCTCGGTACTGAGCTCCGGGATGTCCTTTGGCTAAATCGGCAGCGTGGGCCGCAATTTTGTAGGTAATTACACCGTCTTTTACGTCCTTTTTGTTTGGCAAACCTAAATGCTCTTTTGGCGTAACATAGCAAAGCATCGCTGTACCAAACCAGCCAATCATGGCGGCGCCAATGGCAGAAGTTATATGATCGTAACCTGGTGCAATATCAGTTGTTAGCGGACCCAAAGTGTAAAATGGCGCTTCAGAGCAATGTTCCAACTGCTTTTCCATATTCTCTTTTATCAAGTGCATTGGTACATGACCTGGTCCTTCAATAATGGTTTGCACATCATGTTTCCAAGCAATTTTAGTCAGTTCGCCTAAGGTTTCCAGCTCGCCAAATTGTGCGGCGTCGTTGGCATCTGCAATACAACCCGGACGTAATCCATCGCCCAAAGAGAAGGCAACATCATACGCTTTCATAATTTCACAAATCTCTTCGAAATGGGTGTATAAAAAGTTTTCTTTATGATGCGCCAAGCACCATTTTGCCATGATAGAACCGCCACGAGAAACAATTCCAGTAATACGCTTTGCCGTTAAAGGCACATAACGCAATAAAACTCCGGCATGGATGGTAAAATAATCAACCCCTTGTTCGGCTTGTTCAATTAAAGTATCACGGTATAATTCCCACGTTAAATCCTCGGCTTTGCCGTTTACTTTTTCTAAAGCTTGATAAATTGGCACCGTACCAATTGGCACTGGCGAGTTACGGATAATCCATTCTCTGGTTTCGTGGATATTTTTACCGGTAGATAAATCCATAATATTATCTGCACCCCAACGGCAAGCCCAAACCGCTTTTTCTACTTCTTCCTCTATACTTGAAGTAACGGCAGAGTTGCCAATATTGGCGTTTATTTTCACTAGGAAATTACGGCCAATAATCATGGGTTCGCTTTCGGGGTGATTGATATTTGAAGGAATAACCGCCCTGCCGGCTGCAACTTCTGAACGTACAAATTCTGGCGTAATGTAACCTTTGGGTGTATTTGCTCCAAAAGAATGGCCCTGATGCTGGTGGTTCATTACCTCATATTGATCTTTCAATTGTTCTTTTAACAAATCAATCCGCTGGTTTTCACGGATGGCAATGTATTCCATTTCCGGTGTGATGATTCCTTTTTTAGCATAGTGCATTTGAGAAACATTCATTCCCTTTTTAGCCCGCATAGGTTTGGTTACGTGTGCAAACCTTAGCTGATCTAGAGATTCATCATTTAATCGGTTTTGACCGTATTCTGATGAAATAGCATCCAGTTGTTCTACATCTCCACGGTTTAAAACCCAGTTCTCACGAAGCTTTGGCAAACCTTTTCTAACATCGATTTTCGCGTTAACATCGGTATAAGGGCCACTGGTATCGTAAATAGTTACCGGAGAGTTTGATTCTGTTAAACCGAAACCATTATGAATTTTGGTATCGCTTAAAGTTATTTCACGCATAGCAACTTCAATATTGTGAAGCTGGCCTTTAACATGAATTTTCTTTGATGCTGGAAACGGAGAAGTGGTAATAACTTGACCGTTCGGAACTTTTTCTGTTTTCATAGTGTTGATTTTTATCCTCCCTGAGTTGCTTTAATGATGATGATTTGATCGCCGGATTGTAAAAAATGGCTTTCCCATTGGGTTTTGGGAATGATGGTTTGGTTAATAGCGATTGCCAAACCTTGTGCAGACTGATTTAAAACTGCATTAAACAAGTATTTCACATTGCAATGGGCACTAACTTGATAATTTTTTTGATTTACGGTAATCTCCATTAGTTAAAATTTTTAAACTTTAGGATCACCCCGTTTTATAGGAGGAAAGAAAAACAACGCATAGGTTGTAATTACTTTTCCCTTCGACAGTACTAACTGCATCAGGTTCAAAGGGTATATATCTCAGTCCGTTAATGGACACCCCTAAAGTTGAAACAAACGTAGGGATTTATATCTCTAAAACGAATTTATATCCTAAAAAGATTTTTAACAGCGAAAATCAGAACTAAAAAAACATGGCATAAAAAAATCCGCAGTTGGTATGAATTGCAGATTGTTAGTGAATTTTAAAAATTAATTTTCGACTCCTTTGCTTAAAGCGACGGGCGTAACCTAAGGTGGAACGGCACCTCGTTCTGCTCAATTTTTTTATTGATGATTAAATCAGCAGTCATTGTTCCCATCATCATAAAATCGGTAGATATAGTGGTTATTCCTTTTAAAATAAGCTTTTTTAACGGCGTCTCGTTGTAAGAAATTACGCCAACATCTTTTCCCAAAACTAAATTTTTCGAAATAATTCTCTCAATAAGGGTGGCCAAATCGTCTTCCATCAAATTAATGTAAACCTCGCCTTTACCCAAAGGTTCTGTCTTTATATCGCTTACAATTGCATGGTTAAAAGCATACTGTTGGCAAAACTTTTTAAAGCCGTTTATAATTTCTTTTGGGAAGTAGCTTTTTTTAGGAAAAACAATTTTTAGCGTATCGTATTTTGCTAACCGACTTTTAGCTTCCATTAAAGCGTTATAAATATCTTGCTCAAAATTTTCGTAAACTGCTGCATATTTACCTTCAACGCCAGAGAGCTTTTTATCTAATAAAATCAACTTATCTTTTGACAACGTGTTAATGATATCGTGAGCCATATCTCCGCCATCTAAAAAGTGAGGAATGATCACATAATGGGAATAATCTGTTCTACGGTTTTGAATCAGTTTTTTAAATATCGCGTAATCATTATTATATATGTAAAAGTCTACTACGGCGTCTGGTCCTAAAGAACTTACCAAACTATCATAAATTATCTTCTTATGGGCCGATAGCTTATTGAACAATAAGAAAACCTTTATTTTTTTATTAAACTCCGTATTCGAAACAAAGAAACCTCTGCTTGGTACAGATATAATAACTCCAGCTTTTTTCAAATACTTATACCCCTTTTCGGCGGTATCACGAGAGATTTCTAGCATATAGCTTAACTCGTTTATTGAAGGGAGAATATCATCCTTTTTGAGTTTCTCGTTTTCAATAGCCTCAATGATGGAATTACCCAACTGCAAATATTTTGGAGTAGCAGAATAATCATCAATATGTATGATTTTCAAAAAGTCACTCGGCTTCATAAAAAAAATATCTAAAAATTAACTCCGTAAATACTATCGCTGTTGAACATCAATTAATTTCGACACCTTACTGGAACCGTAATCAAAAACTAACACCTGAAAACAAAAACTATTGCTTATCAAACTTAAACACGTCTCCTATTTTCTCATCAGAGTTAAAAGAAACTTTTAAATCGGTAATTATACCTGTTTCTAAACTATATGCCCAACCATGAACACTTAGTTGATGATCTTGCCTCCAAGCATTTTGCACCGTACTTGTTTTAGCCAAGTTGTAAACATTCTCAATCACGTTTAATTCAACCAATCGCTTTCCACGTTCGGCTTCATCTTCCATCATATCCAGTTCAAAAGCGTGGGTACGATAAACGTCTTTAATATGGCAAAGCCAGTTATCAATAAGCCCATATTGTTTGTGACTCATCGCAGCTAAAACGCCCCCGCAACCGTAATGGCCGCATACAATGACATGCTTAACTTTTAAAATAGTTACGGCATAATCCAATACACTTAACATGTTCATATCCGTATGAATAACCATGTTAGCGATGTTTCTATGCACAAAAATATCACCCGGGTTAGTTCCCGTGATCTGATTTGCCGGTACCCGGCTATCTGCACATCCTATCCACAAAATTGGAGGGGTTTGCCCCTGTGCTAACTTTTTAAAATAGTTTTCATCCTCTTCTAAAGTTTCCGCAACCCATTCCTTATTCCACTTTAAAAGGTTATCGTAGTTGATATCATCGGTATCATGACTAAGAGAAATATTTACGGTTTTCCCAGACTGTGTACCTTTTCGAATTTTTTTCGGCATGTTATTTTTGCAGTTATATTCTTTTTGTTAAAAGTTTCAATAAAACAAACTTACACTCATAGTCACTTTTAGGCTTTACCTAAGATGCCGACCGAGTTCCGATATTAATTTCCTTTGTTTGTTTTGATTGACATCGTAAAAATACAGGTTTCTGTTTCAATTGGTGAAAAACATTATCCAAAAAGTAAACTTAGCGCCTTAAAAGGTTTAAAATGAGTTATATTCTATATTAAACACCTCTTTTAAGCTAAGTTCTATTATTAAGATTGCGATTTGGACGTTCGGGCGGGCTTTTCGTTACTCCGAAGGAGTTCCTTTGGAACAATCTTTTTGCTCTGAAGAAGAACAAAAAGGATTTTCACTGAGCCAAAGCACCCCCTTTTGGGCAATCCCTAATGCCAACTCTTAATAAATTCAAAAAATTATTTATTATCAATAGCATTTGGCTATTTTTAATCAAACTTAAGTTTTTACGCTTTTTTGAGCTTAAAAAACTAACTAACTAACTAACTAACTAACTAACTAACTGTTAAATTACCATCAAATTTCGAAAATTAGGATGAACGATATAGAGCAAATTACTCAAGAACTCACTTGGAAGCTGAGGCAAAAAGAACTTTATCCGGATTTACCAATTGATGCCATCAAACTCCCGGAAGACGATTTAGGCACCCATTTAGGTTTATTTTATCAGAATAAGTTAGCTACCGTAGTCTCCCTATTTGAAAAAGAGGACCGATTACAATTCAGAAAATTAGCAACAGACAGTAAATATCAAAGATTAGGATTAGGCACTAAAATGATTAATTACGTTATCAATTACGCTAAAGAAAAGCAATTGCAAAAAGTATGGTGTAATGCCCGCGTTAGCGCTACGCTGTTTTACAAAAAACTGGGCTTTACGGAAACTGGAGAACTATTTTCTAAAGGTGGAATTGATTATATCATTATGGAAATTAAAATTTAATGTAGGTGTTTAAATTTTCTTCATCAAACAAAAAGTGATTTTACTATCTTCATGCCATGAATGAAAATTTAGATCCCAATACCGAAAACCTAAGCACTACCGATAAGGAAATTGAAAAAGTGCTTCGGCCACAGGAGTTTGAGGATTTTACCGGTCAGGAAAAAATTTTAGAAAACCTGCGCATTTTTGTACAAGCTGCAAAATTACGCGGAGAAGCTTTAGATCATGTTTTACTACATGGCCCTCCAGGCTTAGGAAAAACAACACTCTCGCATATCATTGCAAATGAAATGGGCGTGGGGATAAAAATCACCAGCGGGCCAGTTTTAGATAAACCAGGAGATTTAGCAGGTTTATTAACCAATTTAGATGAAGGCGATATTTTATTTATTGACGAAATACATAGGTTAAGCCCTTTGGTTGAAGAGTATTTGTACTCGGCCATGGAGGATTTTAAAATTGACATCATGCTAGAGACTGGCCCAAATGCCCGCTCGGTACAAATATCTTTAAATCCGTTTACTTTGGTAGGTGCCACTACGCGTTCTGGTTTACTAACATCACCTTTAAGGGCAAGATTCGGGATAAATTCTCGCTTACAATATTACGATACTAAATTACTGACTACCATTGTGTTAAGGTCTTCTCAAATCTTAAAAACACCCATTACTGATGAAGCAGCTTTTGAAATTGCTCGTCGTAGTCGTGGAACTCCACGTATTGCCAACGCACTTTTAAGACGTACCAGGGATTTTGCGCAAATTAAAGGGAATGGAAACATTGAAACAGAGATTGCAAAATACGCACTGAATGCTTTAAATGTAGACGAACATGGTTTAGATGAAATGGACAACCGAATACTATCTGCGATTATTGACAAATTTAAAGGGGGACCAGTTGGCTTAAAAACAATTGCTACTGCCGTTGGTGAAGATGAAGGCACTATTGAAGAGGTTTACGAACCATTCCTAATTCAGGAAGGATATTTAATGCGTACCTCAAGAGGAAGAGAAGCTACGGAAAGTGCGTATAAACATTTAGGGAAACTAAAATTAGGAGGCACAGGTACTCTTTTTTAAATTTAAGAAATTATTATATTAGACCCATGCAAACACAGAGTTTTGATGTAGATATCACTACACCCTTTACCAATCAAAAAGTTAAAATAAATAAGGATTTTATTGAAGTTAACAACGATAAAATTGCTTGTCAGGATGTAAAGGCGGTAAAATACGGTGTGTCTTTAATGGGAGGAGCAAAAAAACCAACTGGTAAAGAATACAATATCGACATACAAAGTAAAACTGATCAAACCATTAGCATTAGATTTAAATCTAACAAAGTCGGAGACCTTTTAGAAGAAGACCATACTTACTACTACATCATGTCGGGAGTGTGGCAGTACGTAAAAAAATATTTGGTAAGTTATTTTATAGAACATCTGAACAATAAAACAGGTTTTTCTGTAGGTAATACGCAAATAACCAACGAAGGTTTTATGATGGATTTCACTTCTGGATTTTTGTTCTGGAAAAAGCAAAAAACGGAATTAGTGCCTTGGAGTAATCTTAAATATTACCTAAACAAAGGTATTTTATATGTTGAATGCCTAGATAGTAAAAGCAAAAAAGCAACATTTAGCCTTCACAACGACTGGAACGCTGTAGTATTAAATACTTTGTTGCATTATTTATGGCAAGACCATAGAAAAGAGAAATTAGCAAAGGGACAGGAGATCTAACATCTCAAAAATTTTCCGCATCAAAGAAAAATTCCAATATTACTTCAGAGAAAATCCCGACCAAATCGATCGGGATTTTTTTTTATCTTTTAGTTGTGCTTATTTGGTATAGCTACGCAAATTTAAAGACCATAAGCAAGATGCGGCGGGGCGTACATATAAACTATAATTAGCCCAAATATCACATGCCCAATAACAAGCTGTATTAAATACTCGGAAATGTGCACTTTTAATACTTTCTGATAAACTCGGATGGTGATGTACCAAACAAATGCACCAAAAATACCGTTCGCCAAACCTAAAAATATCGCATTATACCAAGCAGGTGTTAATATCTGATATAAAAACAGGTGAATCTCGGTAAAAAGATAACCTACAAAAAAGTGGATAATGGCACCTAGTGTCACATTCAACCATGTGGGACCATCTTTTAAATGATAGTTTATGATTTTACCCAACAGAATGGGCTCAACAAAATTCTTTTTATAGATAGTAGAAACTACCATGCTAAAAAAAGTAAAACCAAGAGTGGCTAATAGCGAAATTAATATCGCGTTTGACGCAGTATTGGCCACCGAAGCCATTAATACTATTGAGTTTGTGAATACCATAGGAACAATTTTATGCTTCTTTTAAAAACAACAACCATTCCATTGTGCTATTTACATATTGCCTTTTCGTATTTTATCTTTTTTATCCTCAGAAAAACTAACCCATTCTTCAAAAGCTTTCATCCCGGCAGAAGGTAATATTCTGTGGAACTTTAAGTCACGCTCGTCAAGTGGTTTTGCAAGTTCTTCATAAATAATCTCATCGCTAAAGCCCGCCCATTTTGCGTCATCTTTAGAGTTTACATAATAAACCTCGTCAATATGTGCCCAATAAATAGCACTCATACACATGGGGCAAGGCTCTCTATTGGCATAAAGCGTGGCACCTTTTAAATTAGCTTGTTTCAGTTTTTTTTGCAGGCCTCTCTTATTGCATTTACTTCGGCATGTGCGGTAGGATCCTGGTCTTTATGTACGGTATTGCCTGTTGCGGCAATTATTTTCCCATCTTTTACAATTACAGCTCCAAACGGTCCGCCTTCGTAATTTTTTAGGTTTTCTTCAGACAAAACAATGGCTTTGTGCATAAACTCTTCGTGTACGTTTTTCATAATTTTATTTGATAATAGCAACGTTGAACGTGTAAAGTTTGGGTGCTTTGCAAAAAGCTTCTTTAATTATCAAACTAAAAAGCTAGGAATTGGTTTTAAAAATTTATGTATTTTTAAGAATGAAAACTGTAATGGCGTTAATCTTTTTATTTTCCAATAGCTTAGCTTACTCACAGGTACTGGTCAAAGCACATAGCTTAACTACTCTTCAACCTGCATTGGCAACTGATACTTTAAGAATATGCGTCCCTTCCAGAGTTGGATTAATGCAGAAACCCCCTTTGTATATTATTAAATATGGGAAAAAAGAGTACAGTAGTAATCGTTTAGGTTATAATTTAACTTCCGAAAAACTATTTAAGCCAGATGACATAGCTTCTCTTAATATATCAAGGGATTCGACTACAAAAGTAAAATATGGCCCAGATACTAAAAATGGTATTGTCATTATCACAATAAAAGAGGACAAGGTTCCTCAGTTTAAGAAAAAATTGAAGAAATATAAAGCAGAGTTTGAATAAGGTTTATCATAATACTTAAGTGTACGGCAAAAAGCCAATATTAAAACACGCAGAGATTACCACAACCCTACCGCTCAATATGCGTCTGTACCGCACTGACACCGCAATTAACTAACTAACCGCATCCCTCCTCTTCAACTCTTTATTAACTAAACTCAATTCCCTGCTCATTTGTCCGGCAATTGAGCTATTTTCTGCTGCTCTCCTAAACAAATACGGTAAAACAGATTTAACTGGACCGTATGGAACATACTTTACCACATTGAAGTTATTCGCTGATAAATTGAAACTGATGTTATCGCTCATGCCTAAAAGTTGTGCAAAATAAATGTGTGGATGGTTTGCAATAATCTGCCTTTGTTCCATCTTTTCTACTAAAACCTCACAACTGTGCTGGTTGTGCGTGGCAACAATAAATGCTACCTTTTCAAGGTTATCCAAACAAAACGAAACCGATGCATCAAAATCTCTATCAGTCGCATCTTTGTTTAAATGTATTGGTGATGGATAGCCTCTCTCAATCGCTCTTCCGCGTTCCTTTTCTAGGTATGCTCCTCTCACAAGTTTAGCTCCCAAAATAAACTGATGCGTTTCTGCTATAGTCAAATCACGAATTAGTGAAGCTAATTTATCAGTACAGTAAAGTTGATAGGTATTGAATACAATTGGTCTTTCCTTATTGTATTTCTCCATCATATCAATAGCTACTTTATCTATTACGTTCTGAATCCAGCTTTTCTCCGCGTCAATCATTATCGGCTGGCAAACATCGGAGGCTTTTTTGCAGATCAGATTAATTCTGTCCAATGCTTTCTGCCATTCCAAAACTTCAAAACTTTTTAGTTCTTGCTTTTTTTCTATTTTCTCTAACAAAGAAAAACGTACAAGTCCGGTTATTTTAAAAACACAAAAAGGAATTGCTTGAGGCATTTCTACAGCTTTAGCAATACTGTTTAAAATGTGCTGGGCAGTTTGATCAAAAACGTTTTCCGTGTCTTCACCTTCTACAGCGTAATCTAAAATTGTACCTACCCTATTGGCAAATAATCTTAAAATCACATTAGTGCATTCGTTAATTTTTTCGCCGCCCCAAAACTGCTTAAACAATGATGCTTTAATTAAACCCGAAATAGGTATCCGTAGAAAAAATGCCGTTTTAGTTAGAAATGGACTTACGCTTGCTAAAAGTGGGCTACTAATTATTTTAAACAGCCAATACGATTTTTTGAGTTCTTTACTGTTTAACCGTTTAAAGGCGATTTCAGTGTTATCAAAAGATAAATTGGAAATTAGGCTTTGTCTTTCCATTCGGTTTTTGGCTTATAAACAAAAATAAAAAATGATTCGCTATTAAAAGCATCTGTAACAAGCGTTTTTTGTAAGTTTGTTGCTATGATTGAATTTACTTTAGAAGGAGAATTTATTCCTTTAATTCAGCTCTTGAAAGCTACTGATTTGGTATCTTCTGGAGGAGAAGCACAAATAATGGTACTGGATGGTTTAGTTAAATATAACGGTGAGGTTGATTATAGAAAAAGATTGAAGGTAAAAAAAGGGGATAAAGTTGAATTTAACGGTCAAACCATTAGCATAATATGAAATCGATCCAAAACAGTAACTACGAAGTTCACTTCGACGTTAGTTTAAGCGTTTTAAAAGAGATACTTGCAAAAAAAACTTACTCCAAGGTTTTTATTTTAACCGATGAAATAACCGGAGAAGTTTGTTTACCAGTATTGCGTGAGAAATTACCTGAGCTTACCGATTTTGATTTAATTGAAGTACCCAATGGCGAAGAAAACAAAACGATTGATTTCTGTATAGGTATTTGGAGAACACTGTTAGATTTTGAAGCAGATAGAAATGCTATTTTGATAAACTTAGGTGGCGGTGTAGTTACTGATATGGGAAGTTTTGCGGCATCCACGTTTAAAAGAGGAATAGACTTTTTACAAATTCCAACCACTTTGCTTTCGCAAGTTGATGCTTCTGTAGGTGGCAAAACTGGTATTGATATGGATGATGTTAAAAATGTGATTGGCACATTTGCGCAACCCCAAGCTGTAATTATTTCAACAGATTTTTTAAAAACGTTATCAGATCGGGAAATGACTTCTGGCTTTGCCGAAGTTATTAAACACGGAATTATTGCTGATGCTGATTTCTTTACTGAAGTTGCACAGCTGGAAAACGCCAGAGCAGTAACGGAAGCCCAAATACACCATTCCGTAGAAATTAAAAACAAAGTAGTTACCGAAGATCCTTTTGAAAAAGGACTAAGAAAAACATTAAACTACGGACACACCATTGGCCACGCCATTGAATCTTGGTCTTTAACCAACGAAAAAAATGCTTTATTGCATGGCGAAGCAATTGCCATTGGCATGATTTGCGAAGCTTATTTAGCAACTCAAATTGTTGGTTTGTCTGAAGAAGAATTAGCTACCATTAGCGAAACTTTTTTAAAGTACTACGGAAGATACAGCATTAGAGAAGGTATTGAAAACCAGCTTTTGGATGTTATGAAACAGGATAAGAAAAACCATTCCGGAAAAATAAGTTTCTCTTTACCGGATAAAATTGGCAACTGTAAGTTCGATATTTTTGTAGAAGAAACTCTGATTAGAGAAAGTTTGGCCTATTACCGATCACTTTAAAGAAGCTCAGCAAAATAAATTGAAAGGTGTTGTGTTAATTCGCAACACCTTTTGCTTTTTTAAGCCTGTTTAACCACATTATTACGCCTGTAATAGGAAACGTAATGGTGAGTAAGCAAATAATGAAACCCAAAATTTTTGTTGGTAAGCCATATATTTCTCCGGTGTGAATAGGTTTAATGTAAGAGCGAACGCGTTGTCCTAAGTTTTTATCGGCGAAAGCCAAAGCCCCTAATTGACCCCCACTGTACTGATCAAAATAATAGGTATTTGTTTTATGAGTTAAGGCACCTTTCTCTAAAATACTCACACCAATGGCTTCGTCTTTATCTTTTGGAAATTTAAAACTATAGCTTTCCCAGTTGTTTGATGTTTTTTCTATAATCTGTGCCATAGCTGTTAAATCTAGGGCTTCTGTTGTATCTGTGACTCTAGACTTGGGTTGTTTTGGACTTTCAGTTGTTGACTTTGTGAGCTTAAACAGCGCCGAATTTATTACTGGGAAAGCCATTATTAATCCCGTTGCTACTACTATAATTAATACCAAAGAAGTGTAAAAACCAACAACAACATGTAAATCATGTACCAAGCGTTTGGTTTTACCATCCCATTTGATTTTAAGTCGTTGTTTTAGTACTTTATTGCTTTTTGGCCACCATAAAATTATTCCCGTTAGCAAAATGAAAAAGAAAAACACCGACGAATAACTCATCACATAATTCCCTATTCCGCCTTTTTTACTTAGTAGAAAGCGATGAATCATCTCAACTTTCTTGAAAAAAGACTCTCCAGCTTTTACAGTCTCTATTGCCTTACCGCTGTAAGGATTTACGAAAACCAAGAAACCTGGTTTCTTTGATTTTTTATCCTTACGCTCAGTTTGCTCCTTGATTGCCGTAGGCTTTTCCTTAGCAGTCAGGCTAATTTCAACAGTTCTATTTGGAAGATTATATACTTTAACACCACTCGCTTTTCCGCCTTCGGTTGCTTTCTCTGCTGCATTCATCAATTCGGTTATTGGCAGCCTCTGAAGATTCTCTGATTCCACAAAGTATCTTTCCGCATAAAAAGTGTGGTTAATTTCATCCTCAAAAGACATGATGGCTCCAGTTACAGATGCCAACACGATAAAAAGGCCTGCAAACAAACTAAGGTAAAGATGGATGGTTCTAAAAAACTTTTTCATCGGTTAAAAAAAAAGCAGACTTCTGTTACAGAAATCTGCTATTAACTATTTTTGATAAGTACTTAAAACTTGTAGGAAAGTGTTGTAGCGAACTGACGTGGCGCTATTGGGTTTACACTGTAATTTTCGTGTACTGTATAATTTAACGCATCTGTAATATTTGAAATTTTCGCAAGGATAGAAACACCTCTGTAAGTGTAACCTGCAGAAAAATCCAACGTAGTAAAACCGCTTAAAGGAACTATCCTATCCTCTCCTTGCTTGTTGTTCCAACCTGCAAATCGATCGCCGGTATAAAAAACGGATGCTCCTAATTTTAATCCTTTAATTTTATCGTTATTAAAAGTATAGAATAAACTTCCATTAGCTGTGTGCGGTACATTTCTTACAAATTCTTCCCCTAAAATAGGACTATTTGCTGTACCAGAAACCTTTGTAAATCGCATGAAAGTATAGCTGTAACCTGCCATAAAACTAAGTTGTCCTATAATCTTTCCGCTTAAATCAACTTCAAAACCGTCACTAGTAGTTTCGCCTAAAAACTCTTTTACATTTCTATCGTTGTTCGGAGTTATACCGTCCGCCATAAATTCTGCCTGTTGTGTAGTATTGTTATTGATAATTTTATAAACCGTAAAGTTTGCAGAGAAACGATTTTGGAATAAATCTTTTTTAACACCCAACTCAAACTGGTCAACTAAAGAAGGTTTTAGGTTGTTTAAATAAATATCGGTTCCAGAATTCACTTCGAAGTTATTAGCGTAACTTCCAAAAAATGAAGTTGTTTTATTTGGTTGATAAACCAAACCTACCCGTGGAGAAAAAGCGTCATCTACCCTGTTACCGGTAGCATCTTTTGTTACTAAGTCTGTATTAGCATCGGTAATCGCACTTGTCGCAATTTTTTGGTAGCTATATCTTAAACCCGCTAATAATTTGACTTTCTCCGTCAGGCTGATTAAATCTTGGAAATAAACGCCATATCTGTAAGTTGGCGACTTAGTTATAGAAGCCAAAGTTGAAGTTGGTTCATCCGTACGAGGAGTAAATTTCGACGGGTCCAAGGTGTTTATTTTATCATAAGTGGCAAATGCATCGTACTTATTGCTCCGGTTTACATAGCTATCGGCATCTGTACCCACTAAAACTTGATGATTAAATTTACCAGTGCTTAATTTACCTTTTAAATTCAGCTGTGCGTTAAAGAAATCCTCGTAAGAACTAGCTCTTGTCAACTTCCTATCCCAATCGCCGTTCTCCTTAGCTTGGATGCGTTCGGTAGAAAAATAATTACGATCATAATTTTGGTAGCCTGTAATGAAATTTAAATTCCAGCCTTTATTTAATTGGTGATTAACATTTATAGAAGCTGTTGTTTGGTTTACTTTATTGTAAGCCCAAGGCGTGTTAAAAGAACTACTTCTGCTAATGGTAGTCGGGATCTTGCTATCTAAAGTTCCAATTCCAAAATCTGGTGTATTATTATATTTCAAATAATCCCCTTGAACTAAAATATCCGTTTTCTTGCCTAGTTTGTATAATAAGGAAGGATTTACGTAAACCTTGTCTGATTTTACGTTGTTTCTAAAACTCCCCGCATCCTCATACGTACTAACTACTCTAAAAGCCAAATCTTTAGAAATTGGACCATAGAAATCCACGATAGGCTTGTACATATCGTAGCTTCCGGTACGTAAAGCAACTTCGCCACCAAACTCGAACTTAGGCTTTTTGGTCACTAGATTTACTACTGCGCCAGAACTTACATTTCCGTACAGCAACGCTGCGCTTCCTTTTAAAACTTCCACGCTTTCTAAAGTACTTGCCTCTGGCATTACTGATGAACTTACCTGTGATCCGTTTTTTAACAAGTTGTTTTTACCTAAACTATAACCTCTTGAGTAAAAAGATTCTGAAGTGCTCCCTCTCGCTGTACCTAATGCTACGCCATTCACATTCTTTATAATATCACTAAGCTTATTTACTTGCTGATCTTCAATTATCTCATGATCAATCACGGTAATGCTTTGCGGTAAATCAAAACCTTTGATGCCACTCTTACCAACGTTAACTGGATTCTCGTTAATCGTTTTTCTGCCCTGTACCTTTACTTCTGTTAAGGCTTGACCGTTTATTTTGAAAGAAAAACTAAGTGATGTATCCTCGTCACCATGTTTGATTTCTCTTTCCTGAGCTGGAGCACCTGCAATTTTTACCGTTATTTTGTAATCCCCTGGTTTAACGTTAGTAAATTTAAAACTTCCGCTTTCATCTGTATAGGTAATACGCTGTTTCGGACTTAATAAAATGGAAGCACCTTCTGATACTTTTCCATTCACGAGAACAGTTCCTTGAATGCTTGCATGTTGTTTTTCTTCTGCGTTGACATTAACAAAAGATATTAATAGGGATACGAATAGTAGGTTATATAATATGTTTTTCATTTATTGCTTTTATTGAGATTAATTCTAAATAGTGACGCAAAGAAAACAATTAAAAACTTAAGCGACAAATATTATTTATAATAATTATAAATAATAAGCTACAAAACTCATAATCAGATTATAAAATGAATTTTTGGGTACCAAAACTTACACTACCCCTTATTTTACAATTATCCTTTCAAAAGGAAACGGAAAAACTAACCTTTAATCCATTAACTATAGGAGTGAGTCATTTAAAAAATAAATATTTCACAAACCCAAACTGAAAAAAAATAATTTATTATTAAACGACGAAAATATTATTTACATTTGCGACACAGAGAGAAATGAACACTAACACTACATATTACTTCGGTTACTTTTATTTTAGCAATAAGAGCCGGGTGTGTATGTCTTAAAATATATTAAGAATTCTAAACCCGGCCGAATAAGCCGGGTTTTTTTTTATCAAAAAATGAGTACACAAAAGAGAGTTGCCATACAAGGGATCAAAGCTTCGTTTCACGAAGAAGCTGCATTTAAATTTTTTGGGGAAGATATTGAAACATTAGAGTGCAATTCTTTTAAGCAAACTTTTCAGAAGTTGGCTGCAGGTGAGGCAGATTACGTAGTAATGGCTATTGAAAACAGCATTGCAGGTAGTCTATTGCCGAATTATAGTTTATTAAGGGAGTATAATTTCCCAGTTATTGGCGAGGTTTATTTACCTATTAAACTCCACTTAATGGCATTGCCGGGAGTGAAGTTTGAAGATATTAAAACCGTCACATCTCACCCAATAGCAATTCGCCAATGTGGTGATTTTTTGGATGAGTTTCCACAAATAAACGTAACGGAAAGTAGTGACACCGCGGCTTGTGCAAAAAAAATTAGAGACGAGCAACTGTTTGATACCGCAGCTATCGCAAATAATTTGGCAGCTAAGCTTTACGGCTTAAATGTTTTAGAACGTAGCATTGAATCAAACAAAAAAAATTATACTCGCTTTTTGATTTTAACAGATAAACCGGTAGAAATCAAAAATGCAAATAAAGCTTCTTTATGCTTTCAAGTAACTAACGACGCTGGCTCTCTAGTGAAAGTATTAAATATTTTAGCTGAGCTAGATATTAATATGAGTAAAGTACAGTCGATGCCTGTTTTGGGCAGACGTAACGAGTATAATTTCTATGTTGATATTGAATGGAACAAACCTGAAAATTACGACGATGCTATCCGCAGAATTGTAAAACACACCATCAACTTTAGCATTATGGGCGAATATTTGAGGAATGACGCTGTTTAGTTCAATAGTCAATAGTGAGTGGTGAACAGTTCATTAGTCATTAGTTAAAAAATAAATAATCAATTTAAAAAAACATATAGAATGTTAAAATTATTAAAATTCTATCATTCATTTATTCAAGTAATAACGTTATTCTATCAATCAAAATTCTATCATTCAAAATTAAATTAGCATGAAACTTAACCTAAACATAGAGCCATTAAGTAACTGGGCACCGGTTACAAACGGACCACTTATTATTTCTGGACCATGTAGTGCAGAAACAGAAGAACAATTATTAGCAACTGCTCGCTTATTAAAAGCCACAGGCAAAGTACATGTATTAAGAGCTGGAATTTGGAAGCCACGTACTCGTCCCGGAGAATTTGAAGGCATTGGCGCTGTTGGTTTAGAATGGTTAAATAAAGCGAGAGCAGAAACAGGATTACCTATTGCTGTTGAAGTTGCAAACGCAAAACATGTAGAACAAGCTTTAGCTGCAAAGGTTGATATTCTTTGGATTGGCGCTCGTTCAACCGTAAACCCTTTTACAGTACAGGAAATTGCTGATGCTTTAAAAGGTGTTGATATTCCAGTAATGGTTAAAAATCCAATCAATCCAGATTTATCACTTTGGATTGGCGCTTTGGAGCGTATTAACGGGGCTGGTATTACTAAATTAGCTGCAATCCACCGTGGATTCTCTTCTTTTGAGAAATCAGCGTTCCGTAACGAACCAATGTGGGATTTAGCAATCAATCTAAAAACTTTAATTCCAGATTTACCAATCATTAACGATCCATCTCATATTTGTGGTTCCCGTGAATTACTTTCTTTCGTTTCTCAAAAAGCTTTAGATTTAGATATGCAAGGTTTAATGATTGAAGCTCATATTGACCCAAGTGTAGCTTGGACAGACGCAAAGCAACAAGTAACTCCTGCCGCATTAAGCGAAATGATCGACGGTTTTATTTTACGTACTGCAGATTCAAAAAATCCTGATTTCGCTGATAAACTAGCTGGTTTAAGAGAAAAAATTGATATACTAGATGATCAGATTTTCCAAAAGCTAGGCGAAAGAATGAAAATTGTGGAGCAGATTGGTGAGTATAAAAGAGATAACGATGTTACTATTTTACAAGTTTCTCGTTGGGATGAAATTCTACAGAAAAGAGCTGCTTTTGGTTTAGCTTTAAACTTAGAAAAAGAATTCACTGCAAAAGTTTTGGAATTAATTCATAGCGAGTCTATTCGTAAGCAAACAGCAATTATGAATATCGCTAAAGCTGATTTAGGATAATGAGTTTATCATTTACCGTTAAAACGGGAAATTTAAAGTTTGAAGAAACGATAGAACTAACCGGCTCAAAAAGCGAAAGCAACAGAGCCTTAGTGTTAGCTGCATTAAGCGATGGAAAGGTAAGCATCAAAAACCTTTCCTCTGCTGCAGATACTGTAACATTGGATAATATCATCAATCAGCAAATTAAAAACAATAGCGCTGTTGTAGATGTTGGCCCAGCTGGTACAGCAATGCGTTTTTTAACTGCTTACCTTTCTCTACGCGGCGAAAAAGTAGAGATAACGGGAAGCGAGCGGATGAAACAACGTCCGATTGGTATTTTGGTTGATGCTTTAAAAACTTTGGGCGCAGCTATTTCTTATAAAGAAGTTGATGGTTTCCCTCCCGTTTTGATTGATGGCGAATTTCAGCAAAAATCAAAACACATTGCGATTAGAGGAGATATTAGCTCTCAATTTCTAACAGCTTTGTTGTTAATCGGAAGTTCTTTACCAGAAGGTTTGGATTTAGAAATCGTTGACGAACTGACTTCGCGTCCGTACGTGGAGATGACTTTATCTATGTTGCAACAATGTGGGATTGAGTATTCTTGGAATAGCGAAACCATTAGTATTGCGCATCAGAAATTTGAAGAAACCACTTTAACTATTGAACCAGATTGGAGCGCTGCTTCTTACTGGTACAGTGTGGCTGCGCTTTCTAAGCAATCAATTATTCATCTTCCTAATCTGAAAAAAGACAGCTTACAAGGCGATAGCGTTATTGCCGACATCATGAGTTTGTTTGGTGTAAAGACGTTTTACAACGAAGAGGGAATTACAATTGAAAAAGTTGATTTAGAAATTAAACCTCAGCTTTTGGACTTCAAGAAATGCCCAGATTTAGCACAAACAGTTGTTGTTGTGGCAGCCGTTTTAGGGAAGGAATTTAGTTTTACAGGTTTAGAAACTTTAAAGATTAAAGAAACCGATCGTATTTTAGCATTGCAAACAGAGCTTGCCAAAATTGGCGTAAAGTTGATTGAAACACAGGCAGATATTTATCAATTAAACTGCGAGGGCTTACATATTCCAAAAACAATAACCGTAGCTACTTACGAAGATCACCGGATGGCGATGGCTTTTGCACCACTTGCAACCGTTATCGATGAGGTTGTGATAGAAGAAGCGATGGTTGTAGAAAAATCGTATCCCCATTTTTGGGAAGATTTTGAGAAAATAGGATTTAAAGTAAGTAGTGAGATATGAGTATAGGGTAGTGAGATGACTTGCGAGAGTGTAAGTCTAAATATTTGATATCGCTCATTTACAATATTAAAAGAGTAGTTAGATTTTGGCATCAAAATGCATTGCAGTAACGCAAAGATCTTGATATTTGAGATTAACTACTAAAATACTTAAAACGAGTAGGAAGGTTTTGGTATCAAGATGCATTGCCATAACGCAAATGTCTTGATAATCTATACTAAAACTCGATACTAAAAAAAGAAACATGGCAGGAAATTCCTTCGGGCAAATATTTAGAATCACCACGTTTGGCGAATCACATGGTGCTGCAATTGGTGTAATAATAGACGGTTGTCCGCCTAATATTGAGGTTGATTTAGATTTTATTCAAAACGAACTGGATAAGCGTAAACCTGGTCAGTCAAAAATTACTACGCAAAGAAAAGAATCTGACACTTGCCAGATTTTATCAGGTGTTTTTGAAGGTAAAACTACAGGAACTCCCATTGCGATTATCATCCCAAACGAGGATCAAAAATCTAAAGATTACGACCACAATAAGGACACTTTCCGTCCTTCACATGCTGATTTTACTTACCAAAGTAAATACGGAATCAGAGACCATCGTGGTGGCGGACGTTCATCTGCTCGTGAAACAGCGGCTCGCGTAGCTGCTGGTGCATTGGCTAAGCTATTTTTAAAACAATTAGGAATTGAAATTGTTGCACATGTAAGTAGTGTTGGATTTATTGACGCTCCACAAGTTGAAGTTAACAATGTTGATGAATTAATTAACCTAAGAGAAAGCAACATTGTACGTTGTGCTGATGCTGAAACTGCAGAGGAAATGATTCATCTAATCAATAGCATTAGAAAAGAAGGCGATACCATTGGCGGAAAAGTAACTTGTTTCATTAAAAATGCGCCAGTTGGTTTAGGTGAACCTGTTTTTGATAAGCTACATGCAGATTTAGGGAAAGCGATGTTGAGCATCAATGCTGTTCACGGTTTTGATTATGGCTCTGGCTTTGATGGTTCAACCATGCGAGGTTCGCAACATAACGATGTGTTTCTGAAAGATGAAAACGGAAAAGTGATTACCAAAACCAATTTCTCCGGTGGCGTACAAGGGGGCATTTCGAATGGAATGGATATTAATTTTAGAGTAGCTTTTAAACCTGTGGCAACCATTATGATTAACCAAGAAACGGTAAACCTTGCTGGCGAAGCTGCGGAGATTAAAGGCAAAGGTCGCCATGACCCTTGCGTGGTTCCAAGAGCAGTAGCTATTGTTGAAGCAATGGCAGCGTTGGTAATTGCAGATCATTATTTGAGAAATCAGGTTTATCAAAAGTAAAGTGTCTGAATCAGGATTTTCTTGATTAAAGGAAAATCAGGATGCGATGAGTATATTAGATTAATGATAATCTAGTGGTAAAGTTTAGAATCTATAAATGATGATGCTAAATATTGATGAGCTAACCTATAAAATTAACGGATGTGCGATGAAAGTCCACAACACGCTAGGCAACGGTTTTCAGGAAGTAATCTATCAACGTTGTTTGGCAATTGAATTGGAGCGAGTAGGAATATCATTTGAAAGAGAAAAGCAGCACACTATTTATTATGAAGGTATTGGTGTAGGAATTAGACGAGCTGATTTTGTCGTTGAAGGAAGGGCGATTGTCGAATTAAAAGCTGTGATAAACCTTGAAGATGTGCATTTAGCACAGGCCAAAAACTATGTGGTTGCATATGATTTCCCAATAGGATTACTCATCAATTTTGGTTCGAACAGCTTGCAGTTCAAAAAAATATTTAATCCAAAATACAATTCCAAGAACGTCTAAATCAATATTAAAGCACAAACAAGACGGATTGGGTATGGAAAATGGCAGATCGAAATCCTGCTCATCTTAAAATCCTGTAAATCCTGATCCAGATAATATTTAGGTATCAAAATTGTATAATCGCATTCTGTATCTTTAGCTAAATTATGGAAGAAAAAAACCTAAATCTGCCGTTCTACTTAAAACTGACTTGTATCCTTTTTAGTTTATTAGCACTTTCCTACATCATGATTGTAGGGAAAGAGATACTCTCTCCATTAATTTTCTCTTGTATATTCTCCATTTTATTATTGCCTTTAGCTTCTTTTTTTGAAACGAGGCTTAAATTGCCAAGAACGGTGGCGGCCCTTATATCAGTAATTTTATTTTTGGCTGTAATTACACTGGTACTGTACATTTTAGGTAATCAGTTGAGCAATTTGGTTAATGACTGGCCTCAATTTCAGAAACAGCTTACCGTTTCTATCAACAGTATACAAGACTGGGTAGCCAGTACATTTAGTATTAATGCCAGAAAACAGCTGGACGTAATCCACGGTTTAGTCCAAAAGATGCTGGACTCTGGGACGCTTATCGCTACTACAACAATTGTTTCACTTTCCACTACCCTACTGTTTTTTGTTTTTACTTTTATCTACACCTTTTTCTTTTTGCTTTACAGAAGGTTAATCAAGCGTTTTTTTGTAGCGGTTTTCCGCGAAGAAAACTCGCTTTTGGTTTATGATATTATTGAGCAAGTACAGTTTATGATTCGTCAATACATTGTGGGCATATTTTTTCAAATGACTATCGTATCTGTTGTTTTATGTTTAGCTTTTTGGATTTTAGGAATCAAGTACGCTATTTTACTAGGATTAATTACTGGTGTATTTAACATCGTACCCTACCTGGGAATTTTCACTGCTTTGGTAATTAGCTGTATAATTACTTTTGCAACTTCTGGCGCATTAGGAACAGTTTTTATCGTTGCAATTATCATTATTGTAATGCACTTGATTGATAGTAATATTTTATTGCCTTTAATTGTAGGGTCTAAAGTGAAAATAAATGCACTGATTACTGTTTTGGGAGTAGTAATTGGCGAGTTAATTTGGGGTATCCCCGGCATGTTTCTATCTATTCCTATTATTGCAGTGTTAAAAATTATTTTTGAACGAGTAGACGCTTTTAACCCTTGGGCGATTATTTTGGGCGACGAAGAAAAAGATCATGTTTAAGAAGGTGGGTGTATTTGAAGGTGTCAACATCTACGAGAGTTCATTATTTAAAAAAGGTCATGGATTAACGATCCCGCAAATTGGCATTATCACTTGTCCCGGCGTATTTTCCAAAGGTTTAGATTTAGTATTGATTAAACACGAATTTGGACATATTTTGCAGTGGCGTAATTTAGGCAGCATTAAGTTCTACTTTGAAATTGGTTTTCCTAGTTTGATAAGTGCCATAATAGCTAGTTTAAAGAAAGATTATATTCATCAAAACCATTCGGTAGAAATAAATGCAAATCAACGTTCATATCATTATTTCCAGCAACCGAAAAACTGGAACTTCAAAAGATTTCCAATTAGCTAAGCGTTATTGCAAAAGCCTGAGTTAATAGCCCGGATAGCAACGGCACCCCGCACTTTTTTTTGGTGTGGCGTACAGTGAATAGCCGGAACTTGCGTCGAAGAAAAAGAGAAACTTGCGCTCCATAAAAAATATGAAATTTAATGGCATCGGTTTTGTAAGCTGTAAATTAAAATATTAGTCATGAAAAGAAATAATTTATACTTAATAGCGATTGGTTTAGGTTTAACGGTTGCTACTGCTTGTAATAACGAAACGAAAACCGAAAATGAAAGTCACGCAGATACTGTTGTGGTAGAGAAAAATACAACTACCACGGTAAAAGAAAACACGACTACTACAAATCCAGCTACTGAGGCTGACCCTTCAACCTCAGTTACTGTTGGTGCTGGTGGCGCTGCAGTAAGCACCAAAACTACAGATGTGAATGTAAGCAAAGACAGTATGAGCTTTAAAAAACGTTAATTTTATCGTTTGTAAAACATTTCTAAAAGCCTTCAGAATTTGAATTCTGGAGGCTTTTTTGCACTTATTACTCCCAAATAACCGCGGTTTTTTAAATATTAGAATAAACTCGCAAAACAATTTTCTTAATCTGATATTTGTAAGCTATGGGCTACAAAAGTTTAAGAGATTGTGTTGACGATTTAGAAAAGCATGGGCATTTAATTAGGATTAAAGAAGAGATTGACCCTTATTTAGAAGCGGCTGCCATACATTTACGAGTTTACCAAAAACACGGTCCGGCTTTGTATTTCGAAAATTTAAAAGGTTGTAAATTTCCGGCGGTCTCTAACCTGTTTGGAACAATAGAACGAAGCAAGTTTATGTTTAGGGATAGTTTGGCCCAAATCAAAACTTTAGTTACCCTAAAAAACGATCCTATCAAAGCGATTAAAAATCCGTTAAAGTATGCTTCGGTTTCTTTAACTGCGCTTTCTGCTTTGCCAATGAAGGTGAGCAAAAATGCGCCTATCAATTTTGCTAAGTGTAAAATATCAGATATTCCGGGTATTGTTAACTGGCCAATGGACGGTGGCGCATTTGTTACTATGCCACAAGTTTACACCGAAGACAGCGACCAACCCGGCGTTATGAATGCCAATTTGGGAATGTACCGCATCCAGTTAAATGGTAACGATTATATTTTAAATGAGGAAATTGGTTTGCATTATCAATTGCACCGTGGCATTGGTGTGCACCAAACCAAGGCTAATGCTTTAGGCAAAGCTTTAAAAGTCAGTATTTTTGTGGGCGGACCTCCCTCTCATCCTTTGGCAGCTGTTATGCCTTTGCCCGAGGGTTTATCTGAGATGACTTTTGCTGGTGCGTTGGGCAACCGCAGATTTAGGTATTTTTATGATGAGGAAGGCTTCTGTATTTCTGCTGATGCTGATTTTGTAGTTACCGGAACGGTAGAGCCGATGCAAAACAAGCCTGAAGGTCCGTTTGGAGATCATTTAGGATATTATAGTTTAACGCATCCTTTCCCTTTAATGAAAGTGCACAACGTTTACCATAAAAAAGATCCTATTTGGAGTTTTACCGTAGTTGGTCGTCCGCCACAGGAAGATACTAGCTTTGGCGAGCTGATTCATGAAATTACTGGCGCTGCTATTCCCAAAGAAATTCCCGGTTTACACGCAGTGAACGCGGTTGATGCTGCTGGCGTACACCCGCTTTTATTTGCCATTGGCAGCGAACGTTATACTCCTTATTTAAAAGAGCGTAAACCGCAGGAAATACTAACCATTGCTAACCACATTTTAGGTACAAACCAATTGAGTTTGGCTAAGTATCTTTTTATCTGTGCTAAAGAAGATCGTCCGGATTTAGATATTTATAATGTGGAAGCTTTTTTGACTCACGTTTTAGAGCGTGTAGATCTAACGAGGGATTTGCACTTTTATACTAAAACCACCATTGACACTTTAGATTATAGCGGTTCGGGCTTAAACTCAGGTTCCAAAATAGCGATAACTGTTGCTGGCGAGGTAAAAAGAAAGCTATGGAATGCGTTACCAACTTCTTTCTCTTTACCGAATCTTTTTAAAGGATGTAATATGGTGATGCCTGGGATTTTAGCCATTGAAGCGCCAAAGTACGCTAATGAAGAAGAAACCATAAAAACTGTCGAAGTTTTAAATGAGCATTTAAAAAAACTTGATTTAAACGGTTTAGGTTTAATAGTGCTTTGTGATGATGCTGAGTTTGTTGCAAAAACCGTGAACAACTTTGTTTGGGTTACGTTTACACGAAGCAATCCTGCAGCAGATATTTATGGGACTGATAGCTTTACCCAAAACAAACATTGGGGTTGTAACGGACCAATGATTATTGATGCAAGAATAAAGCCTCACCATGCGCCACCTTTAATTATGGATGCCGCTGTTGAAGCTAAAGTTGATGCGATGGGTAAAAAAGGTGGTTCATTGTATGGAATCATTTAAAGTTTTGCAACAATTTTATAATTGAAGATTTTATGAGTCTGCAAACCTATCTATGAGTGAAAATCTAGAGATCAGAACGTACCAAACTGAAGATAAGACGAGAGTGCTTGAGCTATTAAAACTCAATGTCCCAGAATACTTCGCTGAAAGTGAAATCGAAGATTTCGCCAATTATCTGGATAGCGAGATCGAGCATTATTTTGTTGCCGAGCTGAATGGGAAAATAGTTAGCGCTGGCGGAATAAACTTTGAAAACAATGATAAAATTGCCAAGATAAGTTGGGATATTATAGCTCCTGATTTCCAAGGAAAGGGAATCGGTGGTGCATTATTGGCTCATCGAATAGAATTTTTGGAATCTTTCAAAACCATTGAACAGGTTTTAGTGAGAACCTCTCAGCATGCTTACAAATTCTACGAAAAAAACGGCTTTGTTTTAAAAGAAGTTGAAAAGGATTATTGGGCCGAAGGGTTTGATTTGTATAAAATGATTTTGGAGTAAAAAGATGGTGTTGTTTAAGCAAGGATCTTAACGGCTGAACTGAAGTTTAAGTCCAATAGCAATAACCAAAAAACCTTCCACGATTATCTCGTGGAAGGTTTTATAATTTATATAAGAAGCTGAGCTTAAAATTAAGCAGTAGCAACCAATCTATTCACGCTACGGTAAACGTAAGAACTAAAGATATGACGACGGGCAAAACGACCTCTTGAATCAGCATTAACCAATTTCACATAAATTGCTTTTGGTACATCAAAATATTCGTATTCGTTTCCATCGTGAAACCAAATTTTTAACACCTGAGATTTAAATTCGAAATCTGTAATTAAAGACTCGTTGATGGTTGTGGTGTATTCTTCTAAAGACTGGCTTCTGGTTTCTGGCGCAATGCTAACCAAGAAATGATAAGCTTCAATAATGTATTTGCTAGTCTCTTCCGCTTCTAATTTACTTTCTTCGCTATCCTGAAACTTATCTGGGTGCCACTTTTTCATTAGTGAACGGTAAACCACTTTTAAATCCGCAAGGGTAGCTTTTTCTGTTACTTCTAAAAACTTACGGTAATCAACAATCTTTTTCATAAAACAATTTCAAATTAATTCTAAAACTTGCTGAATCAGCGATATAGCTTTAGAAAATAATTTTGCAAAGGTAGGGTTTTTAAATTCCTAAAATGAAGAAATTTTAATTATGGTTTTAATTGATGCCTAACGCTAGTTTTTTGTCAGCTCGCCTCGGATAGAATTACTTAATCGACGAATCAATCGATCGCGAGGGTAATCACGTCCCAACAAGTACATCAACTTAGTCACCGCGGCTTCAAAAGTCATATCGTAACCGTTAATTACACCCATTTCTTTTAATGCACTGCTTGTGGCATATCGCCCCATTTCAACAGAACCAACTTTACATTGAGAGATATCTAAAATGATTTTGTTTTTATCGATTGCAGTTTTAAGCTTATCTAAAAACCATTTCGCCGTAGTGGTATTTCCGGTGCCAAAAGTTTCCATAATGATAGCCTCCGCACCCGAATTCAAAACACTATCCACAATCTCTGGGCTAATACCCGGATACAGTTTTAGTACTGCAACTTTATTGCTCACATTGGTATGCACTTTAAGTATCGGATTTTCTAACCTGCCAATTACCGCATCGTGGTATTTGATATGCACTCCCGCTTCTACTAAAACCGGATAGTTTGGAGATCTAAAAGCTTCAAATTTGGCAGAATTATACTTAAAAGTTCGGTTTGCCCGATAGAGTTTGTTCTCAAAGTAAATGCAGACTTCTGGTACGCGAGCTTTTCCGTCTTCTGTTTTTGCCGATGCAATTTCTAATGCCGTAATGAAATTCTCTTTTGCATCGGTACGTACTTCAGAAATTGGCAACTGAGAGCCTGTGAAAATTACAGGTTTCCCCAAACCTTCCAACATAAAACTTAATGCAGAAGCGGTAAAGGCCATGGTATCTGAACCGTGAAGAATTAAGAACCCATCATGGTCATCGTAATTATCTTTGATCAACTTCGCCAAAAAAGCCCAAATTTCGGGCGTCATATCAGAAGAATCAATAATTGGATCAAACGAATAAACGGTTAGTTCATAATCCATTCTGCGTAACTCAGGAACATTTTCTATAATCTGTTCAAAAGTAAACGGCTTTAACGCTCCTGATGAAGGATCTGTGATCATACCGATGGTACCGCCGGTATATATCACAAATATTTTAGTCATTTTGGCTGATGGTTTTTGATGAAGCGCAAATTAACGCTTTAAGATTTAGATGCCAAAAACTTTGTGTGAATTAGCTGTAGTTATTTCCGCAACGCGTTCTAAGCTGGTTTGTTTTAAATCTGCTATTTTTTGGGCAATATGAATTAGGTAAGAACTTTCGTTCGGTTTCCCCCGGTAAGGAACGGGCGGTAAATAAGGGGAATCAGTTTCTAACACCAAATTATCCAAGTTCAGTTGTTCCACCACTTTATCTAACCCTGCTTTTTTGTAAGTGACCACTCCTCCTATTCCCAAATAAAAGCCTAAATCAATGGCTCGGTTTGCTTGTTGTAGGTCTCCGGTAAAACAATGAAAAATTCCTCTCAGTTTTTCATCATTCTGTTGATCTAGTATTTCAAATACTTCGTCAAAAGCTTCTCTACAATGGATAACGATTGGTAAAGCTAAAAATTTGGCTTGCTCAATTTGTTTGTTAAAGGCATCTTGCTGTTGTTGCAAAAAAGATTTATCCCAATATAAATCAATTCCAATTTCACCAATTGCATAAATTTTATTTGATGCAATAGCTTCAGCAATCAAAGCGAGCTCTTGTTCGTAATCATCCTTAACATCACAAGGATGCAAACCCATCATAGAAAAACAATTTTGCGGATACCTTTCTGCTAGGGCTAAAACTAAGGGAATAGATTTACTATCCACGTTAGGCAAAAACAAACGCGATATATTGTTCTCCAAACAGCGGTCTAACTGTTCTTGTTGCTTCTGTTCGTCTGTCTCGTAATAAATATGGGTATGCGTATCTGTAAGTACCATTGGCTAAAATTCTTGCTGCAATTTAGGATTTATCGTTGTCCAAAACGTTCAATTTATGTAAACTGATTTTGCTTGGTATGTTTTTTGGATTAAACTGATAAAAAACCTTTGAAATGAACTACTTGAAAAAAAATTTAATGATTGTTGGCGTAATAGCTATTACTTCTTGTACTGAGAACCCCAAAGGTCGACAAAACAAACCCAGTAAGCCCGAGTCAAAACAACAAATCGATAGTTTAAATCAAGAGCCTTCTTATGAAAGCGAAATTGATGACTCTATAATTAGTGTTGAAAATGGAGAAGCCAGTTCCAGTTCGGATAAAAAAGTTAAAAAAGCAGGAAAACACCCAGTCTCACTACAATGGATTGGTTGGGATAATCGAGGAAGCGTTAATATAGCCCCAATGGATGATGAATGGTACAGCATTAAAGGTTCACAAAAAAACAAAGCGGGAGATTATTTAACCATTGACGGTAAAATAAAACGAACTGGAAATAAAGAGTTGGAATTTGATGGTGAAATTGTAACGAAAGTGAGTCATAATAACGATGGTGAACCCTGCATAAAAACCGGCAAACAAATATTTTACGGCAAGGGAGACAGAACCTACTTTAGATTGCAAGATATGACGAACTGCGAAGGCGGAATGTTGGTTGATTACGTTGACATTTATCCGGGTACCAGTTCTTTATAACTAAATTAAACTATGCCCGGTGAAAAGATTATAAATCAGCTTTAGCGCAAAAATGATAATTAGCACACCAGCAATTCGATTTAAGTTTTGAATAGACTTCTGTTTAATTTTGTAACGAAGTTTATAAGCAAAATAAGCCTTCAAGGCATCCATCCCAAAAAGAGTGATTAATATGGCGCCGAAAAACGGAATAATTTGTCTGGAACTAAGCTCGCCATAAACAGAATAAACCCCGCTGGAAACACTTACCCAATACAATAAAATGAAAGGATTAAAGATGCACATGAAGAACCCCTTAAAAAAATAACCGGCATGTTTAATTTTTGAGGACTCCTCTACAAAATTAATCTCGATCTTTTTTAACAGATAATATAACCCAATACTCATTAGGATAACGCTACCAACAACTCCGATAGGCACTCTATACTTACTCTCAAAGCTTAATAATGAGGTCCCAAAAAGGGTGATGGTCATGTAGATGAAGTCACTGACTACTACCCCGCCTGCAAGTGAGAGTCCAGCGTAAAAACCTTTTTCGATACTGGTTTTTATCAATGCGAAAAATACGGGTCCAGTTAAAAAAGAAAGTACAATTCCTAATCCGATTCCCGAAATAATAAGCTCTAGCATTAATCTTTTTTATGATTGCGTCTTAGTGCGAATATGCGATTTTCAAAAGCAAAAACATATTTTTAAATTAATTAAACGCATATTATCAATATAAAATTGTTTTGGCGGGATGTATTATTTTATCTTCGCCTCAGTTTTATAAGGGGAAATTTTAAACACAACAACTTGAAATTAAGTTTCGATACCATTTTCATGAACTTGGCTTCTGATTTGGCTTTCCGCTCCCACTGCGTTAAAAGACAGGTTGGTGCAGTATTAACAAAAGACACGCGTATTGTTTCTATCGGCTATAACGGGCCGCCGCCCGGAACACACAATTGCGACGAAGAATGGCCAGAAGATGGCTGTCCACGAGATTCAAGAAATAGCTGTTCGTTGGCTTTACATGCAGAAGAAAACGCTATTCTCTATGCCGTAAAAAACGGAACGCAAGTTCAAGGATCTACTTTATACACCACGCTATCCCCATGTATTGCATGTGCCAGGCTAATTTTATCATCCGGAATTAAGGTAGTCTATTTTAAGGAGTCTTACGCCTTATACAAAGGCTTAGCAAATGATGAAGGCGTTGATTTTCTAAATAAATTTGGTGTTAAATGTGAGGTTCTGGTTCACAGCTAATCTCACATTTAACTGCAAAATCAAGCGCTTAAAACTGAGCATTTAATTAATCGCATCATCATCTTCTTCTTCTTCGGGTAAAACGAAATCATCTCCAAATTCTTCGTTACCGTCGTGTACCCACTGTTCCTCATTGGTTGGTTCATGTTCGTGAGGAATTTCATTATTAACAGTTTTGTCTGATTGATTAGTGATTTTTTTAGGATCAATTTCGGTTCTATTTTTAGGTGCTTTATTGGTTTCCATGATTTGTTGTTTTATAGAACATTTTAAACAATAATCTTACCAGTGTGGACAAAAGTTACGGATAGTTGAAAATTAGTTCGAAGTTGTTTTTTTTAACACCATCAAATTGTCCAATTATGTTTATAACGACAGCCTTTACTAGCAAGCAGACTTAAATAAATTCCTTAAACCTACAGTTAACAGCTATGTGTTTGCATTATCGCGTTGAGCCGAGTAGTTCAATTGATAAGAATTTACTGCTAATACCCCAAGTTTTAAAAAGACAGCAAATAGATTTAATTGACTGTAATTTCTAAAATTATGATGTTAAAAAAGTAGTAAAAAAATATTTAAGACACGGCTGGCACTCCCTAAATGCCAAATTAGCGAGAACTTCATTCGTAAACCAGTGGTTGTCATTGGCTATACAAAGTAATTTCTAAAAAAAAAAACATAGTTATAAACATAATTTTTTATCTTTAAACAAGAAAAAAAACAACCTACTACTTATTAAAATGAAAACACTGTTAACTTTATTTTTTATAATAGGCCTATCACTAGGGATTTTTGCTCAAGAAACCCAGACCCCGACTTTTGAATTTGCTAATTCGGGAATTTATAGTGTAAATAAAATAACACAAACCGATTCTGCTACACTTGTTGATGTTCATATAACATTTATTCCAGGCTGGTGGACGGATTTTAGTGAAAAGAATTTTCTGGAAGATGTAAAAACAGGGAAAAAGTATTTTGCAATAGAAGTAAAAGGACTAAAATTCAAGGAGGAACTCAAAACCCCGGCTTCTGGAACTACCATGGTTACACTAGTTTTTCCAAAATTAGACAAAAAGGTAAAAAAGGTAAATTTTGGACAGGATAAAGCAACTTTTGTTTTTGGGGTGTCTTTAAACAATAAGGCAAAGTCCCAAAACAATAAAAATATCGCTATTCCCGATAAGGTAAAACAATGGCTGGAGCAACGGCTTTCAGCTGCTAAAGTAAAAACTACAAGAAAAAACTTCACAGATAATTTCTTTAGGAAAGACAGCATTAAAATTGTGGGCTATATTAAAGGTTACGACAAAAGAAGCGGTTTTTCTAGCGGGATAATTTATCATCAAAACAATTTAACAAACGAAGATTTTCCTACCACCGTACGGATTTTTGAAGATGGCAGGTTTGAAAGTGCTATTGAAGCCAACCATCCTATTTGGAACGCTATTATTTTAAACGATCAATGGATTCCTTTTTATGGAGAACCTGGGAATACCATAGGGTTGATTATAGATTGGCAGGACTTTTTACTGGCAGATCGTTACCGAAATGAAACACACCGTTTTGAAAAAACAAATTATCTTGGGGCAACTAAGCAAATCAATGAAGAATTGCAATCAATAAAAATTACCTTACCTGAATATCAAAAACTAGAAAGCCTTATAAAGCTACAAAGCCCCACTGATTTTAAAGCAAAACAACTGGAAATCTGGAAAAAAGAAAGACAGAGGGTTGATAGCCTGATTGCACAAAAAAACATCTCAGCAATACCAAAGCATCTGATTCAAAACAAAATACAATTAAGCTACGCTACCTTCCTTTTTGATTTCGTGATGCAAAGATCGTATGCTATCAGAACAGATACAACAAAGATGTTTGGTCCAGAAGCTTTAAATAATGACTTTTATGATTTTATTAATTTAGTAGATATAGACAACCAGTCGCTATTAGTTTTAAATGAATTCTCTGGTTTCATCAACAGATTTGAAACCTCTTTGTTCTTCAATGCAAGCCAAATTAAAGTATTTGATAAACAAAGTTTTACTTATGAAGTAGCAAGGCTCCGAGATTTTTCTTCCGCGTTAATAAATTTCCCAAAAACAGAAGCTGAAAATGAAAAAAGATTTAAGGAAACACTTGCCTCATTAAAAGATCCATTTCTAGTAAAAGAAGCTAACAGGGTATTTGATGAACATGCTAATAATATTGCTCGGCTTGCTTATGAATTACCAAATACTAACGGAGCTAAATTTTTCAAAAAACTTATAGAAAAGCATAAAGGTAAAGTTCTGATTATTGATTTTTGGGCGCAGTGGTGTGGACCATGCAGAGCAGGAATAGAAAGCGGGCTTGCTGATAGAGAAAAGAATAAAGACAGCGCAGATTTGGACTTTGTGTTTATAACCGACCTATCCGGAACGCCAGATGATAAGTTTTATAGTGATTATACTCAAAAAAACAAAATGACCAATACCTATCGCGTTACCGCAGATGAATATTTGGCATTGAGAGAACTTTTCAAATTTAACGGCATCCCAAGGTATGTTTTGGTTGATGAGCAGGGACGAATAAAAAATGACAATTTTGAGATGTATAATTTTAAAAGTGAACTTATTAAGGCATTTCCTAATAAGTTCACCAACTCCTTTTTAAACTAAAAAAGAAGCGCATTTTTATAATTATTAGCTTCGCGGCTTCTACCCTAAAATTGATGCAAAGATGTTGAGTAGCTTACGCTGCGTTAGCCATAAGCACTCACTGTTTTTAAGCATTGGTTTGGTATAGTCTATAATCAACAGATTTAGGGGCAGTCTCAGGTATCGTCAACGCGTTAATATTTTAAAGATCTAATGAGCGTTCTTTTTGTAGTTTTAACACCGCCTACTCTTAAAACAGCCCTTTATTAACCAGTTAAAAAGATGTTCACTACATTGTCTAGCTTTAAGATGGCCTTATGTAAATAAAAAAAGACTGTCTTGTGCAAAAAACAGCCTTTTTAGGGTTAATCTAACTTATGTTGTATTGTTATTGTGCGCCAGTAATTAAGGGGAAAATTGGACTTAAACTATACCCTGGAACGTAACTAATTACAGGGTCAACTTTCACTACTTTAAACTCAGTTCTACGGTTTAACTGATGTTCCGCCACGGTGCACTTTACGCCATCTGCACATTTGTTTAACAATTGAGTTTCTCCGTAGCCTTGAGCGGTTAACCGTTCCTTGTCTGCTCCTGCTTTTAACAAATACTTTTCTGCAGATACTGCTCTTTTCTTGGATAACGCTAAGTTATAATTCGCTTTTCCTCGAGCATCCGTGTGTGATCGTAACTCCACATTTACGTTCGGCGTAGTTTTCATGAAGTTTAGCACTTTTTGTAAATCAGCTTCAGCGTCTTTGCGAATATTATACTTATCAAAATCGTAATAAATATTATTTAACCTTACCAAATACGCTTCCTCTCCTTTTTCAACCTCAAACTTTACATTATAAACAGTTGACTCTGTTGCGCCTTTTGTACTTATTTGTCCTTCCTGGCGATTAAAGTATTTATCCAAATCACCCCTCACCAAATAATCAGTTTCGGGATTTAACTCAAATTTAAAAGCTCCGTTTTGATCAGAAATTAAACTTTTTTCTAAGCCCGTATTCTTATCAACCAAAATCACTGTAACACCTTCTATTGGCGAACCATCTCTCTTCTGTAGCACTTGCCCCTCTACGGCAAAAAACATTTCTTTAGGACGTTCGCTAAACTGGTAAATATCGTCGCCACCTCGGCCTCCAAGTCTGTTTGATGATAAAAAACCGGTCAAATTATCATTGAAATAATAAATTCCGAAATCGTCTTTTGATGAATTAATTGGTGCTTTCAAATTTTCAGCTTCTGTCCAATTATCTTTTGAACCTGTAGCAGAAAATATATCCAATCCTCCAATGGTAATATGTCCTCGTGAAGAGAAATACAACTTGCCATCCTTTCTGACTGTGGGAAAAACCTCGTCATATTTTGTATTGACCGCTGCACCACAATTTTTCGGTTGCGACCAACCAGACGCCAATTTCTCCGAATAAAAAATATCTAAACCGCCCATGGTTCCCGGCATATCAGACGCAAAGTATAAAATATTTCCATCTGGACTTAAAGCTGGGTGTTCAACGGAATAGTCAAATGGGCTATTATATTGAAAAGACACTGCTTTACTCCAAATTCCATTTTGCTTGGTGCTGTAAAAAATAGCCTTTTTAAAAACTACGTCTTTTCCTTTAGGCTTCTCTTCTACGCTAGTTACTCCAGCTTTTGTAAAATACAAGGTATTGCCGTCAGCGCTTAAAGTTGCTGGTCCAGAATGGTAATTATCGTTAATCTGCTCTGGCATTAAACTCAGCTTCATTTCGCCAGTAAATACACTGTCTTGCATTTCTGCTTGATACAATTTTAAATATGGATTTCCCGTCCATCCGTAAATTTTTGGAGATTTTTTATCAGCCATCGGCTTTAAAAACTCCCTATCAGAAACAAAAATAAATCCTTTCTCATAAGGGATTGGAGAAAAATCTGAGTACTTAGTATTGAATGCACTCTCATTTGTAATTTGGATGTTTAAGTTTGGATTCTCTAACCAAATTCTAGCAGCATCGCATGCGTTTGCTAATTTTACAGCTTCATCGCTTTGCGCTGGAACCCGTTCTGCATAGGTTAAATAACTGCGCTTTGCTTGTTCAAACTTTTCATTCTCTTTTAAAGCATCGGCATAGTAAATATAATTTATTGGATTAAAACCCGGAAAAGTGAGCACCGTTGCATAGGCTTTTTCGGCTTCAATAGAATTACTGGTAAAACGATAGCAGTTGGCTAATCTTTCGGCGACTTCAACAGTAGGATTTTTTTCCATGACCTGTTTATAAATTTCCATCGCATATTTATAATCGTACTTTTCGTAATATTTATTTGCCTTATCTAAATCATCAGAAAATAAGGAAAATGGGACCAAATAAATGATAGCTCCGGCGCAAAATAGAATTAATAACAAACGTTTAATTTTCATGGCCTTAAAAATATCGTGGTGAAAGTATACTGTACTCTTTTTTACCCCCAAAAGTGTAACCTATAGAAATCTCATGCGAACCATTATCAAATCCTTGTAATGAAGAGACTGAATGATCATAAGCATAACCTACACGAAGACCTTTGCCGGCGTAAATTTCTAATAAACCTACAACCGCATCTCTTGCTTTTACAGGGCCCAGCGTATTATTTTTTTTCCATAAATTTACAGAGGTTCTGTAAGAAGCACCTATCCAAACCTTTTCTCCTAACAGGAAGAAATTATTGACGTCCAAATTAGTTGGTCCTTTCGTATCCTCTTTTAAAAGAAACGACGGTTTAAACTTCAAGAAGTCGTTTACGTCGACTAAATAACCAGCACTCAAAAAAAGATGCTGCCCCTGTTTAACAACCAAGTTTTTGGCTGCGGTACTGTAATCAATTGCTTTTGAAAATAAATTGGTTGCAGATACACCCACATAGAACTTACTTGTGCTAAAATGTAACCCTGCCTTGGCGTCTGGAGAAATAAAAGAAAGCTTTCCACCATTGAAATTTGGATCAGACGGATCATCAAAATTAGCGTCGCCATTATTTAACGTAAATTGGGCGAACCCCAATCCCATACCAAAAGCTAAAGTTCCTTCTTCGCTTACCTTTAATTTATAGGCATAGTTCAAATACGCGTTACTTTGTCCCTGAAGTCCAATTCTATCATTAACAACTGTTAATGCCAAACCCATTTTATCATTAAAGAAACTGCCGTCTAAAACTAAAGACTGTGTTTTTGGTGCACCATCCACTCCAAGCCATTGGCTTCTGTGCAAAGCGCTTAAATTTAAGTTACCCTTGTAGCCCGCATATGCAGGATTAATCACTAAAGTATTAAACATGTACTGGCTATACTGTGCATCTTGTTGCGCAACAGCATAAAAAGTACTTGCCAATAAAGCAAAGCATATAAGTGCACTTTTCTTTATTTTAATCATTCTTTAGTAATGTTATGAAGCCTTTATAAACCTTTGCTTCGTTATTAATATTTACTTTTAAAAGGTAAAAATAGGTCCCGTTATTTAAATCGCCACCGTTCCATGCATTGGCGTTGCTATAACCCTTTGCCTTAAAAACTTCACTTCCCCATCTATTTAAAATAGTAAGGTCGTTATCTGGGAACAGATCAATATTTTTTATTTCCCAAGTATCATTTTTTCCATCCCCGTCTGGCGAGAAACCATTAAAAATTGTAATAGGATCATTCGTAGGCGTAATAAACGACATTGTTAAAGGCAATTTGCTCACTGGTTTAAGTGTTGTAAATGTTGCAAGCTTCATATCAGATTGGGTTGTGGTAACTGGGCGTATATTAGACACACCTGCTTTTTCCCATAATCCAAAGTTTATCCAGTTCACCAATTGATTAAAATCGCCATCTATGGTTTTATCAAACAAAAACTGATATTCCAATACGCTGGTTCCGGATTTTTGATCCACTAAATAAAAATATTTTGGATTAATCTCGTTAACGTCAAAACGTTTTGAAGTTCTACTGTAGCCTTCAGCAGTTGGGTCTTTATCAACGAAACTCAACCCAATGCTATTGTCTAAATTATCTTTCGTTTTAACAGTTACGGGGCGGTAAATTAAACTACCACTAAGTTTTGAACCTAGTGGAAAAACATAATCATCGGCAGTATTGGTATGTCTGTATAGGTATCCTTTTAAATCCGTACTTATAAAACCAGCGCTATAAACAATTGAGTTAACAGCGCTTCCTAAAATTTCTAAGTTTTTATCCTCTACGGCAAACTCTAAATCATTTAGAGTTAACGTTGAGCGGATATCAACATCTGCTAACAGTTTTTTTACACCTGTTCCTGATAAAGTTAAATTTGGGAAAGTAGTTTTTTGCAGTCCTCCTATACTTTGGTTTGCGCCGTTTAAAATTGTTTTACCTGTCGAAGCTAAAGTAAAAACCCCTAAGGCATCATTATTAATCCAATTACCTGTAACGGTAAGCTCCCCAAAATTCTGAACCGTACCAGAAAGATTTGAAAAACCTCCACCAACAGTTAAAAGTGCACCACTTTGCACCACCACTGTATTGCCGTTATTTACAAACTGAGCATTAGCGAAGGTTGATGAGATAAACAACACCAAAAAACTGTAAAATGATATGTTATTTTTAATCTTCATTAACAAAAACTAAAAAATAGCGATTTGATAATTCCCTGCAATAGAAATTGGCGCACCCTTCACGTTGTAAAATTTCACAGAAACTTCATCGGGAGCACTTACCCAAGCATGGGATATAATGATACCATCTAACAACGGAAACCTTGGAGAACAAACAACAGCGTTTGCTGTACCAGCTCCATTAAATGGGAAGGTTTGTGTAGAAGACCCGTTCACTGGAACGATAACACTGGCAATAGTAACAGCAATTTTATTGTTTTTATTTAAATTTCTACGCGTCCAAGCCAGTTGTTGTGGCGGAAAAGCACTCACTTCTTTTTGGTAAACATATCCGGTTTGCTGGTCCAAGTATAAATCGTCCAACTTACCAATATCGTTTGGCAGGCCTTGGCCTGTGTACCATGTTAGGGCCTCTCCCAGTTCGGTCCATTTGAGCTTATCCCAATAATTAAATTTCGAATCATCTGTATTGTAAACAAGCAGCCCATCAGCAGGTGCCGCAATTGCGTTTCTTTGCGCCATTGTCATTCGTGGCACTAACACACCGCTGGTTGTAGAAACCACGTCTAAGGCGGCACTTTTATTGGGAGTAACGGTACCTATACCAACAGAACCCTGTGCATAACCCTGCTGACTAAGAGCTAAATTCAACCCAAAACCTATCAAAAGCAGGTAAAAATGTCTATTTTTTTGAAATAATTATTGGCAGATAAAGTTTTTTTCATACTCTCAAAAAGTTATCAACGTTATTTATGAACCTTGTTAATATCTATAATCTTAGGCAGACACCTAATAAACAAAGATTATTTATATAAAGCTTTTAAATTCCAAAAGTTATCCACACTGTGTTGTTAACATCTAGCGTATCCACTGACAACCCCGCTTTCAAGTATTTTTTTTTAACTTAGCTGATTATTACAATCATCAATATGACACTAGAAAATAACGATTTAAAACGTATGGCCTCTCAGGTAAGAAGAGACATTGTACGTATGGTTTACGAATGCCAATCAGGGCATCCTGGGGGCTCATTGGGTTGCGCCGATTACTTAACTGCCTTATATTTTAAGATCATGAAACATGATCCAGCCTTTAATATGGATGGTATTGGTGAAGATCTTTTCTTCTTATCAAACGGACATATCTCGCCAGTTTTTTATAGTGTTTTAGCTAGATCTGGTTATTTCGATAAAGCAGAATTAAAGACTTTTAGAAAACTAAATTCAAGAGTACAAGGACACCCAACTACACATGAAGGTTTGCCAGGGATTAGAATTTCTTCTGGATCTTTAGGGCAAGGATTGTCTGTTGCCATTGGTGCCGCTTTAGCAAAAAAGCTAAATAAAGATGAGGGTATTGTTTACACTTTACAAGGTGATGGCGAATTGCAAGAAGGCCAAAACTGGGAAGCTGCAATGTTTGCACCTTTTAATAAAGTAGACAATTTAATTTGCGTTATTGATGTTAACGGACAACAAATTGACGGACCTACTGATAAAGTTTTAGGCTTATTAGATTTACATGCAAAGTTTTCTGCTTTTGGTTGGGAAGTAATGCACATGGACGGTAATGTGATGGAAGAAGTTGTATCAACTTTAGAACTTGCAAAAACTAAGACTGGTAAAGGCAAGTGTATCATGATTTTGATGAAAACAGAAATGGGTAGCGGTGTTGATTTTATGGAAGGTTCTCATAAATGGCATGGTGTTGCGCCAAACAAAGAACAGCTTGCTGATGCTTTGGGTCAATTGGAAGAAACTTACGGAGATTATTAGTTTTAGGTTAAAAGTATAAAGTCAAAAGTATAAAGTCAAACGACTGACTTTACTGAAAATATAAACAAATGAAATTTTGCGTAGCATGCTTGAACTCAAAAAATTAAAATAAAGAAACGTGAAAAACTGCGTAGCAGTCTTGAATGCCGCTATTTAAAATATACATAAATGAAATCTTGCGTAGCATGCTTGAACTCAAAAAATTAAAATAAAGAAACGTGAAAAACTGCGTAGCAATCTTGAATGCCACCAAATAAAATATTAAAGAATGAAAAAATACACATATACAGAAAGTAAAGATACCCGCTCTGGTTTTGGAGCAGGACTTTTAGAAGCTGGTAAAAAGAACGACCAAGTTGTGGCACTTTGTGCAGATTTAGTAGGATCGTTAAAAATGCAGGATTTCATCAATGCATTTCCAGAAAGATTTACCCAAATGGGTATTGCCGAAGCAAACATGATGGGCGTTGCAGCAGGTATGACTATTGGTGGTAAAATTCCTTTTACAGGAACTTTCGCTAACTTTTCTACCGGAAGAGTTTATGATCAAATTCGCCAGTCAATAGCTTACTCAAATAAAAATGTTAAAATTTGCGCATCTCACGCAGGTTTAACGTTAGGAGAGGATGGTGCAACTCACCAAATTTTAGAAGATATTGGAATGATGAAAATGTTGCCAGGGATGACAGTAATTAATCCCTGCGACTATAACCAAACCAAAGCAGCTACTGAGGCCATCGCTGAATTTGAAGGTCCAGTTTATTTACGTTTCGGTCGCCCGGTAGTTCCAGTTTTTACAGATCCCGATCAAAAATTTGAGATTGGTAAAGCTTGGATGGTTAACGAAGGTACAGACGTAAGTATTTTTGCAACCGGACATTTAGTTTGGGAAGCTATTTTAGCCGGCGAAAAACTAGCAGAAGAAGGAATTGATGTTGAGATTATCAACATACATACGATAAAGCCTTTGGATGAAGAAGCAGTATTAAAATCTGCGAGAAAAACTGGTTGTGTGGTAACATGCGAAGAGCATAACCGTTACGGCGGCTTGGGCGAAAGCATTGCGCAATTACTATCAACAAATACACCTACTCCAATGGAGTTTGTTGCAGTTGATGACAGTTTTGGAGAAAGTGGAACACCAGCAGAATTAATGAAGAAATACGGCTTAGATAGCAGCAACATTGTAGCAGCTGTTAAAAAAGTAATGAAAAGAAAATAATTTTCATAGCAACTCGTTGAATGTAAGCCGAAGTATAATACCTTCGGCTTATTATTTTTTAAACCAAATGGAGATATCTGACTCGGTAATACTTCAGAAATTTGAAGATGAGAAAACCCGTCACGAGGCTTTTTCTCTGCTGCTTAAAAAATACCAGCAAAAAGTTTACTGGCATATCCGCAGGATGGTTTTAAACCATGACGATGCAGATGATTTGGTACAAGATGTTTTTATTAAAGTTTGGAAAAATCTTTCTAACTTTAGACAAGATGCACAGCTTTACACCTGGCTTTACCGCATTGCCAGCAACGAATGCATCACGTTTCTGAATAAAAAGAAAGCAAAAAATAATGTATCACTTGACGAATTACCCGAACAACTTACTGATAATTTGAACGAGGAAAATTACTTTTCTGGAGATACTATTCAAAAAAAACTTCAGCAAGCTTTACTGATTTTACCGGAGAAGCAGAAATTGGTATTTAACATGAAATACTACGACGATATGAAGTTCCAAGAAATTTCCGATGTTTTAGGAACGAGCGTAGGTGCGTTGAAAGCATCATATCACTTGGCGGTAAAAAAAATAGAGCACTACTTATTATTCACAGATTAAACCTTTTCTGCAAAAATCAATCAATAGATATGAAAAGCGAGGATGACAACATGGAACTGGAAAAAGAAGCCCCAATATTAGCAGCAATAAGTAAGGAAAATACCTTTAATACTCCAGATGGATATTTCAGTAATCTTACTGAGCAGATTTTAGCGCAGGCAAATCTGAATGAATTAATAGCTGAGGAAACTTCGTTTAATGTTCCTAACAACTACTTTGAGAACTTAGAGCAACAGATTCGATCAGCAGTTTACTTGGATGAGCTTAAAGAAGTTGATTCAAAAGGACACGGATTTGAAATACCAGCTAACTATTTTTCCGAGTCAAAAAAACTTATACAAAACAGCATCTCAAGCCCTAACTCAACAAAAGTATTAAAACTGCACTTTATACGATATGCAGCGGCAGCCTGTATTTTATTCACCACAACATTAGGTGCCTATTTCAATGTAAAACACAACACCGCCGTAGCGCATCAATTATCTAAAATACCAGCGCTAGAAATTGAAACTTATTTAAACCAACATACCGACAACAGCGACTTACCAATGTTAATTGAAAATATTGACGATGATGCCAATTTAAGTATCGACGATTTTCAATTGGAAAAAACAATTAATTAAGCATGAAACTATTTACCCAAATTTTAGTTGCCACGATTTTCTCTTTAGGTTTAACTAATATTTCTTATGCTCAAAAAAAGCCTAAAAAAGGACAGCAAATTGAAGCTATTAAATTTGGTTATATATCGGGTAGGTTAGAACTTAACGGGGAAGAATCAAAAAATTTCTGGCCATTATATAAAAACTATCAAGCCGAGTGGAATCAACTAATTAAGCAAAAAAAACAAAGCAGATTAGATAATGCTTCCAACGCTGATAAAACGGTTGACGATGACTTCGTTTTTGAGAGTAAGCTACTAGAACTTAAGAAAAAATACAGAATGGAGTTTGGCAAAGTTTTACCTCCCGAAAAGTTGAAGAAACTATACCAAGCAGAGCGAGGTTTCCGCGAAGAACTGATTAAACAACTAAAAAATCGTCCTCAAAGCGACAGATAGTTATCACTCAAGAACAGATTTACGAATTAATGTATCTTTACAGATATGTTAAGTCAGAAACAGCTTTTTTTATTAAATACTGCTCAAACCTCCACTTCTCCCCGTCTTTTAGAAGTTGAAAAAGCAGAAGGTTGCTATCTATTTGATCCTTCCGGAAAAAAATACCTCGATTTAGTATCGGGTTTTGCCGTTAGCAACATCGGTCACAGGCATCCCAATGTGATAGCCGCTATACAGCAACAAATTGAAAAATATCTGCATGTAACGGTTTACGGCGAGTTTATTCAAGCGCCACAGGTAAAGTTTGCACAGCGCTTAAGCGATGTTATACCTTCCACTTTATCATCCGTTTATTTCACAAATTCTGGTGCAGAAGCTACGGAAGGTGCATTAAAACTTGCAAAAAAATACACTAACCGTACCCAAATTATATCTTTTAATGGCGCTTACCACGGTAGTACACACGGTGCGTTAAGTGTAATGGGTAACGAATATTACAAACAAGCTTTCCGCCCACTGTTGCCAGACATTAGGTTTATCCAACTTAACAGCGTTTCAGATTTAGAACAGATTACTACAAAAACTGCGGCAGTAATTTTAGAAGCTGTTCAAGGAGAAGCAGGTATTCGTGTTCCAGATTTGGAGTACATTAAAGCTTTACGTAACAAGTGCACAGAAACTGGAACTTTACTAATTTTTGATGAAATTCAAACCGGGTTCGGAAGAACTGGGAAGCTTTTTGCCTTTGAACATTACGGTATTACGCCTGATATTTTACTCTTAGCAAAAGGAATGGGCGGCGGAATGCCAATTGGTGCATTCATATCCTCCAAAGCAATCATGGATGTATTAAAAGAAAATCCAATTTTGGGGCATATCACTACGTTCGGTGGTCACCCGGTGAGTTGCGCAGCCGGCTTAGCTTCCTTAAATACTATTTTAGATGAGAATTTGGTAGCTGGTGTAAAACAACGCGAAAGCCTTTTCAGAACGCTGTTAATTCACCCAAAAATCAAAGAAGTTAGGGGTTTAGGCTTGATGATTGCTGTAGAGTTGGCTAATTTTAATGAGGTAGAAGAGGTAAGTAAAAGATGTTTGGATAAAGGAATCATTATCGACTGGTTTTTACATTGTGATTCTGCGTTAAGAATCGCTCCACCATTAAACATTACCGAAAAAGAGATCAAGTTCGCTTGTGAAACTATTGTTCAAGTGCTAACAGAGTTGTAAAAGTCTCCTACCTAAAAGTATTAACAAAATTATGGAATACTTAGAACAAGCAAAATTATTTTTAGTTACCAAAGGTGCCGACCTAGGGATTGCGCTGATAAAAGCAGCGGTAATTGGCTTTATCGGTTATCAAATTATAAAGTTTTTAACTAAAGCTTTTGCTAACCTAATGGAACGTGAAAATGTTGACCCTTCTCTACGCGTTTTCCTGAGGAGCTTAGTCAAAAACGGACTACTCATCTTACTTATCTTGAGTGTATTATCTACGTTAGGAATTGCGATGACCTCCTTTGTGGCAATATTAGGAGCTGCTGGTTTAGCCGTTGGTTTAGCTTTACAAGGTAGTTTAGCGAATTTTGCAGGCGGTATTTTAATTTTGATGTTAAAGCCTTTTAAAGTGGGCGACGTAATTGAAGCGCAGGGAGTAATTGCCTCGGTTTCGGAAATTCAGATTTTTTACACGGTTTTAAAAAGTTACGACAATAAAACAATCATCATCCCAAACGGAAAGCTTTATAACGATATTATTACCAACTACAGCACCGAGCCTGCAAGAAAAATGCAGTGGATATTTAGCATTGGCTACAACGATGATATTGACCAAGCTAAAGAAATCATCAAAGAAGTCATTTTTTCTGATGAACGGATTATAGATAGGGAAAAGCCTTACATTTATGTGGATAGTTTAGGCGATAGCGCTGTTAACATTAGAGTGAGAGCGTTAGTGAATAACGATGATTATTGGGACGTTTACTTGAGTAAACAAGAACACGTAAGAAAAGCGTTCAACAAGGCAGGAGTTTCGGTGCCGTTCCCGAAAAGAGAGGTACATATTTTTAAACCCGAAAGTAATTAATCATAAAACCCGATAGCAAATCGGGTTTTTCAATAAACAACGATTTTAATACCGCATGAGTTTATACCACACCTTTTCTATCCTCATTGTGTTGTCGGCGCTTTTTGCATACATCAATTTTAGGTATTTGAAACTTCCGCCCGCTATTGGCTTAATGCTTATTGCGTTACTTACCTCCGTTGCCCTTTTTATCACAGGAAATTTGTATCCTCAAATTTTAAATGATGCAACTTTATTAATCAAAAGTTTCGATTTTTCGGAACTACTCTTAGGTTCTATGCTAAGCTTTATGTTATTCGCAGGTGCCATACATGTTAACATTGAGGATTTAAGGAAAGAAAAAATACCAGTAATCATGTTTAGCACATTTAGTGTGGTTATTTCTACTTTTTTGGTAGGTACAATCAGTTACTATCTGCTTCCCTTGTTCCATCTAAATGTGCCATATATCCATTGTTTGCTTTTCGGTTCCTTAATATCCCCAACCGATCCAATTGCTGTTTTGGGAATTTTAAAAGACACCAAAGTTCCCAAAGCATTGGAAACTAAAATTGGAGGCGAATCTTTATTTAATGACGGCGTAGCAGTGGTTATCTTTATAACCATTTGGGAAGCAGCAAAGTCTCCACAATTACCCACATTTTCTGAGATAAGCCTTTTATTTTTAAGAGAAGCCGGTGGCGGGATGATTTTAGGGTTTACCGTTGGTTGGATAGGCTATAAATTAATGCGGAGCATTGATAATTACAAAGTTGAAGTAATGATTACGCTTGCCATTGTAATGGGCGGTTATACATTAGCTAGTGTGTTGCATGTATCGGGTCCGTTGGCAATGGTGGTTGCCGGCATTTTGGTAGGTAATCACGGAAAAAAATATGCAATGTCTGACCAAACTAGTGAGTATATTTCTAAATTTTGGGAGTTGGTGGATGATATATTAAACGCCTTACTTTTTGTTCTAATTGGTTTAGAATTATTGATTATTGAAGACATCAGCAGTTACCTTTGGATTAGCGGATTAATGATATTGGTTATCCTAATCATCAGGTATATATCGGTGCTTATCCCTTCTTTAATGATCAGGTTCACAGATAAATTTGACAAAAAGACCATTTTAGTTTTAACCTGGGGCGGTTTACGTGGAGGGATATCCATTGCATTAGCATTATCGTTAACTTACGATTTAAACAAAGATCTTTGGGTATCTATCACTTATTTTGTGGTTGCTTTCTCTATTTTAGTACAAGGCTTAACCATTGGCAAACTAACTAAAAAGTTAAAATTTGGAAGCTAACCAACTCCGAAAAATAAATTAATGTATAGCAAATTCACTATTTTGCTCACTATAAATTAAGATCTATGAAAAACCGTAAAACGCTAGCGCTCGTTGGGGCAATTACCATTGTTTCTTTCTTGTCTTTAAGTTTGCAAAAAGGGATAGAAAAGCCGGAGCAATTTGCTACGCCAGAAGCTAATTATCAATCTTATTGTTCTGGCTGCCACGGTGCCAAAATGGACGCCTTTGCCGACAGGAAATGGAAAAATGGAAAAACTCCAGAAGATTTATTCAAATCGATTAAGTTTGGGTACAAAGAAGGTGGAATGCCTGCTTTTGCAGAAACATTTAAAGATGAAGAAATTGAAGCCTTAGCAGATTACATCATTAAAGGGATTGAGAATGTAAATAGATATACATTTAGCGATAAACCAAAGTCAGATACTTTTGAAACAGAAAACGGAAAAATAAAGCTCGAGAATGTGCTTGATCAAGCAAAAAATGCTTGGGGAATTGCATTTTTGCCTAGCGGCGAGCTATTGGTTACTGATAGGACTGGATTACTTTACTTAGTAGATGTTAACGGTAAAGGTGAGACAGTTGGTGGAGTGCCGAAAGTAGTTTTTGCAGGACAAGGTGGTTTAATGGATGTATTGCTGCACCCAGACTTTGCAAAAAACAAAGTCATTTACCTAAGTTATTCAAAACCAAATCCAGAAGATTCGACGTTACAAACCACTGCAATTTATAGCGCAGAACTTAAGGGTAAAAAACTTATAAACGGTAAAGACATATTTATAGCAAAACCTTACAGTAAAACCAAACACCATTACGGCTCCAGAATGATATTTGGAAAAGATAAAATGCTTTATTTTTCTGTGGGAGAAAGAGGAAACGAAAACGAGAATCCACAGGATATTAAAAATGGTTTAGGTAAAATCCACAGAATTATGGCAAACGGAGATATCCCAAAAGACAACCCGTTTTACAATAGCAAAGATGCCGACAAAACAGTTTATACTTACGGAAACAGAAACCCTCAAGGATTAACGCTAAACCCTTTCACGAACGAAATTTGGGAGCATGAACACGGTCCAAGAGGTGGAGACGAAATCAATATTATTAAAAAAGGAGCAAACTACGGCTGGCCTGTAGTATCATACGGAATAAATTACAATGGTAAAGTGATTACGCCAATTACTCAAAAAGAAGGTATTACAGGTCCTTTACACTATTGGAATCCTTCTATCGCTCCTAGCGGAATGGCATTTGTAAACAGCAAAATTTATAAAGGTTGGGAAGGTAATTTGATGGTGGGATCTTTAAGGTTTCAGTATTTAAACCGCTGCGTAATCAAAGACGGAAAAGTAGTTAAAGAAGAACTTTTGTTTAAAAATATCGGCAGAGTGCGAGACGTTAGACAGGCACCAAACGGCTATTTATACATTGCGGTAGAAGGAGAGGGAGTTTTTAAACTCGTTCCGCAGTACTAAGTTGTAATATTTGTTTACCTAAACAGTCTAACAGAAAAAGCGATATGCTAAGTATCAGAAATATTGTAAAAGAATATGCCAAACATCGGGCTTTAGACGATGTAAGTTTAGAAATTGAACAAGGAACTATATTTGGATTATTAGGTCCCAACGGTGCGGGAAAAACATCCCTAATCAGAATCATCAACCAAATTACTGCACCAGATAGTGGCGAAATTTATTTCAACGGAGAAAAATTAAACCAGAGTCACATTAGCAAGATTGGCTATTTACCAGAAGAACGAGGGCTATACAAAAAAATGGAGATTGGTGAGCAGATGCTCTACCTTGCTCGTTTAAAAGGATTAAGCCGAGCCGATGCTACGCAAAGGATTAAATTCTGGTTTGAAAAAATGGAGATGCAAACCTGGTGGAAAAAAAAGGTAGAAGATCTTTCCAAAGGGATGCAGCAAAAAGTACAGTTTGTCGCAACTGTATTACATGAACCCGAATTGATTATTTTAGACGAACCTTTCTCTGGTTTTGATCCTATAAATGCCGAAGTGATTAAAAATGAAATTCTGGAACTTAACCAAAAGGGTTCAACCATTATTTTTTCTACCCACCGTATGGAGTCTGTAGAGGAACTATGTAAACACATTGCATTGATTCATAAATCTCATAAAATTTTAGACGGCAGCATAAAATCTATCAAAGACTCTTACCGCAATAATACTTTTAATATTGGTTTAAATAGAGCAGTTGAGCAAAACGACTTACAAACCGCCG
>JBBSQW010000023.1:0-56363 GCA_038243635.1 Sphingobacteriales bacterium
CGTTTTTCTCCCTTAATGGTCTTCTGTTTTAAAAGGAGCTTTTTAAGCTCTGATACAGATTCAGTGATATCCAATGTTGCTTTCTTTCCCATACACTAAAATACGAAATATATACGTCATTATAAAACAATTTTGGTATAACAAGATAGATGAAGTCGAACCGGAGATAGAAGTCAGCCATAAAGGGCAGGTTTTATTCGATGCCACAGCTTGTCCACAGGACATTGCCTATCCCACGGACATTGACCTTTTGAATTCATCCAGGAAGAAAACAGAAGAACTTATCGATCATATCTTCAATGCGGCCTTGCACCACAAGAAGCCCCGTATTTATAGAGAAGTGGCCAGAAAGGATTACCTGAAAATCGCACAGAAGAAGAGGAAAAGCAACACCGAGATCCGCAAGGCCATCCGGAAACAGCTGGGCTATCTCAGACGGAACCTGGGCAGTATCGATAAGCTCTTGGATCGGTACAAAGTATTCCCATCCAGTGCTAAAGAGCAGAAGTACCTGATGGTGATCCATACCCTTTTTCAGCAACAGCAGCAGATGTTCAGCCAGAAGACCCATTCCGTAAGTGACCGGATTGTCAGCATCCATCAGTCCCATATGCGCTCAATTGTACGTGGAAAGAGTACGGCTAAGGTTGAATTTGGGGCAAAAGTTGTTGATGGCTACGCTTTCTTAGATGAGCTGAGTTGGGATGCCTATAATGAAGGAAGCCATATGATGGCCTATGTAGAAAAGTAAAAACCCGTTTTGGCTGCTATCCGGCAGAGATCCTTGCCGACCAGATTTATTGTAACCGAACAAACCGAAGTTTGCTCAAGGGGATGGGCATTAAGCTCCTGGCCAAACCGCTCGGCAGACCATCGGCGGTGAAAAAAGAACACGTAAGGCCTGGGGAAAGAAATCCAATAGAAGGGAAATTCGGACAGGCCAAAACCGCTTACGGTTTGGACAATATCAAGGCCCGTTTGAAAGAGACCAGCGAATCCTGGATTGCCTGCATCTTTATGGTGCTTAAGCTGGTCAAGTTGGCCGGGGAGGCATCCCTATGGCTAAAAATCAAAACAATGGGTAGTCGTTTTTCAGCGATGATCGAGATCCTTACAAAAAGATTAATGAAAATAATGGCTGGTGCATCAGGTATAATCCAGCCATTGTTTTTGAATATTAAAATGATATCGTTGAATTAGACTTTTGAGTTTTTCAGCAGACCTTAAGTAATAAAACTATTTTTAGTAGGTAACCATTTCTAGTCAATTTTCTATAATCCTTGAGTTTTACATAGTAAAGAGCAGTAAATAAAATTGGAATAATAAGGAGAAGTGAATTTCTTCTTTTTAAATCGAAAATTTCTTAATTAAACGGTATGCCGCCACAATACTTGATACGAAGCATAAAGCGTTATTTAACCAGTGAGTAGGTAATTTCTTTTAGCCACTTTTAGCAGCTGGTGAATTAATTGTTTGAGGTGTTTTCATTAAAACTTTGAGACTACCTATCTGTAGAAATATTGCCAATTGTAGTGAGGTTCGGGTTCGTTGCTTTCCTTGTTTGATCAACGCATTTTGATTTTACAATTACAATCAATGCTAAAAAGTAATGAATTGCTTTTCCTGTTTTATTAGTAAGTAAAATAATAAATTTACTGTAAATCCAACCGTTGCTTGCCCAAGTGCAAAACTTTAAAAACATGTGGAAATTGTCATTAAATAGTATGTCCGCAATAATCAACCTGAACTTGTAATTAACTCATCTACTTGCAACGAACAATTGGCTGTCAAAATGCAACTTAATATGATCATTATTTACATGATACTATGCCTTGAAGATGGCTTCTTTCCATCCAATTGTTTCAGCGTATAATTGAACTATTTTCAGACAAGCAACTCATTTACCAAGTGTCTCTCCATTTTTTTTAGGAAGATAACTGTGCCACAGTTTAAATACAAAGTTTGAAATAAAAGTACACCTACAGATATTCTTTCCAAATCCGTTTAAAATTTAAATGGATTTCTATTTTTCTTCAGTTTACGAAAGGCAACAGCCAGTCCCATATTTTCAAAAATAAATTTAAAATAGCGAATCAGCTCAAAGCCAATTCGCTATTTCGTTTACTTATTAATTTGGTGTTCCCAATAAGCGCCGCTGATATCGGTGATTTTTAGCGTATAAATTCCTTTCGGCAGGTTTGCCAAGCCAGAGTTAAGTAAATTTATTTTGGCTTTTGCACCCAACGGAATAATTAAGCTATGCTTTCCAGGTTTTATTTTCGCAACATAGTAATTAGCAATATGAGTATCGTTTAATATAGCCAAATCCTCTTGAGTGTAATGCATAATGGATTTGCTTTGTTCATCAAATAATTCGATACCTATTACCCAAGAACCATAAACATCGGCACCTTCTGTTCTAAATACATCGAAAGAAAGTTTATTGTTAGAAATTTCTCCTTCGGTTATTTCGAGTTTTGGTTTTACAGATTTATTATGAAGTGTGCCCCACAAGCCACCGTGAAATACTTGGTTGGTCATTAAAGTCATCCCGAAAATAAAGAGCGAACCAATTAAAACTACTTTTGGAAAAACAACATCTTTAATGGGTAATAAACCGGAGCCTATCCATGCAAACCATTTCTTTTTAGTGATGCTGAAATTGTTTTTGATTAGATAGTTATCCAAAGAATATTTTCCGCTTCCGGTCAAGAAAAGCATAAAACCTGTAGCAATGCCTAATACCCCAATCTGCCATTCATCTAAACAGGTGGTGCCTATCCAGCCAGAACTCAGCAAAATTCCCATTGCCAAGCCAAATACGGCAATGCTCATCAATCTGGTGAACAACCCGAACATCAACAATAAGCCTACGATGCCTTCAATTATGGTAAATGCAACCATGTTTACCCATAAGGCATCCGGGTTTTCTACTAAATAAAGGATGAGAGGCTTAATGCCTAATGCATTTGGCAAAAAGTGATTGAATTTCTCTCCAATGTATCCCGCGGCATCTGGGTCTAATTTATTTTCTAAAATAATGCGTCTAAAAAATGCTGAAAATAGGTCCAGCCAATTACTAATCTTACGGCCAAAACCAAAAGTCCCGAGTCGTTTTTTATATTGATATTATTCATTTATTTAAATTATGGATATGCTTTTTATGCAAAAAGAGATAAAGCTTTATTGGCCATGAGCCAGGCATTAATGCTGTTTTTGCAATAGCAAAATTGTTGTAAATTGATTGGAAATACACAGAATTGTTGAAGAAAAATACCGAAAACAAACTGTAGCCTACAAATAGATAGCTTGTGGCGTTTGGTAATTTAATTGTTGGTATTTATCTCCTTTTTCAAGAACAACTAAGATAAATAAACCTTAAAATTTTGATATAGAATATAATAGGGAGTTAAAGAAACTGGAACATTTCTTTTTTGGTTTGGGATGATTAGCGGATTGCTAAAATCAATGGCTTTAAAATAGAAGGTGGCTTCTTCATTCGGGTGGAACGCAAGAGATTGTTGAGCCGCTTGCTTAGAAAAGGTTAAAGCATTTTCGGTAAGTTCAATGGTACTACAATTTGAACTGCTAATAGGAGTTTTGCCTATGTTAGAAACTTCTGCTTTTGGAATGCCCAATTCGGCATGAATAAAGTTTTTAACCTTACACGGTGAAAGCAACAACAAAAACGCTAGTCCCAATATTGGAAGACAATTGCTTAAGTTTTTTAAAGTCAGTTTTTCTTTCACTACGCAAACATAGCATTTAAAATGACGCTGTTGTTTAAAAGTAGAGTTTGGATTTTGCGATGTTTGATGAATACGTTGGTTATCGGATCAAATAGTTTACAAAAATATAAATGTCAATAATCTTCTCTGTTTAAAAGTAATTTTATGCATTTTGGTGCTACATTAGTGCAATAGCAGATACGTCCATTTACTCGATAACCGGTAAAAAAAAGCTTCGTTTAATGTCTTTTTAACAAACTCCAGCTTAAATTCTGCAGTGCAATTAATGTGTTTGCACATGAAAATGGGTTTTCAGCTTTTGTGCAGTATTTTTAACCTAGCATCTTTCTGTATGCTTTCTATAATTTGACAACATCGAGCATTGCCGAAAAATAAGTATTTTGGCAGACACAAAATTTTTCAAATAATTCCTTTTACAGAAAGATAAACCCGATGCAAAGCCAGATTTTAGATTCCAAGTTTCTTAAAAGTAAGCCTCATTTTGAGATACTAGATGGCTTAAGGGGTTTGGCTGCTATAATGGTGGTTGTTTTTCACTTTATGGAAATTGTGATTACAGATTTCACTAAAAATTTTATTTCACATGGTTTTTTGGCGGTCGATTTCTTTTTTTGTTTATCCGGCTTCGTAATTACGTATGCATACGATAACCGCATAGCTGGTATGGGGTTAAAAACTTTTATTAGACTAAGGTTAATTCGTTTACATCCTTTAGTTATTATAGGCTCTGTTTTAGGCTTACTTACCTTTTTGTTTGACCCTTACAGTAATTTATACGCTATATATGGTTTTAAAGAAACTGCGTTAATTTTTATAACGTCGGTTTTTTTAATTCCTTATCCTGTAGTTTCCGAGCGATATTTTAACCTATTTAATTTAAACGCACCTAGTTGGTCGTTATTTTGGGAATACGTTGCCAACTTTGTATACGCCATCGTACTGTTTAAAGTCGCCAAAAAAATACTCGCTCCACTGGTTGTTTTGGCAGCCGCAAGTCTTTTTTATGTAGGTTGGCATTCTGGTAATTTACTTGGAGGGTGGAGTGGCGAAACTTTCTTCGATGGCTTAGCTCGTATATCATTTTCTTTTTTAATGGGGATGCTAATTTTCCGTTTTAACTGGATTATTAAAAACAAATTAGGTTTACTCGGGATGGGTGCGTTATTAATGTTGGCATTTTTAACGCCTTATAACGAGCAGTGGAACTGGTTAATTGAACCTTTTATCGTTGTTTTTTTCTTTCCATTAATCGTTTCTTTAGGTGCTGGCGCAAGTTTAGCAAGTAGATATTTTAAAATCAATCAGTTTTCTGGTGATATTTCTTACCCGCTTTACATGACTCATTATCCATTTATGTGGGTTTTTGCAAATTATGTTACTGTAGCACAACCAAGCATTGCGGAATTAAATTGGGTAATTCCGATTTCTGTAACATTACTTATAAGCTTAGCTTACTTGGTATTTAAATTTTTAGACTTCCCGATACGACATTATTTAACAGCTAAATTAAAAGCTAATCCTAAACTTCGATAGTCCACAAGCTGAAATTTAGATAGTGAGTACGATTTATGAAAGCATTGTGATATCCTAATATCTACTTTCGGTTGATGTTTCGCCAACCGCGGTTTTGTTTTCCTATTGTTTTGATGTTGTTCTTTCAACTTTGATTATAAGGAGGTTGATTTATAACCCATAACTTACTACTTATAACTTTTAACTTTCTACTTTATCGTATCTTCGCAATCTCAAGGAAAATAACGTGGCCTTGGTTGTAAAATGAAAGTTGAAGATTGTTTTGAGATAGGTTACATCAGTAAAACCCGAGGATTAAAAGGCGAAGTGCAGGTTGCATTTACTTTTAATGAGCCCGAAAAACTGAAAATAAGTGCGGTTTTTATAGAGATTAATAACAAGCTGGTTCCATATTTTGTAAGTAATTACAAAATTCCTATGCCTATGATTGGCTATTTTAATTTCGAGGATATTGACCATATTGATAAGGCAAGTATCATTACCAAGCGTAAAATGTATTTGCCAAATCGCTTAAAGCCAAAGCGTAAAAAAGGAGAATTTTTCTTTACTGATTTAATTGGCTTTGCAGCCGATGATGCACAAAAAGGTGATTTAGGCGAGATTTTGGATGTTCAAGAGTATCCTCAGCAATTTATCGCAACCGTTAAGTATTTAGAGAAAGAAGTAATGGTTCCGCTTAATGAAGCATTTATTGTTGAGATAGATATGGATAAAAAAGCAATCCACTTTGATTTACCCGATGGGCTTTTGGATTTGTAAAAAAAAGAATGAATAATATTATAAGTTGGCAACCTCAGGATTTGAAGAATGATTTAGTAGCGCTAAATCCTTTGAACGAGGTAGATTTTGAAAGTTTATATGATATAGCTTCCGATCCATTAATTTGGGAACAACATCCCGCCGTTGATCGATACAACAAAGAGGTCTTCCAATCCTTTTTTAAACTTGCGATGGAATCTGAATCTGCATTTTTACTTCGTAAAACTGATACTCAAGAAATTATTGGTTCAACTAGGTTTTGTGATTACGATTCTGAAAACAGAAGCATCGTAATTGGTTATACGTTTTTAGCAAGAAAATACTGGGGAACGGCAATTAACAAATCTTTAAAAACTTTAATGATCAATTATGCTTTTGCACAAGGTATGCAAACAGTAACTTTTTATGCAGGTGCAGCTAATTTTAGATCACAAAAGGCTATCGAGAAACTTGGAGCAATAAAAGTGAAGGAGTTTATAAAGGAAGATAATGGTGTAGAAATGCATAAAGTAGCATTTGCAATCAGCAGAGAAAAATGGGATAAACAACAAGAAAAATGATGCGTTTTGATATTATAACCGTTTTGCCAGGTTTGTTAGAAAGTCCGTTTGCTCACTCTATTTTGCAAAGAGCTCAAAACAAAGGTAAAGCGGAGATTGTGGTTCATAATCTGAGAGATTATGCACTGAATAAGCAAAAAAGTGTGGACGATTATCCATACGGAGGTGGAAGTGGTATGGTGATGCAGATAGAACCTTTTGCAAAATGTATCGAACAGCTTAAATTAGAGCGTGATTACGATGAAATCATCTTTATGACGCCTGATGGTATCACCTTAAACCAAACCATTGCCAACGAGCTTTCCGGTAAAGGAAACATCATGATTTTGTGCGGACACTACAAAGGTATTGATCAGCGTATACGCGACATTTATGTTACCCGCGAGCTCTCTATTGGCGATTATGTTTTATCAGGCGGAGAGTTGCCTGCGGCCATTGTTGTGGATGCTGTAGTGAGATTGATTCCAGGTGTGCTTAACGATGAAACCTCAGCGCTGTCTGATTCTTTCCAAGGAGAATTGTTAGATGCACCGATATATTCTCGTCCAGCGGACTGGAACGGACATAAAGTGCCGGCAATTTTATTGAGTGGAGACCAAACGAAAATTGAAAACTGGCGACATGATGAAGCCTTAAAAAGAACGCAAGAAAGAAGACCAGATTTGTTGGAATAAAGGACTGATAATTTTGATTGCTGGGAAGCTATAAAAAGCGCAAGTCAGCTTTAAGATCATCAAAAAAAATATTTTAAAACTTAATTTCAAAAATCGTTTTTAATTCTAAAAATTATTCGGTAACATTGCACTCCCAAATTTAGGGGTCGATAATCATTATTTTATCGTCATAAATCACAAAAAATCATGGATTTAGTAAAATTTGTAGAAGAGCAGGTAATTGTAAAAGCATCTTTACCTGAGTTTAAGGCTGGAGATACAGTAAGTGTTCACTATAAAATCCGCGAAGGAAATAAAGAACGTATACAGGTTTACCAGGGTGTAGTTATTCAAAGAAATAGCGCAAACGCTACAGAAACTTTTACTGTTCGTAAAATATCTAACGGTATTGGTGTTGAGCGTATTTTTCCAATACACTCGCCAAATATTGATAAGGTAGAAGTTAACAGTTACGGTAAAGTGCGTAGAGCTAAGTTGTTCTATTTAAGAGCGCTTACTGGTAAAGCTGCTCGTATCAAGCAAAGAAGAATAAAAGTATAATTATCAAAAATATAATTGAAGCCTTCTGAATAATTTCGGGAGGTTTTTTTTGTGTCAAAAATTTCGTGTAGAATTAGTAATTTAATGCCGATGAATTTCGAGTTTTTAAATCAAGTAATACTTGGCAACACCATTAAAAGTTATGCAATTTTTTTTGCTATTCTTTTTTTTGGTTTAATACTTAAAAGGTTAGTTTCTAAATATTTAGGGAGGTTGCTTTTTGTATTTTTCCAAAAACTAGCTAAAGAAATTAAAGTGGATAAGTTTATGGAGCTGTTGCTAAAACCTATCGAATTTTTAATTACCATTATTGTTTTATATGTAGCCATTAACCAATTAAGTTATCCATTAGATGTGGTGGTTTTTAAACGAACCGACCAAAAAGTAGTGTTTACGGTTAAGATTATAGAGGTCATAGATAAAGTCTTTTTATTGCTCATTATACTTTCCAGCTTCCGCATTTTGTTAAGGCTGATGGATTTTGTGTCGCATGTTTTTGCCTATAAGGCTAGTTTAACCGAATCTAAATCAGATGACCAGCTGGTACCGTTTCTACGAGAACTTAGTAAAATAGTAGTTATTATTGTGGGTGTTTTTGTAGTGATGGGAATGGTATTTAACATGAATATTGCGGCAATTATTGCCGGTTTGGGTATTGGTGGTATTGCCATCGCCTTGGCGGCTCAAGACACTTTACAAAACTTATTAGGGTCCTTTACCATATTTGCAGATAAGCCTTTCGTTGTTGGTGATTTTGTACATGTGATGGGTTACGATGCAGTGGTCGAAAAAGTAGGATTTAGGAGTACCGTAGTAAGAACCGTTGATAAAACCTTGGTCATTATCCCCAACAAAAAGATGATTGATGGTCCGCTGGAAAACCTTACGTTAAGAAACCTACGGAGAGTTAAATTTAGTATCGGGCTTTTATACGGCACTCCGCCAGATGTATTGAAAAAGATTTGCAGCGAAATTAAAGCATACATCGACGAGCGAAACGAAACAAATATGGATACCCATGTGAATTTCGACAACTTTGGTGATTTTGCGCTTTACATTCAGATTTTGTATTACATAGAGATTGTAGATTATAATATTTACGTAACTATTAAAGAAGAAATCAATTTTAAAATTATGGATATTGTGTTGCAGAATGGTGCCGAGTTTGCTTTTCCATCAAATACCGTATATCACGAGTTTGGCGCTAAAAGCTTGAATATTCGTAACAAATGATTGTTAGAGTAATTTATATCGCGTTAATTTTAGTTTTCTCATTTATTTTTGCTGATGCCCAATCCCAGCAAGTAGTGCCTATTTATACGTCTAAAAACTTAACAAATAATACGTTGATCATTACTTGCGACAGCGGTAGATTGGCAGTTACAGCTTACAAAGCCAATGTTATTAAGGTGCAGTTTTTCAGGAAATCCGATAGCACTGAAGTTGGTGAAGAAACGTTTGAAAAGCAAAACATTAGAGTTACTCAAAACTTGGATGATGTTTTCTTTGCTACAGATTCATTATGGGTAATAGTGAATAAGTTGGATTTATCGATACGCTTTCTGAAGAAACAGGATGAAGAGTTACTATTGAAAAACGAAAGCTATTTTTTAAACAACCCACATCAGGCTATTTCTTTTTTGCTTAATGCAGAGGATAAGCCGCTTTTTCGTGAAGCCAAGAAGTTTAAAAGTCGAGCGAAACGTATTGCTCGCAAAGAAAGTTTGCGGAAGCCAATATTGATTTCACCGAAAGGTTATGCTTTGCTTATCCAAAACCCCACAAATAGAAAAGTAAAAGTAAGCGAAACAGCAAATCATCAAGTTAAGTTTGAGGGAAAGAATGAATTACTCAAAACCTTTTATTTTTTAAACGGGGATTATAAAAAGATTTCGGGTTTAGTTAAGAGTATAAAAGAACAAAGATAGGGGAAGGCCCGAAACTAAAGGACGGGGTCGATTATTAATTGTTTTAAAACGGAGCGATTACGCTATCTGATGATTTGCGTTAGGGATAGCAGTGAAAATCCTTTTTGCTTTTCGCAAAAAGATTGTAGCGGAAAGCCCGACCTCGCTTTTCCGCGAGGGAACGCCATACTCAAAAACGCCACAATCAAAAATGCCCTATCAACACACCTCATTATAAACGCCTCAACTTAAAACGCAATAAACTTATCCATCTGTTGGTTGGTAAACTTCAGCGTATCTTCTTTGAAAAAGTCGCCGTTTTCATTCAACTCAGTATGGATTGATGGAATATGAATTTTCATTGGTAAAACATGCAGATTGATGTAATTACAAATACCAGTTAAATGATCTATCCCTCTTATGTTTCCGTACTTACCAGTGGAATGGCCCACTAAGGCTACCTTTTTGTTGTAAAATGAATCAGGAAACTTACAACAGTCAATAAAAAGTTTTAGAATTCCAGGGAAACTTCCGTTGTATTCTGGCACAACGAATATAAATTTATCAGCTTGGGTAATCTTGTCTTGTATGGGCTGAAAAGCTTCGCTTCTTTGGCCAAACAAATCAGTTTTTATTATTGTTTCTGGTAAATCGGTAAGGTAAAGAATCTCCGTTTCTAAGCCCTTCTCCGCTAGTATTTTCTGATAATATTCAGAGATTTTTGCGGTGTTGCTATTTGGACGGTTTGTACTGGAAACAATAATTGTCATGTTTATTTGTTTATAAATTGCGTTAACGTGTGGAAATAGATATTGTTTAAATTTGTATCTTGCAACCCTGTTAAAAAAGATTAATAATTTGCTCTTAAACTACAAAAAACGAATATTTTTTTATAAACAGCGAATCAAAGTAAAAGTTTCAAAACAGAGAATTTTTTAGATGAGTAAAATCATAGCAATTGCCAATCAAAAGGGAGGCGTGGGTAAAACTACAACTTCGATAAATTTAGCCGCCAGTTTAGCCGTTTTAGAGTTTAAAACTTTGATTGTGGATGCAGATCCGCAAGCAAACTCTACATCTGGTATCGGTTTTGACCCACGTACCATTAAACATAGCATTTACGAATGTATTATTAATGATGTTACTGCAAGAGAAGCTATACAAAAAACGGATACGCCCAATCTAGATTTATTGCCTGCACATATTGATTTGGTAGGGGCGGAGATTGAGATGATTAATCTGCATGAGCGTGAATATAAAATGAAAGCGGTTTTAGAGCAGATTAAAGACGATTATGATTTTATCATTATTGACTGTTCTCCGTCTTTAGGTTTAATTACCATTAATGCTTTAACAGCAGCTCATTCGGTAATTATTCCCGTACAGTGCGAGTATTTTGCATTGGAAGGTTTGGGGAAACTGCTGAATACCATAAAAATTGTTCAGAATAGGTTAAACCCAAATTTACAGATTGAAGGTATTTTATTAACCATGTATGATGTGCGCTTGCGTTTATCAAACCAAGTGGTAGAAGACGTACGTTCGCACTTTGAAGATTTAGTTTTTAACACCATTATTGCCCGTAATACGCGTTTAAGCGAGGCTCCAAGTTTCGGTATTTCGGTAATTATGCATGATGCAAACTCTAAAGGAGCTATCAATTATTTAAATCTAGCTCGCGAGATTATCCATAAGAATGGGTTAACGATAGAAAACCCAGAGTTTCACCCGAAGAAGGTATTGAAGAGATGAGTAAAGACAGAAAATTTGGATTAGGGAGAGGGTTAGGTGCTTTATTAAGCGATTCGCCAGATGTGAGTAGGGAAAGAAACCAAACGAATACAAACGAAAATTCTTCGGTTACAGACAATCCATCGGCAGCTTTAGGCGCTATTAGCCACGTTAAAGTAAATCAGGTTGAAGTAAATCCTTTTCAGCCAAGGTTTGAGTTTGATGAAGCGGCGTTAAAAGAACTTTCAGAATCTATAAAGCTGCAAGGCTTAATTCAACCCATTACCGTAAGGCAAATGGGTTATAATAGTTACCAATTAATTTCTGGTGAGCGTAGATTAAGAGCTTCAAAATTAGCGGGAATCACAGAAATACCGGCTTATATACGCACTGCAGATGATCAGCAGATGCTAGAAATGGCATTGATCGAAAACATTCAACGAGAAAACTTAAATGCCATTGAGGTTGCTTTAAGCTTTCAAAGAATGATTGATGAGTGCGAGATTAACCAAGAAGAACTGGGCGATCGAGTTTCTAAAAATAGATCAACGGTTACCAACTACTTACGTTTATTAAAATTACCGCCAACCATACAAGCAGCTATTAGAGATAGCCGTATTTCTATGGGCCACGCTAGGGCATTAATTAATGTGGCGAATTTAGAGACGCAACTTTTTATTTTTAAAGAGATTTTAGATAAAGATCTTTCTGTTAGAAAAGTAGAAGAATTGGTTCGTGAAATGAAAAACGGTATTACCAAGCCCGAAGGTAAAGACAAAAAACAGGAAGCAATTTCTTTTCAATATCAAAAAGTTCAGGATGATTTATCATCTAAGTTTTCTTCTAAGATAAAAATGAAGGTGCAAAGCGGAGGTAAAGGAAGTATAGAAATTCCTTTTTTATCTGATGATGATTTGAGTCGAATTTTAGAACTTTTAGACTGGTAATGTTCAAATACGTTGTCTTCTTCGTTTTTTTAATAGGATTAGTGCAGGCAAAAGCTCAGCAAAAAGATAGTATTGCTAACGCTTCGCAAGCAGATACCATTACTATAAAAGACGCGGCAAAAGAGATTGGTTTTAAAGAGAAAGCCAGAAACCTAGGCAGAGAAGTTGGGTCTTTGTTTAAAGATAGTACCAAATTGCAAAACCCAAGAAAAGCAGTTTTGCGGTCGGCTGTGTTACCTGGTTGGGGGCAAGTAAGAAACCATAGATGGTGGAAAGTACCTTTAGTTTATGGGGGTTTTGTAGGTTTAGGCTTGGTTTACGAGTTTAACAACCGATATTATAAGGAGCTTTTAACCGAAAGCCAATACAGGAAGGCGAACCCTAACACCCCTCAAGACGAGCGATTTAAGTTTTCTCAATATAAGGGGATTTCTGACAATCAAATTTACAGCGCAAAAGATTTTTACCGTCGCAATAGAGATTTAAGTTTATATAGTACATTTGGCTTTTATCTTTTGCAGATGGTTGATGCTTATATAGATGCAAAACTGGCTACGTTTGATGTTAGCGATGATTTATCGTTACAAGTTAAACCGAGTATCTACGTACCATCTTATGGAAATGCATACACTTACGGACCAGTGCCAATGCTTACTTTAAACCTAAAATTTAAATAAATGAAAATAGCCCTTCTCGGATACGGAAAAATGGGTAAAATGATTGAGTCTATTGCTTTAGACAGGAATCATGAAATCGTATTGATTATAGACCAAAATAACGCCGACGAACTCACTATCGAAAATCTGCAAAAAGCAGATGTTGCCATTGAGTTTAGTACCCCCGATACTGTTTTAACCAATATTGAAACCTGTATTAAAGCTGGAGTTCCTTTGGTTGTTGGTACAACTGGTTGGTATGGTCATTTACAAAGAGTAAAAGATGATTGTATCAGTGGTGGTTCAACAGTAATGTATGGATCTAACTTCAGCGTAGGCGTGAATATTTTCTTTAAGCTTAACCAGCAATTGGCAGCAATGATGAACAACTTCTCGGATCAGTACGATGTTGCGATTGAAGAAATTCATCACGTCCACAAATTAGATTCGCCAAGTGGTACAGCGATAACCATTGCTGAGGATGTAATTGCGGAGTTTAAAAGCAAAACCGAATGGGTTGATGTAAAGTCTGACGACGAAGTAACAAATCACAAACCAGAGCATCTAATTATTGCATCTTACCGAGAAGGCGAAGTACCTGGAACACACGCAGTAATTTACGATTCTGATGTAGATAGAATAGAATTTAAACACGTAGCTCACGGCAGACAAGGTTTTGCTTTAGGAGCAGTACTTGCTGCCGAATGGTTAAAAGGTAAAAAAGGTTTTTACTCGGTAAAAGAGATGTATAATTTTAACGCTTAATCAGCAAAAAAAAATGAACTGGAAATTCTGGAAAAAGAATAAAGAAAAGAAGAAGAAAAGTGCTGGTAGAGAATGGATAGATGCAATAGTTTTTGCGGTTATTGCGGCTACAATCATTAGAGGGTTGTTTATTGAAGCTTATACGATCCCTACGGGTTCAATGGAGCGTTCGCTTTTGGTGGGCGATTTTTTGTTTGTAAGTAAAATGAGTTATGGTGCTCGTACACCTATGACGCCTGTTGCTTTTCCTTTTGCACACCATACCATGCCTATTTTGGGTACTAAAGCTTATTGGGACGGTATTCAGTTGCCTTATTACCGCCTGCCGGGATTTGGAGACATTGAGCGTAACGATGTGGTAGTTTTTAATTACCCGATGGATGCTGATGCACCTTTGAACCGCCCAGTTGATAAAAGAGAGAATTATATCAAAAGATGTTTGGGAATAGGCGGCGACACCTTAAAGATTGTTGACGCTGTAGTTTACATTAACGGAAAAATTGCTGATTTACCAAAAATGAGTCAGACACAGTATTACATAAAAACAGACGGTACTGATTTTAACCCGATGGCTTTAAAAGGAGTCGACGCAGATGTTGAGCGAGTAAATAACGACGAATATGTGATGACAATGCCTAAAGGCGAGGTTGATAAAATTAAAGCTTTTTCGAACGTGAAAATGCTGACGCCGGTTATTGCAGAACAAGGTTCTTTTGAACAACAGGTTTTTCCAAATGATCCACATTTCAATTGGAATCAAGATAATTTTGGGCCAATCATTATTCCTAAAAAAGGTTGGACAGTTAAGTTAGATAGTTTGACTTTGCCAATTTACCAAAGAGCAATTACGGTTTACGAAGGCAATAAGTTGGAAGTAAACGGAACAGACATCACTATAAACGGACAAAAAACAGATTCATACACTTTTAAAATGAATTACTATTGGATGATGGGTGATAACCGCCACAATTCCTTAGATTCGAGATATTGGGGTTTTGTACCTGATGATCATATTGTAGGTAAGGCGTTGTTTATTTGGATGAGTTGGGATGAGAATGGTTCGTTCTTGAGTAAAATTAGATGGAATAGATTGTTAAGCGGAATCCATTAACACATTCAGTTTAGATATTTGAGGTGCTCAATCTGTAAAGGTTGGGCATTTTCTTTAACTTCGTCATGTTGAACGATAGTGAAACATCTCACAAATAGGTCATGAAAACGATATGTAGATACTACTAACGTTCAAGTGTGTCTTTCCGCAGAAGAACCCTCCGTTCGTCCAAGCATGGTTTCTCACAGAGAACCCTGCGTCAGAATAATTTTACAATAACGATTGTTAAATCTGAAACTTATCTCCCAATTCTTGCTCTTTTACAATCAAATCTGCGATACTAGTTTCTGTAAGTATTTTTAACGTTGCATCTCTTACACTTTGGAAAGCATCTCTGATTCCGCAAGTGTCTTCTTCTCTACATTCGTCGCAACGCTGGTAAAAGTTTAAGCTTACACAGGATAACATAGCAATAGGACCGCCAGTCAAGCGCATTACATGCACTAAATTAATTTCCGCTGGATCTTTCAATAACGAATATCCACCACCAGCACCTTTTTTGCTATATAAAAAGCCAGCATTCCGCATTTCTAAAAGAATCTGTTCCAAAAACTTTTTTGGAATTTTCTCTTTTTGAGAAATAGAAAGGATACTCATAGGTTCGTTTCCGAACTCCTTGGCTAACACCATGAGTGCCCTAATAGCATATTTAGTTTTTTTGGATAACAATTCTTGTATTTTCTTGTCAGCTTAAGGCTAAATGCTCAAAGCCTAATTTTATATTCAAATGTGTGTAAGCTTTCAGCCTTCGGCTTTAAGCTTTTAGCCTTCTTTTATCTCTAAAGAATAGGTTATTTCAACGCCTCCAGCTGCCAGCATATCATGAACAGAACAGTATTTTTTAACTGCTAATTCCGCGGATTTTTCTGCTTTTGCTTGATCTATCTTTCCCGTCAATTTGAATAAGATATGAATTTTTTTGAAAACAGTTGGGATTTCTTCACGACGTTCAGAAGTAACATCTACAGAAAAATCAGTGATTTCCTGACGTTGTTTTTTTAAAATGCTGATTAAATCCAAAGAACTGCATGAACCCAAGGCCATCAAAACCAATTCCATCGGCCGAACGCCTAAACCTTGCCCACCGATAGCATCTGATCCGTCAATATGTACTTTAATATCACCACTGCCTTTTGCTTCAAAATGTACAGCGTCGTTTAATCTATTTAATTCTACTTTCATTTTTACGAGTATTGAGATATGAGATTTGAGATTTGAGATTTGAGAACCTGCAAATTCAATAATAAAAATTATAATTAAGGTAAGTTTAACGGTCTATTTTAGTTAATGAACTTGAGTTGTAATCCGACAACCTCAATGAAGTAATTTCCTACATTTAAAAAGCCTAATGAACTAATGCCTAATAAACTACTTTATAATCTAACAACCTAACCAACCAACAACCTAACCACCTACTTAGATTTCTCTAAAGCATTCACCACATCCTCAACAATATCGTCAATATTTTCTAAACCAATAGAAAGACGGATTGAACCGGGATAAATACCGATATTTTGTCTCTCCTCTTCTGTTAGCTTAGAGTGTGTAGTGGATGATGGATGTGTAGCTATACTTCTGCTATCACCCAAATTGGAGGTGATTAAAAGCATTTCCAAACAATCTAAAAAGCGTTTTGCCCTATCAAAGCCACCTTTAATAACAAAAGTTACAATTCCGCCACCTTGTTTCATTTGCTTTTTAGCAAGTTCGTATTGTGGATGAGATTTCAAATGCGGGTAACGGACTTCTTCTACCTCAGCACTCGCTTCTAAAATTTCAGCAATTTTTAGTGCACTGCTACAATGCCTATCTAAACGTATCGGCATTGTTTCTAAGCTTTTAGATATCAACCAAGCATTAAATGCCGACATTGCCGGACCTGTATGACGGATAAAGAACATCATTTCTTTGATCAAATCTGCTCTGCCACAAACTGCACCACCTAAAACACGGCCTTGTCCGTCCATGTATTTTGTTGCCGAATGACTTACCAAATCAACACCATATTGAATGGGTTTTTGCAAGTAAGGTGTTGCAAAACAATTATCTACATTGATGATAATCTGCGGATGCTTTTCTTTGATTTTGCAAAGCCATTCTAAATCCACCAATTCTAAACCAGGGTTTGATGGTGTTTCCAGAAATATCATTTTGGTATTTGGCTGAATAGCTTTTTCTAAATCTTCTGGTTTTGAAGCATCAACATAAGTTGATGTAATTCCCCAACGAGGAAAAAGCTCCGTCAATAACTGGTGTGTAGAACCAAAAATAGAGCGGAAAGACACAATATGATCTCCAGATTTTAACAACGCTGCAAAAGAAGCGAAAACCGCTGCCATACCAGAAGAAAACACCAAACCAGCTTCTGCACCTTCCATCATGCAAATCTTATCAATCAACTCTGTCGTGTTAGGGTTTGAGTAACGAGAATATATATTACCTTCCTCTTCTCCAGCAAAAACAGCTCTGCCTTGTTCAGCATCGTCGAAAATAAAACTTGATGTTAAGTACAAAGGCACTGAGTGCTCTCTGTTTTCAGTCCTTTTTGCCTGTGTGCGTATTAATTTGGATTCTTCTTTCATTTGTTTTACTTCATTCAGTTCACTAGTCATTGGTTCATTAGGCTTGCGTAATGGTAACCTATCTAATGGGTTATTTTAGTTCATTAAGCATATGGTTAGTAGTTTTTATAACTATAAACTATGCAATAATTCGTTTTTATATTTCCTGTTTTTTCTTTCCGATGTAGCTGATGTAAGCATTTAGCATTTTATAAATTTGGTCAATTTCGTTCAAAAGTAAATCGGCTTTTTCTAATTCTATCAGCCCTCTATTTTTGCCTTTTCTGATAAAACCTTTTGTTTTTAAAAGTGATCCTCGGCTGTAATAGCAAAAGTTTTTATTCTCTTTATAATGAAACCTTCCATAACCTTCGGCAATATTGGAATCAATGGAATCTGCTGCCCTAACCAATTGTTTTCCTACAGTATCTTTAATAAAAAAATCTTTCCAATTCTCAACGTCTTTCCAAATGGAATCTGACAAAGCAAATGCTCTTTTATAAACTTCTAAATCATCAAGGGTGTTGAAACTCATATTTTAGTTTAAATAGTTTAGTAGTTCATTAGGCCTTTCAAATTGATAGTTTTTAGTTCATTGGTCATTGTTTCATCAGTTCTTATTAAACTGACAGCTTTAAAGAACTTCCCTGTTCCCACACCAATACTCTAATTCCTAATAAACTATTTCACTAGTGAACTTTAAAAAGCCTAATGACTAATGAACTCAATGAACTCCTTTTTTAAACAAGTCTTCCTGCCAAATAATGTCCCGTAAACGAGTCTTTATTACTAGCGAGTTCCTCCGGCGTTCCTTCAAAAACCAATTTACCTCCATCATTTCCGCCTTCCGGACCAATATCAATCACCCAGTCCGCACATTTTACCACATCCATATTATGTTCAATAACAATAATGGTGTTTCCCTGTTCAATTAAAGCTTCAAAAGATTTCAATAGCTTTTTAATATCATGGAAGTGCAAACCCGTGGTTGGCTCGTCAAAAATAAATAATGTTTTAGAGCTATTATTACCTTTAATTAAAAAAGAAGCCAATTTAATTCGCTGGGCTTCACCACCTGATAATGTGTTTGACGATTGACCTAGATGTACATAACCCAAACCTACATCAACCAACGGTTGTAGTTTAGCGGTAATTTTATGCTCATCCTTAAAGAAATCCAAAGCTTCATCAATGGTCATTTCTAAAACTTCTGCAACGTTTTTATCTTTATAAGTAACGTCCAAAACATGTTGTTTAAAGCGTTTGCCGTTACATGATTCGCAAGGCAAATAAATATCTGCCATAAACTGCATCTCAATTTTCACTTCTCCTTCACCTTGGCAAACATCACATCGCCCACCTTCTACGTTAAAAGAAAACGCAGCAGGTTTCAATCCGCCAGCTTTCGCCGATGATTGTGAAGAAAATAATGCTCTAATTTCATCCCAAGCTTTAACATAGGTAACCGGATTTGAGCGGGAAGAACGGCCAATCGGGTTTTGATCCACCATTTCCACACCAGTGATTTCGTTCACCGCTCCTTCAATGCTATCGTAAGAGCCAGTTTGTTCACCCGAATAATTTCCTAAAGTTTTCTGTAAAGCCGGTAATAAAATTCTTTTCACCAAAGAGGTTTTTCCAGAACCAGAAACTCCCGTAACTGCACAAAGCACATTTAAAGGAAATTTTACGTCTATGTTTTGGAGGTTGTTTTCTCTAGCGCCTTTAATTTCTATAAACTCAATCGGTTTTCTTCTGTTTTTAGGGATTGCAATGCTTTCCCTGCCACTTAAATATTTACCCGTAAGACTTTTTTCGTCGGTTAAAATCTCATCGTAAGTTCCTGCGAAAATCAACTCGCCGCCTAAAGTTCCTGCTTCTGGGCCAATATCAATTAAATGATCTGCAGCCTGCATCATTTCTTCCTCGTGTTCAACTACTAAAACCGTGTTTCCAACGTCTCTCAACGATTTTAAAACGCCAATTAAACGGTTAGTATCCTTCGGGTGTAAACCAATACTTGGCTCATCCAAAACATAAACAGAACCTACTAAAGAACTTCCTAAAGAAGTCGCTAAGTTAATTCGTTGCGATTCCCCACCAGATAAAGTATTCGATAAGCGGTTCAGCGTTAAATAACCCAAACCAACCTCATTTAAAAATAAAATACGATTGGTAATTTCCAATAAAAGACGTTTCGCTATTTTTTGATCGCGTTCATCTAATTTAATAGTCTCGAAAAAGGGAAGCAATTCTTTTAACGGCATCAAAACCAAATCGGTAATGGAATGGCCTGTAACCTTAACATAGGTTGCATCTGAACGCAAACGGCTACCCAAACAATCAGGGCAATTCGTTTTTCCACGATAACGCGAAAGCATTACACGGTACTGAATTTTATAAGTCTGCTCCTCCAAAAAAGTAAAAAAAGCATCTAAACCCTTAAAATATTTGTTTCCTTTCCAAAGCAATTTACGTTCGGCATTGGTCAGCTGACTCACAGAACGATGAATTGGGAAGTCAAATTTGGTCGAATGTTTAATCAATTCATCTAACCACTCTCGCATTTTTTCTCCACGCCATGCCGCAATTGCGCCATCGTAAACAGACTTTGATTTATCTGGAATTACCAAATCCTCATCAATTCCTAACACACGACCAAAACCTTCACATTTAGGACAAGCGCCAAACGGATTATTAAAGCTGAAAAAGTTTGGTGTTGGCTCCTCAAACTTAATTCCGTCCAGTTCAAACCTGTCCGAAAAGTGTTTTCTGCTACCCTCAAAATCCACATAGCAATCGCCTTTTCCTTCAAAAAAAGCGGTCTGAACCGAATCCGCCATACGGCTAACAGTTTCATCTTCTTGGTTGGTAACAATCCTATCAATTAAAATCAGCAGCTTATGCTCATCTTCAATTTCTTTGTTTTCAACACTTGCATCTTCTAAAACATCTTCAACTTTGCGTATTTCGTCGTTCAGTACAATTCTAGAGAAACCTTTTTGTAGCAAAACCGCCAACTCTTCTTTAAGCGTTCGGTTGTTGTGTGGATAAAGCGGACATAAAATCGTGGTCACACTTTCATCTGGCAATTCTGATAAGTAATTTACAACATCTGTGACCGAATCTTTTTTTACTGTTTTACCAGAAATTGGCGAAATGGTTTTTCCCACACGGCTAAACAATAATTTAAGGTAATCGTAAATTTCTGTAGAAGTACCAACGGTAGAACGCGGGTTTGATGTAATTACCTTTTGTTCAATCGCGATAGCTGGGGCAATACCTTTGATATAGTCAACATCAGGTTTGTTCATACGTCCCATAAACTGGCGAGCGTAGGATGATAAACTCTCTACATAGCGTCTTTGTCCTTCGGCGTAAAGCGTATCAAACGCAATAGACGATTTCCCCGAACCGGACATTCCTGTGATAACAACTAATTTGTTTTTTGGGATGACGACATCAATGTTTTTAAGGTTGTGAACTCTTGCGCCTTTTATAATTATATTGTGTTGTGGATCTAATTCTTCTTTCATTATCAATTCTCTCTGCAAATCTCTTGCTAATACCAACAGCTCCTAAATTTTATTTGCAAAAATAAAGCTATTAAACTGGAATTTCGGTATATCCTTATAAAATGAGCTGTAATTTACAAATTCTTGTGGACAGCTTTTGCTGAGGAGGTAAGTGGTTGTTAAGATCATAAGGGTCCCTTTGGTTCAATAAAGCTTTTTACATTAAAATAAAACTAAATCAACAATTGTTTCGTAAATTAATAACAATCCAATCGAATTAAACGAGCGTTATCTCTCATTTTGGTAACACAAGGCTAAAGTATTTTTACAGTTAAAAGCTGTTAAATATTTTGATTTTAATAAAATTATCGTTTCATTTGATATACCGGTACTTAACTAAAAAAGAAAACATATAGAAAAAACACTACGCAATTAAATTAATAAACTCACAATTTAAAGTAGGATCTATTATGAGCTTTCAAGAAAAAACAGACCAAGAATTGGTGCACCTTTACATTAAAGGGAATGAATCTGCTCTTTCCGAGTTAATCATTAGACACAAATCACGAATATATACTTCCATTTACCTTTTGGTTAAAGACGAATTTTTAGCTGAAGATATTTTTCAGGATACTTTTATTAAGGTTATTAAAACCCTTAGAGCTGGAAAATATAATGAAGAAGGTAAGTTTTTGCCATGGGTGTTACGGATTGGGCATAACCTAGTTATTGACCATTTCCGGAAAGAAAAACGTAACCCAACGATTACCAATTCAGACGGTTTCGATATTTTTGATGTCTTAGGTATTCATGATGAAAGTATTGAGGAAAAAATGATCAAGCAACAAACTCATGATGATTTAAAAAAACTGATTCATTATTTACCCTCAGAGCAGAAAGAGGTGTTGATTATGAGACACTATGGCGATTTAAGTTTTAAAGAAATTGCTGATTTAACAAGTGTAAGTATTAATACCGCTTTGGGGCGTATGCGCTATGCGTTAAACAACCTCCGTAAAATGATGACCAATAAAGAATTGATACTAAAAGCATAGTTGGTGTTTTTATTACACAATTAAATACTATTACAAAAGAGTAAACGTTTCTATCTTAATTAACTTTAAACAGCTTATGATGGAAACTATTACTCCTACTTTAAATTCGATTGTTAACGACGATGAAATGTCACAAAGATCCCTTAACATGCTTAGTACCGAAGAGGTTGAATTTTACGAAAATTTGAAGCCCGCTTTAAATAATTTAGTAAAAAGCCCGTCCGAGGAACTTGTTAACCGCATCTTAGCTTTTTCTAAAACGTTTTAACAAAAGTGTTGAAAGCTAAATAGGCTGCTCTTGAAAAAGAGTGGCCTATTTCTGTTTTGATCTAAAACCTGAACCCAAGAAAATTCGTCATGTCGACGATAGGATACATCTCACAAGTAGGTCGTCGTTTTTTAAGGTTGGGCTCGATCATTAATTTTATTAGCTATTCTTTGGGCGCTTTAACACGCTTTCCGTTTTATCTTTTTTTGTCATCCTGAGCGGAGTCGAAGGACAAAAAAAGGATGTCACTGCAATCGTTAGCGCAAATTCCTCACGCCGGTCAGGTAGAATGTTAGGACGCATCGCACAAAAAGGTGTAAGACTTTGTCTAGAACGAGGTTTTAAGTTTTTGATATCCTCACGTACAGCAAGGGTTTGTTTAAAAACACTATTTTGATTTACCTTTACCACTTATCAAATTAAATTACGGTCGACAAAAACACATCCCAATGAGAGCAGTAATACAGCGAGTAAGTGAGGCGAAATGTATAGTTGATGGAAGTCTAACTGGAGAAATAGGAAATGGTTACATGATTCTTTTAGGGGTTTGTGCCGAAGATATCGATGAGGATTTGAGATGGCTTGCTCAAAAGATTGTAAATCTTAGAGTGTTTAATGACGATGCCGGTTTGATGAATAAATCCTTATTGGATGTTAGTGGAAGTATCTTGCTCATTTCTCAGTTTACTTTATTTGCACAAACCAAAAAAGGTAACCGACCCTCTTTTATAACTGCGGCAAAACCAGATATTGCAATTCCGATGTATGAGAAAATGATTTTAGAGTTAGACCAACTAACCGGAAAGAAAACCCGAACCGGAATTTTTGGAGCAGATATGAAAGTTCATCTGGTGAATGACGGACCAGTAACCATAACCATTGACACAAAAAATAAAGATTAACCCATGAAGATTAAAGAAGCCCAAAAATTGGTAGATCAATGGATCAATACTACCGGTGTTCGTTATTTTAACGAGTTAACTAACACCGCTATTTTAATGGAAGAAGTAGGAGAGGTGGCTCGTATAATGGCAAGGAAATACGGCGAACAGTCTTTTAAGAAATCCGACGAAGATGTAAATCTCGCCGATGAAATGGCAGATGTTCTTTTTGTATTGATTTGCCTAGCCAACCAAACCGGAATTGATTTAACAGATGCCTTAAATAAAAACATGGATAAAAAATCTATCAGAGACGCGACAAGACATAAACATAATGAAAAGTTGAAGTGATCTTTGTCAACGTCACCTCGACGATAGGAGAGGTCCCCAAGTCCCTTCGCACTACCTTGGTTCACCGATGCAAAGATGCAACAAACAGATTTCTCCTTTCGTCGAAATGACGATGAGAGGTAGGTGCTTCATCCTAATTTAAGGTCATCATCTCGACGACAGGAGAGGTCCCAGGTTCCATTACACTACCTTGGTTCACCGATGCAAAGATGCAACGAACAGATTTCTCCTTTCGTCGAAATGACGATGAGAGGTAGGTTCTTCATCCTAATTTAAGTCCGTCACCTCGACGATATGAGAGGTCTCTAGGTTTCTTTGCACTACCTTGGTTCAGCTACGAGACACACAGATTTCTTCGTTCGTCGAAATGACGATGAGAGGTAGGTTCTTTATCTTAATTTAAGTCCGTCACCTCGACGATAGGAGAGGTCTCTAAGTCCCTTTGCAATACCTTGGTTCAGCTACGAGACATGCAGATTTCTCCTCATATCTCGTTCGAAATGACGCCAAATTCATTTAACTCAAAGCCAATTCAATACTATCTGCTAACCTAAACTCTCCATCTTCATCCAACAAATAGCTCACCGGTCTATCTGGGTTTTTGATAATTTCCAACAATAAAAACCCCCAGCGTTTCCAAAAATTTTCTACCACTTGCCCATAAATTTTAAACTGCCAATCGTCAAAAATTGGTTTAGCATTCATCCCATGTAAAGGCATTGCTTCAATAAAAATTTGCTCTTCAGTCGGGATAATGTGATATTCTGGTAAACGGTTAAACAAATAAGCCGAATAAAAAAGCTTAGCACAAAGCTCCTCAAATTGTATAGGATGTAAGGTTTTGCCTTCTATTTTTTCCCAAAGCTGTTGATGATATTTTTTGTTGGCACCGTTATCTTGTAAGCTTATTAAAATCCCAAAATCTTTCATTCGTAATGAAAAACTAAGCGTATTAATTTCATCGCGATAAGCAAATTCGGTATCTGCATTTTTTACAGGACATAGAAATAAGCTATAAGGTTTAAAATCTTCAAAAACTACCGGTTTATTGATTTTTTGCAACATGCTGTGCAACATTTCAAACTTGTGAATTAACCCTTGCGACATGTTAAAGCCTTCCGCATAAGTATTTTGCTGTTTAATGGCGACCTGTATCTCTTTGAAAATTACACCATAAACAGTTTTGGCCACCCATAAAAAAAGTAAATCTTCATCTAGGTTTTTAACAGCATCATACCCTTTCTCAAAAGCTTCTTGAATTGTTTGCTCTAGAACTGCAAGTTTTTCCCGGACGTCATCACTGCATGGTAATACAATATCCGCATAACTCAACATGCTTTCATCTAGCATTTTGAACGGCATATCTTTTAACTGATAACTTTCAGAAAGCCAATTAGCAAAAACAGGTAAAAAAGATTGGTCTTTCGGTAAAGCTTCGCCACTTAAAAAACAGTGCGAACTATCGAAAATCATTTTTTTAAACGGATGGTATAATTGTGCCGACATGTCGCAAAAATACAAATGCAATTCAAATTACTGAATGATATTAAACATGCACAAATAGAATTACATTAAATTAACATGATTTTTTACTCTTAAACCCTAGACCTTAAACCTCATAATGCTAATTATACCTATTATAAAAGCTATTTACCCGCTGCGTTAGCTGATCGTATATTGGTTTGGTAAACGCTAAGAATAAATCTTGCGGTGCTGGTGGGCGACTTTCTCGTCTATTCAAAAGTGCTCTATCATTGTCAGTCAATGCTCGTTCATCTCCGCGGTAAGCGCCCCAAGTATCAACCCAAATATAAGTTCCAGGCATTTTTTCTCTGTTGATGATTTTGTTAGTTGCTAAATCAATAATTTTAAAATCTAATAAGCCACCAGAACTAATGGTTTTTTCAAACGTAGTCAGTTTACCTTGAACGGTTCCATAAATAGCTTTAGGAACAGAATCTCGTGTTTCTCCAATTTTAACGTTTTCTTTTTTAATATCTTCAATGCGTTCTTTAATATAAGTTTGACCTACCACGAAATCGTCAAAGTCTAATTGTAAAACTTGATCAAACTTTAATTTTGCCATCATAGCTTCTTGCGGAGTGTAAAACTTAACAAAGCTTCGGCGTTCGAAATTTTTTAAGTACTCATTTATTTTGTCTTGAAAATACTCGTTACTTAATTTATATAAACGAGAGTTTACCTGTACGGGCTCAACCCTCACTCTAATAACCGCTGCCCAATAAGCCTCGTCCATTTTGCTTTTCGCATCTTTAAAATCGGGATAAAATTGTTCCGCTTTCTCAAAATCATAATAAGCGTCTCTGGCGTCGGTTCGGTTTTTCTTTTCCAGTAACCTCACACCTGCTTTGTACCTCGCTTCAGCAGCAAAATATTTGGCGTCGCTTGCTTCTGAAACATATTTGGGCGCATCAGAAATTACGTTGAGACAAGCCGGGCAATCTCCTATGGCGTACGCTAAGTTATTTATCGCCTGATATTCGGCAACTATTCGTTCCCATTTAAAAACATCATCGGTCAGCTTAATATCTGTTATTCTATTTAAATGTCTGCTTAGGGCAAGATCATAGCCTTTTCTCAAAGTTTCAATAGCTTTACTTTTGTTGGGTGTGCTTTTTAAGCGATTAATAGCGGTATAAACTGCTTGGTCGTAATCGCCGCTTTGAAGTGCTTTTTTACCACTGCTACAGGCATTGAATAAGAGTATCGTTAATCCGATTAAAAATAGCCTAGTGATGTTAGTTTTCATGTGGATAGGGTTTGATGATTCAGCAAAGCTGATTTATATAAGACGAATTTTTATAACCAAACGTTACCAACTCTATAAAACAATTGTTCTAAAAGTTAAGTTTACCCGTGGTAAGGTCACTTTTTTTGTTGGCGGTAACCTGTGTAGCCAGTTTGTTTGTGTGGCGCCATGCATTAACAGAAGGCTTCCGTTTTGTAAAATGACCTCTACTTTTTGTTTTGTTCCTTTGTGTTTGAAAGTGAATTTCCGTTCTGCACCAAAACTTAAAGACGCAATCGCTGTGTTTTTTCCTAAGCTTTTTTCATCGTCACTATGCCAAGCCATTCCTTCGTCGCCAGTGTGGTACAAGTTTAACAGACAAGAATTAAAAGTTTTTCCAGTCACGTTTTCCGCGAGGGTTTTTAGCGCTAGCAATTTGGGCGTCCACAGCGAAGCTTCTCGAGTGATATTTGAATAGGTATAAGAAAAGCTGTTATCTCCGTACCAAGCTACTTTTCTTTTAGTAATAATGTGTTTGCCGTAAATAATGGCTTCATCGTTTTTCCATGCAATTTCTGATAGCAAATATTGCAGATATTCCTGCGCTTTTTGTACCGACATAATTTGCCCATAATAATTTACTTCTCCGTCGATGGGCAGTAAGTTGGGGTTTTCGACAGTGTTAAATAAATCCATTGGTTGTAAAGATAAGGGATGGATTTCGAAATTCGCTATGATGAATTTAGCGTGAAATTTGTAAATGTGAGAATGAGCATTTTAGAACAAAAAATTGAGCTTGCTAAGAAAGTCTTGGAAACTGATGATTTAGCACTTTTAGAGCAGATTAAAAGTTTGTTTGAGGTGAATCAAAAAGATTTTTGGGATGATTTGCCCGAACACATGAAGGAGAGTGTAAAGAAGGGGCAACAACAGGCTAAGGACGGTGTCTTAACTACGCATGATGAGGTTATGAGTAAATATCAAAAGTACTTATAAGTTTACCTGGTTTTTGGAATATTGAATCTCAGGTTACTTTTGAGTCCATCCTTGATTATATTGAGTTAACCTGAGGAGAGAAACAAGCTTCAGATTTTTTCAAACAAACGCAAAGAATAATAAAATCTTTCTCCCGGCAACCTTATATATTCAAAGCTTCTGAAATCAGTCAGCAGGTTAGAAAAGGTTTTATCTCAAAACATACCTCTTTATTTTATTAAGTCGAAGAAAATAAAATTGTGCTACTTTACTTTTGGGATAATGGGCAACAACCCACTTTTTCGTAAGCTGAAGTACTTATCGGACTTAAAATATCATAACTCTAAAAAGTTCCTCCCAACAAAAAATCCCCAATCTTTTCAAATCAGGGATTTCATATATCATTAACCTATCATTAACCGATAACAATCGGTAAACAGTGTCTTATTTACTAATATACATTACTTCTTTAACCGCTTTAACAACGCGTTCTGCATTTGGTAAGCTAGCGGCAATTAAAGTTGGTGCGTAAGGTAAAGGTACATCCGCACAAGTAATGCGTAATACTGGAGCGTCTAAATAATCAAATGCATTTTTTTGAACATGGAATGCAATCTCAGAAGAAATTGAAGCCAAAGGCCAAGCTTCTTCAACAATTACCAATCTATTTGTTTTTTTAACAGAATTTAAAACACATTCGAAATCAATAGGTCTAACCGTTCTTAAGTCAATTACTTCGGCATTAATTCCTTCTTTGTTTAAAGCTTCAATCGCCGGAGCAATAACTCTCGACATCATTTTACCGAAAGAAACGATGGTTACATCTGTACCTTCTTTAACAATGTTTGCTTTCCCTATTTCAATAATGTACTCTTCTTCTGGTACTTCCCCTTTATCGCCGTACATCAATTCAGATTCCATGAAAATAATCGGATTATCATCGCGGATAGAAGCTTTTAACAAGCCTTTTGCATCATAAGGATTTGACGGAATTACTACTTTTAAACCCGGGCAATTTGCATACCAGCTTTCAAAGTTTTGAGAGTGTTGTGCACCTAGTTGGCCAGCGTTTCCGGTTGGACCTCTAAATACGATCGGGCAGTTAAACTGTCCACCAGACATCGAAAGAACTTTCGCAGCAGCGTTAATAATTTGGTCAATTGCAACTAATGAGAAGTTGAAAGTCATAAATTCAACAATCGGACGTAAGCCATTCATTGCAGAACCTACGGCAATACCAGCAAAACCAAGCTCGGCAATAGGAGTATCAATCACACGTTTTTCTCCAAACTCTGCCAACATACCTTGACTTACTTTGTATGCTCCATTGTATTCGGCAACTTCCTCACCCATAAGGTAAATCTTATCGTCTTTACGCATTTCCTCGTTCATCGCTTCACGAAGTGCTTCTCTATACTGAATTTCTCTCATTATGATGTCTCTATATTACGGAACGCAAATATAAGGAATGTTGCTATAAAAACAACTCACAAATTACGTCAAATGTGTTTATCGTAATTTGTGTATTTTTTTTTGATACCACGTACTTTGATGCTAAATCAGAATGAGTTAACTAATAGGTTTTTAGAAAAAGGATGTTATTTAGCCTGCGCTTCTTGGATAGCGTTATAAAGCTCAGTTTGTTTTTGCGTACCGATGATATAAGTTAAACCATCCCTATCTGTAAGCGTAACGGCATCTTTACCGCCAGCGTAAAACTTAATAGTGCCGTGGCGGTGCAAATTGTAAACAGGGTTGTTTAAAAAGTATTTACTGTAAGGCACTTTTTCAACTTTTACAATGCTGTTTAAGTCAATCTTAACCAAACGAGTAGTCCACAAGCCATCCAAAATAACCGATTTATTGTTGACGATGGTTCTATAATGTAATAAGAAAAGCATCAAAACACTCACTACTAAAATCGCACAACCAACCAAAAGCAACAGTTCCGCATTTCGCTCGCGATTTTCTGTAAGCCAATAAGCAATTAAGCAAAAAACAGCCATAACTATCCTTATACTGATAAAGTTATAGTCTCTGCCTAAATATTGCTTCTCGTGGAATGAATAGCGGTCTGTCATTTTATGATTTGTGTATGCCGAAGGTAATTATTTTTTTACTTTTTAAATCTACTTTATATCGTTCATCGCTTCTGAAACCGCAAATCCAAATAATCTCGTCGTTTCCGTTTACTAATATAGGTATTTGTGTTTTTTGTTGTAGCGATATTTTTTGATTGATGAAGTAATCGCTCAGTTTTTTAAAACCCTTCATACCGAAAGGCTTAAAAACATCGCCTTGTTGCCAGTAACGTAATTTCAAAGGAAAACTTAGTTTTTCGGCCTCAACGTAGATATTGTTAGGATCCGTTAAGAACTGCGGATAATCTAGAACTTCTCTTAAGGATAATTGATGGCTGTTAAAAACGTAATTTCCTACCGAAGGGATAAACTTTTCAGCTAAGGTCTCAGGTTGTTGTAAAGCAGAAATCTCTAAAGAATCACGGTCGAGGTTTAAAACATTAGTATCAGAAAAAAACTGTTTCCCCGAATCACCATTCAAACAACTAATTAAATTATCTACCTGAGTTGCGTTAAATCCATAAGGTTTTAAAAGTTCAAATAATAAAAGCTGTTGTGGATTTAAGCTTAAAATATCATTGATTTTAATCTTAACGATGCCGTTTTTTTCTTCGACAAACCTCGATCTTAAATCTGCGATACGTTCCGCCAACAATTCTTCGAGTTGAGAAAAGTAGGCGATATTGTGTTTGAAGGTTTGCGCTAAAGATGGATTCAGCTGTTGTAGCTGCGGTATAATATCTAAACGTAATTTATTACGCATGTATCTGTTTGACGCGTTCGAGCTATCCTCAACATATTTAATGTCGTTCTCTTTTACTATAGCATCAATTTCATCTGCCGTAAAGCATAACAAAGGCCTAATAATTTCATCTCTATAGTTTTTGATTCCATGCAAACCCGCTATGCCGGTGCCTCTAATTAGGTTAATTAAAAGCGTTTCAATAGCATCATTCTGGTGATGGGCAACTGCTATTTTATCAAAGCTTTCTCTGATTTGCAACGCTCTAAAAAAATCATACCGTAACTCGCGAGCTGCCATTTGTATGCTAATTTTTTTTTCTAAAGCAAAGCCTTTAGTGTCGAACGATTTTAAATAAAATGGAACGTTGAAACGCTCCGCTAGGTCTTTTACAAAACTTTCATCGCGTAAAGATTCATCGCCACGTAAATTAAAATTGCAGTGTGCAATGGCAAAATTATAACCGCATTCGGTAAATAAATTAGCCATTAATACCGAATCTTTACCGCCACTTACCGTTAATAAAATGGTATTTCGAGGCTTGAAAAGCTTGTTGGTATTTATGAAATCTGTAAATTGCTTTTTTGCTGATAACATCATTCAAAATTAACCGTTTAAAATCGTTAGTAAAAAACTAATTTTGTTGCGTGAGAAAATATTTGCTGTTTTTACTAATTGTTGGCTGTTACTCAGTTTCCCTTGCACAACAAGTTACCCGTGTTGAGCTGTTACAATCTGAATCTTTTATTGGCTTAAAAAGAAACGGAGAGAGCACCAATAAAGTGATAAAGCCTGTTTTTAAGCAAGATAACGCAACTTTAACTTGCGATAGCGCTTATTTCTACCTCGCCAAAAACAGCTTTGAAGCTTTCGGAAATGTGCACATTAACCAAGCCGATACCATCAATATTTATTCGGATAATTTAAATTACGACGGAAATACAAAAACCGCAGTTTTAACCAATAACGTTAGATTAACCGATAACCAAGCGGTGTTAACAACCAATAATTTGGTGTATAACTTGGGTACTAAGATTGGACAATACCAAAACGGCGGCAAAATTGTCAATGGCGTCAACACTTTAACCAGCCAAAACGGTTACTATTTTACACAAAATAAAGATGCTTTTTTTAGGTATAATGTGGAGGTAAAATCTCCAGAAGTATTAATTAAATCTGATACGCTAAAATACAACACCATCTCTAAAATTGCTTACTTCTTTGGCCCAACAAATATTTACGGTAAAACCGATACGTTGTACACCGAGAACGGACAGTACAATACAACAAATGACCAAGCTTCTTTCGGTAAGAAGAATTTATACACCCAAAACTCCAAAAGTTTAAAAGGCGATAGCTTGTTTTACGACGGAAAGCAAGGATATGGTAGAGCTGTAAAGAATATTGTTTTTAGGGATACTGCGCAAAAGATAGAGCTGCGTGGCGATTTAGGATTATATAAAAAGAAAGAAGAGAGTATTACCGTAACTAAAAACGCCTATGTGATTTTTCAGACCGAGAAAGATTCGGTCACTAAAGATAGTATTTGGCTTACCGCCGATACTTTGCAAAGCAGAGTACTAAGAAAAAAAGACTTGTTTCAGCTGCGTGAGAATATTCGGTTGGCATTGCTTAAGAAAAGTGATAAAGCTGATAGTTTAAAAAATGAAGCTACCGAAGAAGAGGAAATAAAGGTTGACCAGCCTCAACTTAAAACGGATAGCTTAAATGCTGATAGTACGATTGCTGATAGTACAAGAATTGCTTTTTTGAAAGATAGTTTGGTTGCCCGGAAAGCATTTTTAAAAGACAGCGTTCTAAAGATTAAGGAGTTGCAAAAGAAGGAGAATGAACGGCTTAGAGAAGAAAATAAGCGACCGAAATCCTTAAATATTCCTGTAGTTACCAAAGCACCGGCGAGACCCATGGTTTGGCCAGCTTTAAAAGAAAATGAAAGTAAGTTGGGCTTGATCCCGGAACTGATTAAAGCAAAAAAACTTAATATCAATTTTGTACCCTTGGATCCAGATGCTAGCGATACTACAAAGATAAGAGTAGTGTCTGCTTATCGAAAAGTAAAGATTTTTAAATCTGATTTGCAAGCAAAAGCAGATTCTGCATTTTTTAGTTATGGCGATTCTACCATGCGCATTTACCAAAATCCTTTACTTTGGGCACAAGGCAGTCAGCTTTCTGCAGATACTATGTATATCCAAATGAAAAACAAGAAAATGGATAACCTAGATTTGATTAGGAATGCCATTATTGTAAATACGGGCAAAGACTCAGTAAAGTTTAACCAGATTGCCGGAAAAATGATGAAGGGTTATTTTAAAAATGAGAAGCTTGATGTTGTTTTTGTAAATGGCAATGCCGAAAGCATTTATTTTCCTAAAGATAGTGCAAGTAGTGACGGAATGATGCGGTCCATTGCATCGAGAATGCGAATTAATTTTAATGATGACAGCGTAATGAGTGTTACGTTTATCCGTAAGCCCGAGCACACATATTATCCTTTCGATAAAACTACCGAAGAATTAAAGACGCTACCAAACTTTAACTGGAAACCAAAGGAAAGACCAATGTCCAAACTGGATATTTTGCCAAGTTTAGCGGTTAAAACCATTAAAAAAGCTGAAGTTAAAAAGCCAGCGACAAAGACTTCGGGAAAGCCGTCAACAAAGGCTAAAGAAGTGGTTGAACCAACAAAAGCACCAGCGAAGGAACCCACAGCACCTAATGATCGTGTTAAAAGAGCGGCTCCAGCTTATGAACCACCAAAAAAAGAGTAGTTATCGTTTAAAGCTTAATTTCAAATAAAATAAGCGTAGCGTTTTTGTAGTGTGCAGGCATGCCTTCTTCCCAATCAATTTGGGTTGAACCCTTAAAGGTTAAGCCACAACTTAAGTAGTAATTCTTAATTTTATCGTTTCCGCTTTCAGTATCTAGCCTAATGTAGTCGATATCCAAATCTTCGGCCTTACCTGTTAGCCAGTCTATGATTACTTTAATATAACCTTTTCCTCTAAACTTAGGGTTTACAGCAACTCGGTGAATGTAAACAGCTTTATCTTTGTTTGCTTCTTTCCATATCAGCTCGTCATCAAAAGCCAGCACAAAAGTGCATGAAATTTCATCATTTTCTTTAATAACGTAATGTCGTTGTTCGGCTATTTCCTGTTCAATTAAAGAAATCTCGAAACCTTTCCAAGTATTTCCTTTAACCAATTTTTGATAAGCGATTGCTTCATCATAAAGTTTAAAAATCTCTGGAATATCTGCAGTTTGACTAAGTGTAATTTGCATCGTTTGTAGGTTTTAAGATTGCTGGTTTTTTAAAAATTGGATTAGTTTCTCCATCGCTTTGCCACGGTGACTAACTGTGTTTTTTTCTTCCAAACTCATTTCTGCAAAAGTAATCTTGTAACCTTCTGGTTCAAAAATCGGGTCGTAACCAAAACCTTCTTTTCCACTTTTTTCTTTACGAATGGTGCCATTTACAATCCCTTCAAAAAGATTTTCTGTTCCGTTAATAATCAGCGAAATTACCGTTCTAAATCTTGCTCCTCTATTAGTAAGGCCTTCCATTTTCTGCAATACCAAATCCATGTTTTTAGTAAAATCTCTATCGCCCGAGTAGCGGGCAGAGTAAACGCCAGGTTCGTTGTTTAAAGCAAAAATTTCTAAACCAGTATCATCTCCAAAGCAATCTAAATTGTAGTTTTTATGGATGTGTTGGCTTTTAATACTGGCATTTTCCTCGAGTGTTAAGCCTGTTTCTTCAATATCTTCAGTGCAGCCAATTTCTTTTAGACTAACAATCTTAAAGCTGTCGCCAACTTTTACCTGTACTTCGTCTAACTTATGCTGATTGTTGGTCGCAAAAACCAATTTTTGTTCCATGTTTGTAATTAATATATTAAGTAGTTCACTGGTTTATTAGTCATTAGGGATTTGTTTCTTCGGATAACTCAATTCATTTGATATTTTTTTTGAAGCTAACTCATTCAATCCTTCACTCATTCAATTCTTCAAAATTCAATTCTTTTTTATTCTTCACTAATTCAATCCTTAACTCATTAGATAACTAAAGCGCTTTAAGCTGATTCCAAAAAATCGTTTTCTTAGGTACATCCGCCTGTAATTTCGGCAAATCCCAAGTTCCTAAAACGGCTACGTTTTTATACATTGTTTTTTGATTTGCCACTGCGCCAACAATATTTAAAACCGCTGGATTAAATCCAAACGTCACTATTTTACTACAGGCAAAATAGGTCTTTAAATCCTCGAAATCTAAATTCGCATATTTCGCCATATTTACAATGGCTACATCTTCCAAAACCCACTTTTTAGCGCTCATAATTTTCAATAAAAATGCCAAATCTAGTTTGTTTAAGAATTTCTCATTCTCGTTATTTACAATAATTAAAATGTACTTATTGTTTTCGCCCAAGTAATCAAAACCATTATTTTTTGTTTTTAAAGGTACAGGTGGCTTGTCAATTCTCGGAATGGTAATTGTTGGAGTCGTTTGAGGGGTTGGATCTGCAACTATCGGTGGCTCAACTTTGGGGAGTTCAACAGTCAGGTTTGTATCAAGTTTTTGTGTATCGGTTGCAACCTCCAATTTTTTTTCAACTGCTGCTTGCGCTAACTCTGTTTTAGGCAAATCATTTAAAACGTAGATATCTTCATCTAGCAATAAACTTAAGGCAATTAAATTATCTGTTTGTAGTGGATTCATGCGTTGTGAAATTCGCTAAAAAATGTTAAAAAATGTAAAGCATGGCTAAATTACGCTAAAAAGGCTTTACTTTCGTTCCAAAATGATGCAATTGTTTAAAAATCTAACGTACTTATGCTCGTTAAGTTTAGTGCTAATTTCCTGTAGTAATTTTGGTGATTCAAAGGGTAAACCTATTGCAAAAGCTTATGATAAATACCTTTATGTTTCAGATTTAGAGGGGTTAGTACCTAAAAATACGCATGGAAACGACAGTAGTGCTATTGTAAAAGCATTTATAGATCAGTGGCAACACGAGCAGGTAATTCAGCACCAAGCAGAAAATAATGTAAACATTGATAATAAAAGCATAGAGAACCGTTTAGCTAATTACAAAATGTCGCTCATTAGGTTTGAGTATGAGCAGGAACTGATTAAACAAAAGCTGGACACTTTGGTTGCCGATAAAGAGATTCATGAGTTTTACGATATTAATAAGGATAACTTTCAGCTTAAAAAGCCAATACTGAAAGTTTCCTACATCAAGCTGCCAGAAAATGCGCCCAAAGTTTCGATGGTGAAAAAGTTGTTTGCGTCTAAAGATATGCGTGATGTTGATTTGCTAGAGAAATACTGCTTTAAATACTCTCCCAACTTTTCTTTGCTGGATACTGCATGGCATTATATAGATGAGCTAGAGAAAATATTACCGATTTCAAGAATATCAGAAAATAATTACAATAATTTAAACCGTATTTTTGAAATTTCTGATAATAATGCATTATATCTTATAATTTTGCGAGATTCAAAATTTAGGGATAGCTTGTCGCCCATTACTTTTGAAAAAGAAAATATAAAGAATCTGATTTTAAATCAGAGAAAACTAACCCTCATTAATCAAATGGAAAAAGAGGTTTTTAGTGAGGCTCAAAAAAACAACGAATTAGAAATATACGATAAATGAAGAAATACATAGTATTAATAGGTATCATCTTTTTAGGTTTAGCAAATAGCTATGCACAAGATAAAGTGGTAGATAAAGTAGTTGCTGTTGTCGGCGATAATATTATTTTAAAATCGGAAGTTGATCAGCAATATGCACAATACTTAGTGCAAGGTAATAAAGCTGATGAGGCAATTAAATGTAGTTTTTTACAGAATATGCTGAGTCAGAAATTGCTTACACAACAGGCTGTATTAGATTCTATCACGGTAGAAGATGATGATGTTGATGGTGAAATTGACCGTAGAATGCGTACAATGACATCAAGAGCAGGCGGACAAGAAAAACTGGAAGGCTTTTTAGGTAGATCTTTAATACAGTATAAAGATGAGATTAGACCTGAAATTAAAGAACAATTGATAGCTCAAAAAATGCAGGCCAAAATCACCGAAAAGGTAGAGGTTACTCCTTTAGAAGTTAGACGTTATTTTGAAGGTTTTCCAAAGGACTCGTTACCTGAATTTAATACAGAAGTAGAGGTTGGTGAAATTGTGGTTTACCCAGATTTAACGAAAAAAGAAAAGGAGGTCTATAAAGATAAAGCGGAAGCACTTAGACTTAGAATTAAGGGGGGCGATAGCTTCGCAACTCTAGCTCGTTTATATTCTCAGGATCCGGGTTCGGCAAGAGAAGGCGGTGAATTGCCGTTTTTTGACAGACAAACCATGGCAAAAGAGTTTACCTCTTGGGCGTTTAAATTAAAAGAAAAAGAAATGTCTCCAGTTTTTGAAACAGAATTTGGTTTCCATTTTTTAGAGGTACTAGAGCGCAGAGGGGAACAAGTTAGGGCTAGGCATATTTTAATTATTCCAGAAACGCCTGCTGCTGCATTAGAAAGAGCAAGAGTAGAGATAGATTCTACTTACCAAAAAGTTAAAAGTGGGAAGTTAGATTTTTCTACAGCAGCTTCTCTTTTTTCTGATGAAAAAGAAACTAAATTTAATGGTGGAATGTTGTTGAACGCACAGAATGTTCAGTCACGTACTACTTTTATTCCAACAGATGGTTTAGATCCAAAGGTGTTTTTAACCATAGATACTATGAAGGTTGGAACTTACTCCGACCCAGCAATGTTTACTGATGCTCGTGGAAAAGCTGGATATCGCTTTATGTATTTAAAGAGTAAAATACCTCCACACACTGCAAATTTAGATCAGGATTTACCGAAAATTAAAGATGCAGCTTACGAGGATAAAATCAATAGAACGGTAAGTAAGTGGTTTGAGAAAAGAAGAAAATCAACCTACATCAAAATTGATGATGATTACAGCGGTTGCGAGATTTTAAAAGAGTGGATTGTTGATAGTCCAACAGCAGCAAAATAATATGAATTATCAATCAGATGCGGATGCTATAGACGCCTTTAGCAAGGTGTACAACGAACTTAGAAAAGAAATTTCTAAGGTTATTGTTGGGCAAGATGAAGTTGTAAAATCTGTGCTGATTTCTGTTTTTAGTAACGGACATTGTTTGTTGGTTGGTGTGCCAGGTTTGGCAAAAACCTTACTGGTGCAAACTGTGGCTAATGTTTTAGATTTATCCTTTAACAGAATCCAGTTTACGCCAGATTTAATGCCTTCTGATATAATTGGAAGTGAGATTTTAGGAGAAGACAGGCACTTTAAGTTTATCAAAGGTCCTGTTTTTTCAAATATTATTTTGGCGGATGAGATTAACCGTACACCACCAAAAACGCAAGCTGCCTTATTGGAAGCCATGCAAGAAAAATCGGTAACAGCTGCCGGTGTTACGCATGCTTTACCAAAGCCATTTTTTGTTTTGGCTACGCAAAATCCGATAGAACAGGAAGGAACCTACCCTTTGCCCGAAGCACAGTTGGACCGTTTTATGTTTAACGTTGACTTAGGCTATCCAAGTTTTGAAGAAGAGCTGAACATCGTAAAAAACACAACAAGCAACAGAGTGCCGGATTTAAATCGGATTTTGAACGCGGCTCAAATATCTTACTTTCAAGATTTAATTAAAAAAATCCCAATTGCTAATCATGTGCTAGAATATGCCGTAATGTTGGTGGCTAAAACCCGCCCGCAAACCCAGCATACTACGGACGAGGTAAATAAATACTTGTCATGGGGCGCTGGCCCCCGGGCGTCACAATTTTTGGTAATTGGCGCAAAATGTCATGCAGCAATTCAAGGCAAGTACTCTCCAGATATTGAGGATGTACAAGCCGTAGCAATCGCAATTTTAAAACATAGGATTGTTAGAAATTACAAAGCAGAAGCAGACGGTTTAACTGCTGAAGCTATCATTGCCATGCTTTTTTAAGGATAGCTTCAGCGGTTTAATAGTCAATTTTTAAATTTCCGTTTTGTTTTCAGGATCCTGATTATGATCCACAATCTCTATCCCGCTCATAAATTCAGTTTTTTCCGCATCAGCATACATTCCATAAGCATCAACCACTAAACCCTTAGCGCCATCATTACTTTCAACGGCGTATAAAATAGAGTTATCCTCTGGGTCGCTAATTCCTTCAAAACGATGTACTTCAACAATTTTAAGTTCTGCCGCTCCAAACTCTCTGTTTTCAGAAGCGCAACATAAGTGCGCATCTTTGAAGTCGAACTCGTAATTAAACCCTTGTTCTTTCAATTTATTCATCGCTTCCGATAACGTTTCGTAGCTTCCGTGTGGTAGTCTCATAGTTGTATGTTTTAATATATGCGTATAAAACAAAATCTATACCCTAATTTATATAACAGCTAAGTTTATTGTGGCATTCGGGCGGGCTATCCATTCATACTGCTTCTGGCATTAGGCTCGGGCCGGTATCCATTCTATCCCTAATGCGAGTAAATCCTTCAATTATAAAAACTGCTTAACAACCAAATTCGTTTATAAAATTGCGGGTTAATAAGTTTTATGCCATATTTCAGTTATTTTTTTCACAAATGATAATTGTCATGCTATAATCCGCAATCATTGGCTAAATTCGCCACCTAATTCAAATCCATAAATTAAAAATAACAGCGCAAGCATGTACATTATTATATTTTTCATTGCTCACTGGTTTATCTCTTTGTTTGTACAAACCTTCTTTTTACATAGATATGCGTCGCACAAGATGTTTCATCTTAACAGTTTCTGGTATAAGTTTTTTTACATTTTAACTTATATTGGCCAAGGCGCATCTTATCTAAAGCCAAAAGCTTATGCTATCATGCACCGTATGCATCATGCTTTTAGCGACACGGAAAAAGATCCACACTCGCCTCATTTTTTTGAAGACGTTTTTCAAATGATGTGGAATACACGCGGAACTTATCACATTTTTGAAAAAGATTTGGAGCAACCAGAACCACAGTTCAGAGGCGATTATGCCGAATGGAAGTTGATTGATGATTTAGGTACGTCAGTGTTTTCTAGAGTTTTATTTTCATTAGGATATGTAGCTTTTTATGTAGCCTTTGCAACACAGTGGTGGATGTGGTTATTGTTGCCTTTCCATTTTGTGATGGGACCTTTGCATGGCGCCATTGTAAACTGGTGTGGCCATAAATATGGATACGCCAATTTTGATAACAGCGATAAGTCAAAAAACACCACGCCATTTGATTTTTTAATGTTAGGAGAGTTATTTCAAAATAATCATCACAAATTTCCTAATAGTGCAAATTTTGCGAAAAAATGGTTCGAGATTGACCCAGTGTATCCAGTGCTTAAAGTGATGCATTGGTGTCACATTATAAGATTAAAGAAAGTATAAAGTTAATTAAAGCATTTTTAAAAACTTATAACCGCTCTTAAATTTATTTTAAGAGCGGTTTTTTTGATATCAGGGTTTTGGCTTTATTTGTGTAGTGTAAAAACCTGTTATTAATTGCATTAATTGTTGTATTTAAAGAAAATTATACGCTATTTTGCGTTGTAAAACAGGTTTTAAAGCCTGATAGTTAAAAAGATGAAACAAAATAATCTACATAAACAATTCAGTAATACTCCGGGTCATGAGTGTGCTGTTTCTATGTTTATTTGTTTACCTTCTTTCAGAACAATTTTATTGCGACGAAGACCGCTATCTGCTCCCAGATTTTGATTGGTCTGAGAACAGAAATAACCCACAGTATGCCATCGGTGAATGATGGTTTCATCAAAAAAGACTTATTGTTGTTTAATAGAAAATGTGGGTATAATCCCCACCTCAATAAATGCATAATCCCGATTTTAATATATTAGTTGCAGGCCTTCAACATGTTGGTTTTGCAGAAACCATTTGTAATGAAATGGAAGTTTCTGCTAAAGCGAGAGGCACCGGTATTGCAAAACGTTCTCCAGAATATATTTCTAATAAAATGCTGGAAGGTAAGGCAGTTATTGCTTTGCATAAAGATGGTACATGGGCGGGTTTTTGTTATATCGAAACATGGAGTCACGGCGATTTTGTGGCGAACTCTGGCTTAATTGTGAATCCTATTTATCGGAAGTGTGGCTTAGCAAAAGCCATTAAGACTCGGGTTTTTCAACTTTCCAGACAAAAGTATCCAGATGCTAAAATATTTGGTTTAACTACTGGTTTGGCCGTAATGAAAATAAATTCTGATTTGGGTTACGAACCAGTTACCTATTCGGAACTTACGCAAGACGAGAAGTTTTGGGACGGATGCAGAAGCTGTGTAAACTATGATATTCTGGTGAGTAAAGGTCGCCAAAATTGTCTTTGTACCGCCATGCTTTACGACCCTGCAGAGAAGAAGGTAGAAGAGGAAGAAAGATTTAAGCAGATTACAAAAAAAGCAACGCTTTTTAAAAGAATAGAAGCTAAGTTAAAAAGCTTTACAAAAATTATAGCCCTTAGTTTGGCAAATTAATATAGTATTGAGTAGAGCGTAATGAGTCTCCATACGCCATACTCAATTCTCAATACCCATAAGATGAAGAAAAAAGTTGTTTTAGCATTTAGCGGAGGTTTAGATACCTCATTTTGTTGTATTTATTTAACTAAAGATTTAGATTTAGAAGTACATTCTGTAGTTGTAAATACTGGTGGTTTTTCTGATGAAGAATTAAAGCAGATTGAAGAACGAGCGTACAGCTTAGGCGTAACATCTCACCACGTTGTTGATGCTGTTAAAGGTTACTATAATGATTATATAAAGTATTTGGTGTTTGGTAATGTATTAAAAAACAATACTTACCCCCTTTCTGTAAGTGCCGAAAGGGTAACTCAAGCAACTGCTATTGCAAATTACGCAAAAGAAATTGGTGCAGGTTTCGTAGCGCATGGTAGTACTGGAGCTGGTAATGATCAGGTTCGTTTCGATATGATTTTCAATATTGTGATACCGAAAGTGGGCATCATCACGCCAATTAGAGATTTAAAATTAAGTCGCGATGCAGAAATTGAATACCTACGCAAACACGGGGTAGAGATCAATGCAGAAAAAGCACAGTATTCTATTAATGCCGGAATTTGGGGAACGTCTGTCGGCGGAAAGGAAACGCTTTCCTCTAAAGGAATGTTGCCAGAAGAAGCTTGGCCAACAGAGGTTACCAAAAGCACTCCAGAAGATTTAGAATTGGAGTTTGTAAAAGGCGAATTGGTTGCCGTAAACGGTCAAAAATATATTCATCCGGTGGAAGCCATTCAAGCTTTGCAAAAAATTGCTGGTCCTTTTGGAATCGGTAGGGATATTCACGTTGGCGATACCATTATTGGAATTAAAGGTCGAGTAGGTTTTGAAGCAGCAGCACCAATGGTGATCATTAAAGCACACCATGCTTTAGAGAAGCATACGCTTACCAAATGGCAGCTAAGTTGGAAAGATCAATTGTCCATGTTCTACGGAAACTGGATGCATGAGGGGCAATTCCACGATCCAATTATGCGTGACATTGAGGCGTTTTTGACCAACACTCAAAAAACGGTAAATGGAAAAGTATTCTTACAATTACTGCCTTATCGTTTTGTGGTCATTGGAATTGAATCTGCAAATGATTTGATGAATAATGAATTTGGTAGCTACGGTGAAATGAACGAAGGTTACACGGGAGAAGACGTAAAAGGTTTTTCTAAGATTTTCGGTAATCAGGTAGCTATTTGGCATAAAGTAAATAAGGAGGGGTAAGGCAAAAGGTGTGAGGCGTAAGGTTGTAACGACTATAAACCTTTCACCTTAAACCTTACTCCTTCAACCTTATAAAAATGAAAATGATTAAAGCAGGAATAGTAGGTGGAGCAGGTTATACAGGTGGCGAATTATTAAGGATTTTAGTAAATCACCCCAACGTGGATATTGCTTTTGTGCATAGCAACAGCAATGCTGGGAATTTAATTTCTGACGTTCATACCGATTTATTGGGTGATACTGACCTCAAATTTACGAATGAGCTTTTTCAGAATATTGATGTGCTTTTTCTTTGTGTTGGACATGGCGATGCAAGGAAGTTTTTAGAAGCAAATAAGTTTGATGACAGGATTAAAATTATCGATTTATCTCAGGATTTTAGATTAAAGCAGAAATCAACAATTGACGATAGAAAGTTTACTTATGGATTGCCAGAGTTAAATAAAGAGAAAATAAAATCTGCGACCAATATTGCCAATCCTGGTTGTTTTGCAACTTGTTTACAGTTGGGTTTATTGCCATTAGCTAAAGCAGGATTGTTAAAATCAGAAGTCCATATTTCAGCAACAACAGGTTCTACCGGGGCCGGACAAAAACCCGGGCCAACTTCGCATTTTAGCTGGAGAAATAATAACCTTTCGGTTTATAAAGCTTTTGAACATCAGCATCTCAATGAAATTGGTGAAAGCATTACACAGCTACAATCTAATTTTGTGGATAGCATCAACTTTATTCCCTACCGAGGTGCGTTTCCTCGCGGAATTATAGCCTCAATTTATACGGATTGTGATTTAAGTTTGGCAGAAGCACAAAAACTTTATCAGGATTTTTATGCGGATGCTCCGTTTACCCACCTTAGTAAAGCTAATATTGATTTAAAGCAGGTGGTTAACACTAACAAATGCTTAATCCATTTAGAAAAACATGGTAATAAACTACTTATTTTATCCATCACAGATAACTTATTAAAAGGAGCATCTGGACAAGCAGTACAAAATATGAATTTGATATTTGGACTGGAGGAAACAAGCGGTCTTAAATTGAAAGCTTCTTTCTTTTAGAATTAAAAGTGAAAAGTTTAAAGTAAAAAGTATGCAAGACTACAAAGATCTTCAAGTTTGGAAAAAGTCGCATCAGTTTACTCTAGAGGTTTATAAAGTCACTAAAACATTTCCCAAGAAAGAAATTTTTGCATTAGTTAGTCAGTTAAGAAGAGCATTTAGTTCAATTCCGACTAATATTGCTGAAGGTTGCGGACGGTTTACACAAAAAGATTTTGCGTCGTTTTTACAAATTTCGCTAGGTTCAAGTCAAGAAGCTGAGTATTTAGTTTTCTTATCTAAAGAACTTAATTACATTAATGAGGCAGATTTTGTTTTGCTTAACAAATCAATAGGAGAAATCAAAGCTATGTTGATTTCTTTAATTAAGAAGGTAAGACTTTAAACTTTTTACTTTCTACTTTAAACTTAAAGCAATGAAACTATTCGACGTATACCCAATCAATAATATAAATATTGTAAAAGGCCAAGGGAGTTTGGTTTGGGATAATAAAGGACAAGAATATTTAGATTTATATGGCGGTCATGCAGTGATTTCTATTGGACATACACATCCGCATTATGTAAAGCGATTGACAGATCAGTTAAACCAGATTGGTTTTTATTCTAATTCCATCGAAATTCCTTTACAGGTAGAGCTGGCAGAGAAGCTAGGTCGGGTTTCTGGAAAAGAAGATTATCAATTGTTTTTATGTAACTCGGGAGCAGAAGCTAATGAGAATGCTTTGAAATTGGCTTCGTTTGCTAACGGTAGAAAGAAAATAATTTCCTTTACCAAAGGTTTTCACGGGCGGACTTCCTTAGCGGTTTCTGTAACAGATAATCCTAAAATTGTTGCTCCGGTTAACCAAAATCCAAATGCTATTATTCTTCCTTTTAATGATGTTGAGGCATTAAAATCAGTTTTTGAAGATGAAGGGGAAGAAATTTGTGCAGTAATAATTGAAGGCATTCAAGGTGTTGGCGGAATTAGAGTCGCTAGCGACGAATTTCTGCAAGCCATTCGGTCCTTATGTGATCAACATGGTGCTTATTTTATTGCCGATTCCGTTCAGTGCGGCTACGGCAGAAGTGGAAAGTTTTATTCGCAAGATTTTGCTGGCGTTGCCGCTGATATCTATTCCATGGCAAAAGGTATGGGCAACGGGTTTCCAATTGGGGCAATTAGCATCAGTCCGAAATTAAAACCTTGGCATGGAATGTTGGGTACAACTTTCGGAGGGAATCATTTAGCTTGCGCAGCAGCTTTAGCAGTTTTGGAAGTTATAGAACAAGATGATTTGATCGCCAACGCAGCAAAAGTTGGAGATTATTTGATTGCTGAATTAAAGAAATTTGATAAGATTACCGAGGTAAGAGGAAGAGGGTTAATGATTGGGATAGATTTGCCAGAGGAGTTAAGTCATGTGAAAAAGGAATTACTTTTTAAACATCATATATTTACAGGTGCCGCTAGTCCAAATGTCATTAGACTTTTACCTGCGTTGAATTTATCAATAGCTCACGCGGATAGATTCCTAGAAGCGTTTTCTAAAGAGATCTAAGGTTTAGAGCGTAAGCTTTAAGGACTTATTAAATGGATAAATAATGAGGAATTATAAAAAGCTGGAAGTCAGGAAAAAAGCTCATTAATTAAACAAATTTGTTAAGAAGAAAATATTTGTCAAATTTCCGAAAGAAGAAAAATATGAACTTACTTCTCAATGTAATCGAGCAGTATTATCAATACCACTTAATATAGTCGAAGGTTGTGGTAGATACAATGACAAGGATTTTGCTCGTTTTTTAGATATTTCTTTAGGTTCGACAAACGAGGTGGATTATTGCTGCTTTTTTGCATTTGAATTAGAATATATTTCTTTAGAGGATTATGAAAAGGTAAATTCGCAAGTTAATGAAGTAAGAGCGATGTTGATTTCATTTCTCAAATTTTTAAGAGCAGACAAATGATTAATCTAAAACCTTAAAATAATTAGCAAATCCTTAAACCCTACACCTTACACCCCAAACCTTAAAACCAATGAATCTTTTTTCCACCGTTAACGACGTAACAGATATACAACAATTAGTTTCCGATGCAATTTCGTTAAAGAAAAAACCTTTTGTAGATGAGCAATTAGGCAAGCACAAAACTTTAGGTTTAATTTTTTTGAACCCCAGTTTACGAACTCGCTTAAGTACCCAAAAAGCGGGTATGAATTTGGGAATGCAGGTGATTGTGATGAATTTGGACAAGGAAGGATGGGCTTTAGAAACGCAAGACGGTGTAATTATGAACGGTACAACTGTGGAGCACATACGCGAAGCAGCTGGTGTAATGGGCCAATATTGCGACATTATTGGTTTTAGAGCTTTCCCAGGTTTGGTAGATCGTGAAGATGATTATGCAGAAACTATTTTCAATAAATTCGTGAAATTTAGTGGAGTGCCCGTTGTAAGTTTGGAATCGGCAACACGCCACCCTTTACAAAGTTTGGCTGATTTAATTACGATTGAGGAATTAAAGAAAATCGCAAAACCTAAAGTTGTTTTGACTTGGGCGCCACACGTTAAGCCGTTACCACAAGCGGTTGCAAACTCCTTCGCAGAGTGGATGAACAAAGCGGATTATGATTTTGTAATTACACACCCAGAAGGTTATGATTTAGCACCAGAATTTGTAGGAAATGCAACCGTAACAAACAATCAGGATGAAGCTTTGGCAGATGCTGATTTTGTGTATGTAAAAAATTGGTCGTCGTATAACGATTACGGAAAAATTTTAACAGATGGCGAAGGTTGGATGATGACGAATGAAAAGTTGAAATTAACCAACAATGCAGGCGTAATGCATTGCTTACCAGTGCGCAGAGGTTTAGAACTGTCTCATGAAATACTTGACGGACCAAATTCTTTGGTGTTAAACCAAGCAAATAATAGAGTTTGGGCAGCACAAGTGGTATTAAAGGAAATGTTGAAGAGCAGAAGCCTCACCTAAATCCTCTGCGAAGGAGAGTACTTGCTTATAGAATGGAAAAATATAACGGTAAACTGTACTATTTAAATAGAGAGGCTCTATCGCAAATGGGTAAAACCAGAATAAAATATACTAATGGAACTCAATAATTCCCAAAACATATCCACTTCTACCTCCCTCTCCTTTGGAGAGGGCCGGGGTGAGGCTCTCTACATCATAAAAATTGGGGGCAACGTTATAGACCATTCAGAAAAGCTCCATGAATTTTTAAAAGCTTTCGCTGATTTAAAAGGTAATAAAATACTTGTTCATGGTGGCGGAAAAATGGCGACCAAGCTTGCTGCAGAAATGCATATTGAAGCTAAAATGGTGGACGGTCGCAGAATTACAGATATTGAAACTTTGCGGATTGTAACGATGGTTTATGCTGGTTTAATCAGTAAAAACCTAGTCGCTCAATTGCAAATGTTTGGTTGTAATGCATTAGGTTTAAGCGGTGCCGATGGTAATTTGATTAAAGCAACGAAACGCCCAGTTCAAAAAATAAAATCTAAAACCGATGATACTTTAACGGAAGTTGATTTTGGATTTGTAGGTGATTTAGATGAAAACTCTGTCTCTACTGAGAACTTAGCTAAACTTTTAGAGGCTGGTTTTATTCCTGTTTTTTCTGCGATTACGCATGACGGTGAAAGTCAGCTTTTAAATACCAATGCAGATACGGTTGCTTCTGCTTTGGCAGTTGCAATGGCGAAAAACTATAAAACCGTTTTGGTTTACTGTTTCGAAAAGAAAGGCGTTTTGGTAGATGTTGACGATGATTCATCAGTAATCAGAAAAATTAACCCAACCACGTACGAGGATTTAAAAACAAAAGGTATTGTTGCCGACGGAATGTTGCCTAAATTGCATAATGCGTTTGATGCGATAAATAAAGGTGTATCTGCGGTTTATATTGGTAAAGCAGATGATTTGAATGATTTGGGGGCGGGGCTGGAATTCGGGACTAAGTTAGTTAAGTAGCTTCTATCAATCTGAGCGGAGTCGAAGAATAACCACAGAGGACACAGAGTTTTTACAGAGAAAACGTAGGTTGAGCAGATGTAATTCTATCGCTTCTATCAATCTGAGCGGAGTCGAAGATTAACACAGAGGGCGCAGAGTTCACAGAGTTGTATGGCTAATTTGCGTTAAGGATAGAAGTGGTACCGGCCTAGTGGTTAAGGCTTGTGCAGTATGAACGGATAGCCTGTTAAAACGCTCAAAAACTTAAAAGTAATGAGCTGATATTTAGTCTTTAGAAAAATCCTAACAAACTAACACCTAACCACCTAACGAACTAAAACCTAACAAACTAATACAAAATGAAAAAAATAACCATCATCGGAAGCGGAAATATGGGCTTGTCTTTAGCTAAAGGATTAGTTAAAAGCGGTTTGTATAAGGCGGAGTCGATTACCTTAACCCGCAGAACTTTGAGCGGTTTAGCAGCATACGCAGAGCAAGGTTTTAGTACCACAAACAATAACGCCGAGGCTGTAAAGCATGCTGATATCATCGTTTTAGCAGTTTTGCCCCAGCAGGTAAACAAAGTTTTGGACGAGATTAAATCTTCAATCAATCCAAAAACACAATTATTTACTTCCGTAGTTTCGGGTGTTACTTGTAAAAATATTAAAGAAAAGTTATATGATGATTTAGAAGTGGTTCGCGTAATGCCGAATACTGCCATTGCCATACAACAATCTATGACTTGTTTTGCTACGGATAATGCATCAGCGGAAAGTGTGGCAACAGTAAAACAGATTTTTGATACTGTGGGTATTTCTATCCAAATTCAGGAAGACTTAATGACCTCTGCAACTGCTTTGTGTGCTTGCGGAATAGCGTTCTTTTTGCGTTCTATCAGAGCGGCATCTCAGGGTGGGGTAGAAGTTGGTTTTCATGCACATGACGCTTTAAAAATGGCTGCACAAACCGCTAAAGGTGCAGCAGATTTATTATTGCAATTGGCATCGCATCCAGAAAGTGAGATTGATAAGGTGACCTCGCCAAAAGGCTGTACAATTGCCGGATTAAACGAAATGGAGCATAATGGTTTCAGCTCTGCAATGATTAAAGGAATTAAAATGTCGGCGAAAATAGCTGGCGAATTGTACGTTAAGGAGTAGCTTCTCAGAGAAAAGAACAAAGAAGCAAGAGTAAGAATCAAGAACAAAGATTGGACATGACGGATATAGTACTTTATAATGAGGCAGTTTCATTGTTGAAAAAATTAATTTCAGCACCATCTTTTAGTAAAGAAGAGGCAGATACATTTAAAATTCTAACAGATTTCTTTACCGAAAAAGGAGTTCAATTTCATACTAAAGGTTTCAATATCTGGGCTTATAACAAGCATTTCGATGCTGAAAAGCAAACTATCTTACTCAACTCACACCACGATACAGTAAGGCCAAACAAAAGTTACACTCGTGATCCGTTTTCTCCAGATATTGTCGACGGGAAGCTTTTCGGGTTAGGTAGCAATGATGCAGGTGGATGTTTGGTGTCGTTAATTTCTGTATTTTTGCATTTCTATAATCAAGAAAGTTTAAAATATAACATTGCTATAGCTACCACTGCCGAAGAGGAAAACTCTGGAAAAGGCGGTTTGGAATCGGTTATTCTAGAATTGGGCAAGCTTGATTTTGCTATTATTGGCGAACCTACTTTAATGGATTTAGCTATTGCCGAAAAAGGCTTATTAGTTTTAGATTGTCATGTGGAAGGAAAATCTGGTCATGCAGCTCGTGATGAAGGAGAGAACGCTATTTACAAAGCATTGAGAGATATTGAGTGGTTTCAAAATTATAGGTTCACCAAGGTTTCTCCAACTTTAGGCCCAATTAAGATGTCTGTAACGATCATTAACGCAGGTACTTTACATAATGTAGTGCCTGATAATTGTACTTTTACGGTTGACGTACGTGTAACAGATGCTTACAGCAACGAAGATGTACTTAAAATTATCCGTCAATTTGTGAATTGCGAAGTTATTCCACGTTCTATCAGGTTAAAGCCATCATCTATCCCTAAAGAACATCCAATTGTGCAGGCTGGTATTGCGTTGGGGAAAAACACTTATGGTTCGCCAACTACTTCAGACCAGTCGTTATTAGATATCCCGTCTTTAAAATGCGGTCCTGGCGATTCTGCTCGTTCACATACTGCTGACGAGTTTGTATATGTGAAGGAAATTGAGGAAGGAATTGCGGGTTACATCAAAATGATTGAAAAGGTAGTTTTGTAAGCTTTTTTGGGCAATACCCATGATCCCGATAGCTATCGGGGGGGGTCAGGCTTTCTCTCCAATGTTAATCTCAAAGAAAAATAGGGATTAAGGATTTCCGTACCACTCCCTATTGCGAAATTTTTTTCCACTAACTATTGGTTTTGACTTACACGATCAGCGTCTCAACTTCCTACTCCCTCTAACCCTATATCTTAAAGAAAAAGCTTGTTGGCTATCAATAATATTATTCAAAAAATGGAAACTAAACACAAAACCTCCTTCAATATTCTTGAAAGAAATTGGTGTCCAACCCAAATCTAAACGGTCGTATTGTTTAGCGCTGTAAAAAACATCTCCATTTATTAAATGATGACCTTCGCCAGCGTAGAAGGTATTCTTTAAACTGAATTGCTTGTAGCCGGCATGTAAATAGGTGATGAACCCTTTTGGGGTTTGAATACCAGTTACATTTCTGGTGCGCTCTATGGAAATTATTGGTCCGGCACTAATGGTTAGCGAATCTAAAAAGGTTTTTTTACCAAAATCTAAACCTAATTGTAGCTGTACCGCTCCGTTGTCTTCCAGATGTTGCCCCGGTGGCGAAATTCCTGATAAAGCGTTATGGAACAGATAGGCGTAATTGCTAACGTAAAACATTCCCGGCTGGTACTTGCCCGAAAAACCAAATAGAAAAGTTTCTCGGTCGGTTGCGGTTTGTTTCCCTGTCCAATCAATCCAAAGGTTTTGTATAAAGTTTTTTGTTTGATATTGATAAAGCATCCCTTCAATATTCGGACGGAAATAACTCAAAGTATCGGAAAGTAAAGCAATAGGGTAATCGTCAATTAAGCCTAATCTTGGAAAAGCACCAATAAAAAAATTGTTCTTTTGCTTTTGATATTGGTAATAAACAACAGCATCTACTTTATCCGTAAAGTCTCTTGATCCAAACTGTTTCAACACATTTACACCAACTCTAAACCGGTGAACGCTATCAACCAGCAATCCGATCTCTGGCGAAAACCTAGCGCCAAAGTAAGTAGGGGAGTTTCTGTTAGATTTTGAATATTCTCTATTGTCTACAAAGCCGTGGAAATTAATTGCGCCTTCTATTTGTTGTGCTAATCCCTGTTTTTGGCTTGCTCCGATAAAAATTAGTAAAATAAATAGGTGTTTTTTAAATCTCATTTCAGGCGTGGTGCAATACTTAAATCCATTTATTTTGAACATAAGTTTTAAATAATGGATCTTAGCTTTAAGGTTTTTTGCTTTCAACATTTAGTCTTCTTACGTATCTTTTGATCAAATAAAACAAAAACCTCTGAACTTTTAACAGTGCAGAGGTTTTAATATAATTTATCACTAAAATTAGATGCCTAATAATAACCGAGCAGGATCTTCTAAAAGTTGTTTCACTTTAACCAAGAAACTTACCGACTCTTTCCCGTCAATCACTCTGTGATCATAAGAAAGTGCTACATACATAATAGGGCGAATTACAACTTGTCCGTTTTCTGCAACTGGGCGTTCCACAATATTGTGCATTCCTAAAATTGCAGATTGTGGGGCATTGATGATTGGTGTAGAAAGCATAGAACCGAAGATTCCACCATTAGTAATGGTAAAGTTTCCTCCAGTCATTTCCTCGATGCTTAATTTGCCATCGCGGGCTTTAATTGCTAATCTTACCACTTCTTTTTCAATCTCAGCCATCGTCATGCTTTCTGCATTTCTAATTACTGGAACTACTAAACCTTTTGGTGCAGATACCGCGATAGAAACATCAGCAAAATTGCTGTAAACTATTTCCTCGCCGTCTATTCTTGCACCAACAGCTGGGAAGTCTTTTAAAGCATCTGTAACTGCTTTCGTAAAGAAAGACATAAAGCCTAAACCTACGCCATGTTTCTCTTTGAAAGAATCTTTGTATTTTTTTCTTAGTTCCATGATTGGAGCCATGTTTACTTCGTTAAAAGTAGTTAACATCGCGGTTTCGTTTTTCACGGTAACCAAACGTTTCGAAATCGTCTTACGTAAAGAAGTCATCTTCTCTCTACGCTCATCTCTTTTTCCAGAAACAGCCGGTGCGGAAGTACTGCCATTAGACTTAGAAACAATTGAACTTTCAACTTTTGAAGTTGGACTTTCCGCCGTTTGAGCGTTCATCGCATCTTCTTTAGTAATTCTACCGTCAACGCCAGTACTTTTAACATCTTTAGCATCAATTCCTTTTTCAGCTAAAATTTTTGCTGCCGCCGGCGATGGAGATTTGTCTGCGTAAGAAGTTCCGCTTTTCTCGGTTTTTGCGGACTCAGCGTTTTCAGATTTTGGCTTTGAGCTTTCTGCATTTCCAGCACCACCACTAATGGTTGCTACCACGGCACCAATAGCTAAAATGTCACCTTCTTTTGCAACTGTATTTAAAATTCCGGCTACTTCTGCGGGTAATTCAAAAGTTGCTTTGTCAGATTCTAGTTCAGCAATAATTTCATCTAGCGCTACACTTTCACCGTCTTGTTTTAGCCATTTGATTAACGTAACTTCTGTAATAGATTCGCCAACGCTAGGTACCTTAATTGTAGTTTCTTTAGCTTCAGATTTCGAATCAGAAGAAGGTTTTTCTTCTTCCGTTTTTACTTCGCTTTTGGTTTCTGGTTGTTCGCTTTCCACTTTTCCTGCGTTACCTTCATCAATAGTGCAAACTAAAGCTCCAATTTCAAGCGTGTCTCCTTCTTGAGCTACCAACTTTAATTCTCCGGCGCTTTCTGCCGTTAATTCAAACGTTGCTTTATCAGATTCTAGTTCGGCAATAACCTCATCCATTTCCACATGTTCGCCATCTTGTTTAACCCATTTAGCAAGAATAACTTCTGTAATTGATTCGCCTACTGCGGGTACTTTAATTTCTAAGCTCATAATTTCTTTAATATAACCTCGTCACTAATCTACCTTAGCTGTTTTGGCTACGGAGGTTTTTTTAACTATTTCTTTTATTTGTTCAACGTTTTTTAAGTTAAAAGCCTTCGCAACAATAGCAACTTGCTCTGCTAAATGCTGTTTAGCAAATCCGGTTGCAGGGCTGCTTGACGGCTTTCTCGAGATTACCTCAAAGTTAAAATCAGATTTTCTGAAAATACGGCAAATAAATGGCCAAGGTCCCATGTTTTCTGGTTCTTCTTGTACCCATATAAATTCTGCTTTGTTGTATTTTGCTTTGATAGCATCTAGTTGCTTAAAAGGAGTCGGGTACATTTGCTCCAACCTCACAACTGCAATATCACTGCGTTTATCTTTTTCTTGTTCTTCTAATAAATCATAATAGATTTTGCCAGAACAAATTAAAACTCTTTCTACTTTAGCACCTTTTGCATTTTTGTCATCAATTACTTCTTGGAATTTGCCTTCCGTAAAATCAGCTAAGATAGAAACACATTTAGGGAATCTTAACAAGCTTTTTGGTGAGAAGTTGATTAATGGCTTACGTATACCTCTTTTTAATTGGCGACGCAATACATGGAAAAACTGAGCTGGCGTAGTACAGTTTACAACTTGCATATTAAATTCTGCACAAAGTTCTAAAAAACGCTCAATTCTTGCCGACGAATGTTCTGGACCTTGACCTTCGTAACCATGAGGTAACAATATTACCAAACCGTTTGCCCTTTGCCATTTGGTTTCGGCAGATGAAACGTACTGGTCAAATATAATTTGTGCACCGTTGAAAAAATCTCCAAACTGTGCTTCCCAAATTGTTAAAGCATTAGGGTTGGCCATTGCGTAGCCGTATTCGAACCCTAAAACACCATATTCGGAAAGGTGAGAGTTGTAAATTTCAAAAGGTGCCTGGGTTGCAGAAACATGCTGAATAGGAGTGTACTCTTCTTCAGAATCTTCCATTTTCACTACCGCATGGCGGTGAGAGAAAGTTCCACGTTCCACATCTTGTCCGCTCATTCTCACCCTGTTGCCGTCGTTAACAACGGTTGCATAAGCCATTAACTCGCCCATTGCCCAATCAAATACGTGGGTTTCGGTAGCCATTTTTAAACGCTCACCAAATAAGCGCTCAATTTTACCTAAGAACTTCTTATCCTTTGGCAATACAGATATACTTTTAGCAATTGCTAAAAGTTCTTTTTCATCAACAGACGTATCTGGAGATGTTTCGAAATCTTCTTGTTTTGAGAACCTCATTTTGCTCCAAGCACCAGAGAAAGCTGGATTTGTTGGTGCACCTGGGTCTTCTTTAGATTCGTTTAAACGTTCTTGCAAAAGGTCCTTAAACTCCTTTTCCATTTGCTTTGCTAATTTAATATCTACCGCACCAGAGGAAAGTAATTTCTCTACGTAAATCTCTCTTGGATTTGGGTGGTTTTCGATGATTTTGTATAGCAATGGCTGCGTAAAACGTGGCTCATCAGCTTCATTGTGCCCGTATCTACGGTAACATAAAATATCGATAAACACATCATTATGGAAACGCTGACGATATTCCATCGCCATATTAATAGCATACACTACAGCCTCAACATCATCTCCATTTACATGGAAAACTGGCGAAAGCGTAACCTTTGCAATATCTGTGCAATAGGTTGATGAACGAGCATCTTTATAATTGGTAGTAAAACCAACTTGGTTATTAATGACTAAATGGATAGTTCCACCAGTTTTGTAGGCGTCTAATTTAGACATCTGTAAAACCTCGTAAACTAAACCTTGACCAGCTACAGAAGCATCACCATGTAAAAGGATTGGGGCAATACGCTTGTAATCGCTCTGGTATTTTAAATCCATTTTAGAACGCGTAATCCCTTCAACTACTGCACCAACGGTTTCTAAATGTGATGGATTTGGGCAAAGACTTAAGTGAACTTTTTTGGTAGATGATGTTTCAACATCAGATGAAAAGCCTAAATGGTACTTAACATCGCCACCAAAAGGAAGGTCCTTATTGTATTTTCCTTCAAACTCAGAAAACACATCTTTATAGGTTTTGCCCATAATGTTGGTTAAAACATTTAACCTTCCACGGTGTGCCATTCCTATAACAAACTCTTCAATTCCTAAATCTGCACCTTTTTCAATTACAGAATCTAAAGCTGGGATTAACGCTTCCGCACCTTCTAATGAAAATCTTTTTTGACCTAAAAACTTAGTTCCTAAAAAGCTTTCAAACGCAACCGCTTGGTTTAGTTTGTTAAGAATTCTCTTTTTAGTTTCTACGTTAAAATCGGGTTTGTTTCTGGTTTTCTCCATACGCTCCTCAAACCATTTAAGTTTGATAGGGTTGCGCATGTAAGTATATTCAATTCCAATTGATTGGCTATAAGTGTCTTCCAATAATTGGTAAATGTCTTTTAATTTTGCAGGGCCTAAACCAACTTCAACACCTGCATTAAATACAGTTTCAAGATCTGATTGCTCCAGACCGAATGTCTCGAGTTCTTTCCCTGGAAAGTACTTTCTTCTTTCTCTAACCGGATTTGTTTTGGTGAAAAGATGCCCACGACTACGGTATCCGTAAATCATGTTGAGCACATTAATTTCTTTTAAAACGTGAGCTGGTGGAGAACCATCTGCTGTTGCTTCCGTAATTTTAGCTTCAGACTGTTGTCCGAAATCAAAACCTTCAAAAAATTTCTGCCACCCGAAATCTATTGACCGAGGATCTTCTTTGTACGATTGATATAAAGAATCAATATAGGCTGAATCTGCGTTGCTGAGATAAGATAAAGTATCCATCTAAAATTTAATATGGTTCGTTTGCAAAAGTAAATAAATAGCTTCGTAAAGCACTAATATAATAGCATTAAAATAAGCCTTTATATTGGCTATATATAACAAAACGGAGGTTTTTACAGATTACTGCTTAATAACTCTGTAAAAGATGTGATACGTTTAATAATACGAGATGTTTCTTTTTTTTACTGTGATAATTTAAATTGAGTGGCTGATTAAATTGCCATTTACCATTCATTTAATGTTGATTATTAAAATTAGATATCGTAAGCGGATTTTTATTAGATTTAGAATAACATTTTAGAAGTGTTTGATTAGCTATTGAATGCTATAAGGAAACACCATTTACAATTATTATTTCTCTAATTTCTGTAGCAATCAATTTGGATTTAGAGAGAATTGAATCGGCAATTAAACAGGATGTTAAGCGACTAATAGTTAGAATAAAAGATAGTACGGAATATACGACTTATGTTTTTGCAGGTCCTCTAAAGACAACAGAGATTGAATAATCTAAAGCATGTAACAACCTAGACGGACAATAAAATTTGTTTGAGAATCATTAGGAGAAGCTATTGATTTTAACTCGAAGACTAATAAATTATCGATAAAACCATGACCATGCGAATAGCTGTTATTTTTGCTCTGTTACTATTTTCTTGTATCCAACAACAAAATATTATCGAAGAAAAAAGCCGAGACCAGCAATGGATTTTTGATAAGGAAATTTTAAGGAAAATTTTGAAGGAATCTGACTTGCATTCCGATACCCTATCATTAAGATTTTATGTAGAATCACGGAACCCAAATCAAAAAGAGACGTTCTCATTTGATACCTTAAAAATAAATCATAAAGTCGTCTTTCTTTTTAAAAATGTAAATGGAAAGAATAAAAACACATTTGGCGATCCGCAAATTAACTTGATTTATTTTTCTGATAAAGTTCAATATCAAACCATAAACTTAGCTTTAAAAAAGAAGGAAGGTGAGTTTTTAATTGATGCTTTAACAACTTTAAATAACAGTCCAAGCTCGAATCTGTTTTTAGCACCTCTAAAAAGCGACTTAGATGTTATAAAAAGAGTTTTGATAGATGTTGATTTAGATAGGAATCTACGAACAAGCAAGCAGTTTCCGCTGAAAATCAGTCAGAATATTATTTCCGTAGATTCCGTTTTTTTTCAAAATTTCATTTTACTGAAAAATAGTAATGATTTACGCTATAAAATGGAATTTATCTATGAGGGTAAAATGCTGAAAGTACGCCTCAGCGATAAGAAAAGACAACATATTATTGAATTTGATTTTATAAAAAAACCAGATGGTTATTATTTGAGCGATAAAATGATTGCTAAGGTATAATGTAGTTGTCAATTTGATATACAAGTTATAATACGACGAAAAATGA